>NZ_CAWOOJ010000014.1:0-329509 GCF_963883145.1 Escherichia sp. E4385
ATCTCCACAATGCCGTCCACTGCCAGCGTGAAACGTAATCCTTCTGAGGACATATAACCTCCCTGATAATTAATCAGCCTATATTTACCGTACCCTGCGCTCACTACCATGGCTCTTTACCACAGAAGCCGGAGTTGTTTGGGACCGACTTCCGACAGCAGATCCCGGTGGGCCTGCCACCATCTCTTCACAAGCTTATGCTTATTACATGCAAAACGTCCCGTTTTGCATCTTTGTGCCATGAGCTTCCCTGCCTGTACGATATCCCTCAAAAATAATTTTCCAGTCAATTATTCATGTCTAACTTAAAATCATAAAACATTTAAATTAATAATAAACAAATTCAACCTAGTCGCATCATTATTTTAATAACACGGCATCGATTTCATAAAAAACTGCACAATGGTTATGCAGGCCATTTGCAATCAGTACCATCATTATTATACGCCTCAATATTTTCTTCAAACTCAGTTATTTTTCCACTTATTGACTTATAATAAAACCAATTAAATCTTGCACCTTGTGTGGAAACAACATACGACCCATTAATTTTTCCATTTATAACCTCACTCCATGCATAAGTAAATTCAGAAGGCCTGTCGTCGAAAGTCACTTCTAATTTATTTATAAACGCAAGAGGTATGAATTTTGAGGATTTCTCATAAATCACATAGCCTAAAAAAATATCGCCAGACGATATTTCAACAAACTTTAAATTTGTTTTCCCAGCGCTAAAACAGCCTACCGTTGTTTGTTGTTTAGCCAATAAACTAAAAGGCACCAAAAAAAACAGTAAAACCAATAATTTAACTTTCATATTAATTACTCCAGTTCAGTTATTCGTCTCTCTACAAATGTGGATATGTTTCTTTTTTCTATTCCATATACTTTTCTTTCACCCTCACGCCCTTCCTGAGGAAACGGATGCAGGTCAATTAATTCTTTCGCTCTTCTATAACCTTTTAATGCTTCTTCGTTACTCTTGATTGTACCTCTTCGGGAGCTATCAGGATCATGCCATATCCCCCATCCCAAGGCATATACTTTATTATCATATACGCCACTATCATCAAACAAGAAATCGTCATTCACTTCTTTCTGATTTAAATGCTCGGCAGTAAGTGAGGTAACCAATTTATTAAATAGCGACAACCGTTCATCATAATGATGATACCCTCCATTAATCACTGCTGTAATTTTATTAAAATCATCATTTTTTGCATCTTCATTTATTCTTTTGAATATATTGAAATACCAAAACGCAGATAATACGCAATGTGGGGAGGATATGAGTTTATCTCTTGCGGAATCCGAAGATGTTACGTCCTCATTAATATATTCCCCATAGGCGGTGTAATTACTTTCCCCTGTAACTTGTATTAAGCCTCGGCTATACCACGGACTATATGAAGCTGATTCACCATTAATTTCTTTGGTATATCTAAAATAACCGCTCTCGTGAATAATTTGTGCAAGAAAATGGGCTTTTTCTCTACAAGTGGTCATACCAAACCGAATAAACCCTGCATTTATATCGTAGAGATACCTTTTGAGAAGATCTTCACTTACTGCAGGAGCAACTTTTTTTAATTCATCTAATGTTATATCTCTGTTGCAAGCACACACAGATTTTGAATTAATAGCGTCCAAAAACACAACCGGATGAAAATGCCACACTGCATCATCATTATTAAACGGTGACACTCCGCTCATCCACTCCAGATCCAGCTGCCACTTTTCACAATATGCCACTTCCTCGGTGTCCAGATCTTTATAAAACCCTTCCCAGCGTCCCGTCGGGCGACCGCCGTACCACTCGCTGTGGTGTCTGACTGTCAGATGATTCACCACATTTCTCACCAGGGGTTCACGCACGGTCAGCGCCTGTCTGATCTCTTCCTCCGTCACTTTTCCATCACCGTCCTGATCCATCTCTGCCATCAGCTCACGATAAAAGGGCGGTACCTGCTCATACAGCCACTCATCTCCCTGTTCTGCGGCACGGCTTATTGAGTCAAACGCTTCCGGCACCCATCCTTCGTACGGGCTGTACGTCATGTCACCGCTGCTGTAACGGAGTTGCTGCCCTTTGTAGGGGCCTTTCAGGTAATCATTATTTATCCGGTACGCCGCAATGGTGCCATCGGCCATAAACTGAAGAGGAACCGGTTCTCCGGTAGCGGCGGTATCCGGTTTCAGGGCTGATAACGGATTAGACGCGTCACTGATATGTATCCCGCCGTGCCACAGCCCGTTTCCACCCAGCAGCCAGGTTCCGTGCGCTTCTGCGTCAATAAGCCGCATTATCTCATCCAGTGAGCGGAACTCTTTGCCTTCTTTATCCCTGATGGGATAGCTGATTTTCATCTTCAGTCCTTATCGTGAGAATCTTCCTGGCCGTTGTGGCGGTACCTTATCCTGCTGGAGAGGAGCAAAGGCTTCCTGTACATTTTTCCGTGGAGGCTCCGCCCCCTTCAGTCCCAGCGCTGCCATCTCCATTATCTATCTGCCAGCGCCGTCAGTACCGTCGGTTGCCGCGTCGGTAACGCTGCAGGATATCACCCTGCCAGACTGTCAGCACTGCGCTCTTCTCCAGAAAATCCTCCGCCGTCAGGTCAGACAGTCCGCTGGCGATATCCACATCCAGGATGAACGGTGTGCAGTGGTGCTGGTACAGACGGAAGCTCACCACCGCTGTCGCCATCTCCACGATACCGTCCACCGACAGCGTGAAACGAATCCTTCTGAGGACATATCCCCCCCATAGCTACCGCACTCATGGTTCTAACTCTAAAGACTCATAAGAAAGCCTTAAGTGAGATATCTGTCAGATAAGAACAATTAAGAAAATATTTATATACATTTCATGAATATATATTTCGATTGGTATAACGGTGTCTAAATATTTCTCTGAACATCTTCCTGATACAAAAAAACCGCCAGCGTTTCCGCTGGCGGTTTTCAATGTATTCAGAACTCAACAATCAATAAAAATCGCCGGTTGCCTTTTCGGCCTGATCCATCCACACCGGTTTATCGCTGGTTTTCGACCAGACGCGATGCAGGTAGCTGTAAAAGCGGGCGCGGTCTTTCCAGAAAAGCATGAAAGGCAGCGCCAGAACGCCCGCTGCAACCGCATAAGTACGGCGTAAAAAGATAAGCCATGCAGGATATTCTCTGTAGAGTTCCATACTTTTCTCCCCCTTTTGTATCTAACCGGTGAATGGCACCGGAAAAATGAATTTGTTTATCTGATGAAAATAGTACCGCCTTTTGTGTAATTTTGCTACTCATCCGACCACTTATTTTTGCTTATTGATGGTTTATTTACATTCACCATGTAATTAAGTTACATAAAAGTTAAATTGATACTAATCATTAGTTAAGTCATGGCTTTTGCCATTTTTATACTTTTTTTACACCCCGTCCGCAGATTTTTGCGAAATCTTTGCAGCCAGAATTCTACCCTTCCGGTATCACTTTTAGGCCACTGGAGGTGCACTGTGAGTGCAGGCGTGATAGCCGGCGTGTTGCTGGTGTTTTTATTACTGGGTTATCTGGTTTATGCCCTGATCAATGCGGAGGCGTTCTGATGGCTGCGCAAGGGTTCTTACTGATCGCCACATTTTTACTGGTGTTAATGGTGCTGGCGCGCCCTTTAGGCAGCGGGCTGGCGCGGCTGATTAATGATATTCCTCTTCCCGGTACAGCGGGCGTTGAACGCGTACTCTTTCGTGTACTTGGCGTCTCTGACCGTGAGATGAACTGGAAGCAATATCTCTCTGCCATTCTTGGCCTGAACATGCTGGGGCTGGCGGTGCTGTTTTTTATATTGCTCGGCCAGCACTATCTGCCACTTAATCCACAACAGTTGCCGGGGCTGTCGTGGGATCTGGCGCTGAATACCGCCGTCAGCTTTGTCACTAACACCAACTGGCAATCTTACAGCGGTGAGACCACGTTGAGCTATTTCAGCCAGATGGCGGGCTTAACGGTGCAAAACTTTCTTTCTGCCGCCAGCGGGATTGCGGTGATTTTTGCCCTTATCCGCGCGTTTACCCTCCAGAGCATGAGCACACTCGGGAATGCCTGGGTCGATCTGCTACGCATCACGTTATGGGTGTTAGCCCCTGTGGCGTTGTTGATCGCACTGTTTTTTATTCAACAAGGTGCGCTGCAAAACTTTCAGCCTTATCAGGCTGTGACGACCGTTGAAGGGGCGCAACAAATGTTGCCGATGGGGCCGGTGGCTTCTCAGGAAGCGATCAAAATGCTCGGTACTAACGGCGGTGGCTTCTTTAATGCCAACTCGTCGCATCCGTTTGAAAACCCAACCGCACTGACCAACTTCGTGCAGATGCTGGCGATCTTTTTGATCCCAACAGCGCTGTGCTTTGCCTTTGGTGAAGTGGCGGGCGATCGCCGTCAGGGGCGCATGTTGCTGTGGGCGATGTCGGTGATTTTTGTTATCTGCGTAGGCGTGGTGATGTGGGCAGAAGTTCAGGGTAATCCGCATCTGCTGGCACTGGGCGCGGACAGCAGCATCAATATGGAAGGTAAAGAGAGCCGTTTCGGCGTGCTGGTCAGTAGCCTGTTTGCGGTCGTGACTACGGCGGCTTCCTGTGGCGCGGTGATTGCGATGCATGATTCGTTTACCGCTCTCGGTGGCATGGTGCCGATGTGGTTGATGCAAATTGGTGAAGTGGTATTCGGCGGTGTCGGTTCTGGCCTTTACGGCATGATGCTGTTTGTCCTGCTGGCGGTGTTTATTGCCGGGCTGATGATTGGTCGTACACCGGAATATCTGGGTAAAAAAATCGATGTACGCGAGATGAAATTGACCGCGCTGGCGATTCTGGTCACCCCGACGCTGGTGCTGATGGGCACGGCGCTGGCAATGATGACCGACGCCGGACGTAGCGCCATGCTCAACCCTGGCCCGCATGGTTTTAGCGAAGTGCTGTACGCCGTGTCATCCGCCGCTAACAACAACGGCAGCGCCTTTGCCGGATTAAGCGCCAACTCTCCGTTCTGGAACTGTTTGCTGGCGTTCTGCATGTTTGTAGGTCGCTTCGGGGTGATTATCCCGGTGATGGCAATTGCCGGTTCGCTGGTGAGTAAAAAGAGCCAACCCGCCAGCTCCGGCACGCTGCCAACGCACGGCCCGCTGTTTGTTGGACTATTAATCGGCACCGTGTTGCTGGTTGGCGCACTGACCTTTATCCCTGCCCTGGCGCTTGGTCCGGTGGCGGAATATCTCTCCTGATGATATTGAGTGAGCACTGAATATGAGTCGTAAACAACTGGCGCTATTCGAACCAACACTTGTCGTTCAGGCGCTGAAAGAAGCGGTGAAAAAATTAAACCCGCAGGCGCAATGGCGCAATCCGGTGATGTTTATCGTCTGGATCGGCAGTTTGCTGACCACCTGTATTAGCATCGCGATGGCAAGCGGCGCGATGCCTGGCAATGCGCTGTTTAGCGCGGCAATTAGCGGCTGGCTGTGGGTCACCGTACTGTTCGCTAATTTCGCCGAGGCGCTGGCTGAAGGCCGCAGTAAAGCGCAGGCCAACAGTCTGAAAGGGGTGAAAAAAACTGCCTTTGCCCGCAAGCTGCGTGAGCCGAAATATGGCGCTGCGGCGGACAAAGTTCCCGCCGATCAACTGCGTAAAGGCGATATCGTGCTAGTAGAAGCAGGCGATATTATCCCCTGCGATGGTGAAGTCATTGAAGGGGGCGCATCGGTCGATGAAAGCGCCATCACCGGGGAATCGGCACCGGTGATCCGTGAATCCGGCGGCGATTTTGCCTCCGTCACCGGCGGCACGCGCATTCTTTCTGACTGGCTGGTGATTGAGTGCAGCGTTAACCCCGGCGAGACGTTTCTGGATCGGATGATCGCGATGGTGGAAGGCGCACAGCGACGCAAAACGCCGAACGAGATTGCCCTGACCATCCTGCTGATTGCCCTGACTATCGTCTTTTTACTGGCAACCGCCACGCTGTGGCCGTTTTCCGCGTGGGGCGGTAATGCAGTCAGCGTAACGGTACTGGTGGCGCTGCTGGTCTGTCTGATCCCAACCACTATTGGCGGCCTGTTGTCAGCGATCGGCGTCGCCGGGATGAGTCGGATGCTGGGCGCGAATGTGATTGCCACCAGCGGACGTGCAGTTGAAGCGGCAGGTGACGTTGACGTCCTGTTGCTGGATAAAACCGGCACCATCACGCTGGGTAACCGTCAGGCATCGGAGTTTATCCCCGCGCAGGGCGTAGAGGAAAAAACGCTGGCCGATGCCGCACAACTGGCTTCGCTGGCTGATGAAACGCCGGAAGGCCGCAGTATTGTGATCCTCGCCAAGCAGCGTTTTAACCTGCGCGAGCGCGATGTGCAGTCGCTCCATGCCACCTTTGTACCGTTTACTGCGCAAAGCCGGATGAGCGGGATCAACATCGACAACCGCATGATCCGTAAAGGTTCTGTCGATGCCATTCGCCGCCATGTTGAGGCTAACGGCGGTCACTTCCCTGCCGATGTTGATCACAAAGTCGATCAGGTTGCGCGTCAGGGAGCCACGCCGCTGGTGGTGGTGGAAGGTGCTCGTGTGCTGGGCGTTATTGCGCTGAAAGATATCGTCAAAGGCGGCATTAAAGAGCGTTTCGCGCAACTGCGCCAAATGGGCATTAAAACAGTGATGATTACCGGCGATAACCGTCTGACTGCCGCCGCCATTGCTGCGGAAGCGGGCGTCGATGATTTCCTCGCCGAAGCGACACCGGAGGCCAAGCTGGCATTGATCCGTCAGTATCAGGCGGAGGGCCGTTTAGTGGCGATGACCGGCGATGGCACCAACGATGCTCCGGCTCTGGCGCAGGCCGATGTCGCGGTGGCGATGAACTCCGGTACTCAGGCGGCGAAAGAAGCGGGCAATATGGTGGATCTGGACTCTAACCCGACCAAGTTGATCGAGGTGGTGCATATTGGCAAACAGATGCTGATGACCCGTGGCTCGCTGACCACCTTCAGCATTGCCAACGATGTGGCGAAATACTTCGCCATTATTCCGGCGGCGTTCGCGGCAACGTATCCGCAGTTAAATGCGCTGAATATCATGCGCCTGCATTCGCCCGACTCTGCCATTCTCAGTGCGGTCATTTTCAACGCCTTGATTATCGTCTTTTTGATTCCCCTGGCGTTAAAAGGCGTGAGTTATAAACCGCTTACCGCTTCTGCCATGTTGCGCCGTAACTTATGGATTTACGGTCTGGGTGGGCTGCTGGTGCCGTTTATTGGTATCAAAGTCATTGATTTACTGCTGACCGTTTGCGGTCTGGTGTGAGGTTTACCATGCGTGGATTACGTCCGGTATTATCGACATTTATCTTTCTGTTATTGATTACTGGTGGCGTTTACCCGCTGCTGACCACCGCGCTGGGGCAATGGTGGTTTCCCTGGCAGGCCAATGGTTCGTTGATCCGTGAAGGTGATACGGTGCGCGGTTCGGCATTAATCGGGCAGAATTTTACCGGCAACGGCTATTTTCAGGGTCGCCCGTCGGCAACGGCAGAAATGCCCTATAATCCACAGGCTTCTGGCGGGAGCAATCTGGCGGTCAGTAACCCTGAGCTGGATAAACAGATAGCCGCACGCGTTGCCGCATTACGGGCCGCTAACCCGGATGCCAGCACGAACGTTCCGGTTGAACTGGTGACGGCGTCGGCAAGCGGGCTGGACAATAACATCACCCCGCAAGCGGCGGTCTGGCAGATCCCACGCGTGGCGAAAGCTCGTAATATCAGCGTTGAACAGCTCACGCAACTGATCGCAAAATACAGCCAACAACCGCTGGTGAAATATATCGGCCAGCCGGTCGTCAACATTGTCGAACTCAATCTGGCGCTGGATAAGCTTGATGAATAACGAACCCTTACGTCCCGACCCCGATCGTCTGCTGGAACAAACTGCCGCGCCGCATCGGGGGAAGCTGAAAGTTTTCTTCGGTGCCTGCGCTGGCGTCGGGAAGACCTGGGCGATGCTGGCAGAAGCCCAGCGACTGCGGGCGCAAGGGCTGGATATTGTGGTTGGCGTGGTAGAAACTCACGGGCGGAAAGATACCGCCGCAATGCTGGAAGGGTTGGCTGTTCTGCCGTTAAAACGCCAGGCGTACCGTGGGCGGCATATCAGCGAGTTTGATCTCGATGCCGCCCTCGCCCGCCGTCCGGCGCTGATCTTAATGGACGAACTGGCGCACAGTAATGCGCCAGGTTCTCGTCATCCTAAACGCTGGCAGGACATCGAAGAGCTGCTGGAAGCGGGCATTGATGTTTTCACAACCGTCAACGTTCAGCATCTGGAAAGTCTGAATGATGTGGTCAGCGGCGTCACCGGAATTCAGGTACGGGAAACCGTGCCCGATCCTTTTTTCGATGCCGCCGACGACGTGGTGCTGGTGGACTTGCCCCCGGACGATCTGCGCCAGCGGCTGAAAGAAGGCAAAGTCTATATTGCCGGGCAGGCGGAGCGCGCCATTGAACATTTTTTCCGCAAAGGTAATCTGATCGCCCTGCGCGAGCTGGCACTGCGCCGTACTGCCGATCGCGTAGATGAGCAAATGCGCGCCTGGCGGGGGCATCCTGGCGAAGAAAAAGTCTGGCACACGCGCGACGCGATCCTTTTATGCATCGGACATAACACCGGCAGTGAGAAACTGGTCCGCGCGGCGGCGCGGCTGGCGTCGCGCCTGGGCAGCGTCTGGCACGCGGTGTATGTTGAAACCCCTGCCCTGCACCGCTTACCGGAGAAAAAACGTCGGGCAATTCTCAGCGCCTTACGTCTGGCGCAGGAGCTGGGCGCAGAGACGGCAACACTCTCTGATCCAGCGGAAGAAAAAGCGGTAGTGCGTTATGCCCGTGAACATAATCTCGGCAAGATTATTCTCGGTCGCCCGGCCTCGCGCCGCTGGTGGCGTCGGGAAACGTTTGCTGACCGACTGGCGCGCATCGCCCCCGATCTCGATCAGGTTCTGGTCGCACTTGATGAGCCACCCGCCCGCACGATTAACAACGCGCCGGATAGCCGCTCTTTTAAAGACAAGTGGCGGGTACAGATTCAGGGATGCGTGGTTGCCGCCGCGTTATGCGCCGTTATCACCTTAATTGCCATGCAGTGGCTGATGACGTTTGATGCCGCCAACCTGGTGATGCTGTATCTGCTTGGCGTGGTGGTGGTGGCGCTATTTTATGGACGCTGGCCTTCGGTGGTTGCCACCGTCATTAATGTGGTGAGTTTCGATCTCTTTTTTATCGCCCCACGCGGCACGCTCGCCGTCTCTGATGTGCAATATCTGCTGACCTTCGCGGTGATGTTAACCGTCGGGCTGGTGATCGGGAATCTTACTGCTGGCGTGCGTTATCAGGCGCGGGTAGCCCGTTACCGCGAGCAACGCACACGGCACTTATATGAAATGTCCAAAGCTCTGGCTGTGGGCCGCAGTCCGCAGGACATCGCCGCCACCAGCGAACAATTTATTGCTTCCACGTTTCATGCCCGCAGTCAGGTGTTGTTGCCCGATGACAACGGTAAATTGCAGCCGTTAACACATCCGCAAGGAATGACGCCGTGGGACGATGCCATCGCGCAGTGGAGTTTTGATAAAGGCCTGCCTGCGGGCGCGGGCACCGACACGTTACCCGGCGTACCGTACCAGATTTTGCCGTTAAAAAGCGGCGAGAAAACCTACGGACTGGTGGTGGTGGAACCGGGGAATCTGCGCCAGTTGATGATCCCGGAACAGCAGCGCCTGCTGGAGACGTTTACGCTGTTAGTCGCCAATGCCCTTGAGCGGCTGACGCTGACCGCCAGCGAAGAACAGGCGCGGATGGCAAGCGAACGTGAACAGATCCGCAACGCCCTGCTGGCGGCGCTTTCGCATGATTTACGCACTCCGCTTACGGTGCTGTTCGGTCAGGCAGAAATCTTAACGCTCGATCTGGCAAGCGAAGGATCGCCCCACGCCCGCCAGGCTAGCGAGATTCGTCAGCATGTGCTGAACACTACCCGACTGGTGAATAATCTACTGGATATGGCGCGAATTCAGTCCGGCGGCTTTAATTTGAAGAAAGAGTGGTTAACGCTGGAAGAAGTGGTCGGCAGCGCGCTGCAAATGCTGGAACCGGGTTTATCGTCGCCCATCAATCTTTCTCTGCCAGAACCGCTGACCTTAATCCACGTTGACGGGCCACTCTTTGAACGGGTGCTGATTAATCTGCTGGAGAACGCGGTGAAATACGCGGGTGCGCAGGCCGAAATTGGTATTGATGCCCACGTTGAGGGCGAAAATCTACAACTGGATGTCTGGGATAACGGCCCCGGTCTTCCACCAGGCCAGGAGCAGACGATTTTCGATAAGTTTGCTCGCGGGAATAAAGAGTCGGCGGTACCAGGTGTAGGGCTTGGACTGGCAATTTGTCGGGCGATTGTGGATGTACACGGCGGCACCATTACCGCGTTCAACCGACCGGAAGGTGGTGCTTGTTTTCGTGTTACACTTCCCCAGCAAACTGCCCCTGAACTTGAAGAATTTCATGAGGATATGTGACAAACGTTCTGATTGTTGAAGATGAACAGGCTATTCGTCGCTTTCTGCGCACGGCGCTGGAGGGCGACGGTATGCGCGTCTTTGAAGCCGAAACGCTACAACGGGGGCTGCTGGAAGCGGCGACTCGTAAGCCAGATTTGATTATTCTCGATCTCGGCCTGCCCGATGGCGATGGAATTGAGTTTATCCGCGACCTGCGCCAGTGGAGCGCGGTGCCGGTGATTGTGCTTTCCGCACGTAGCGAAGAGAGCGACAAAATCGCCGCGCTGGACGCCGGAGCGGATGATTATCTGAGTAAGCCGTTTGGCATTGGCGAATTGCAGGCCCGTCTGCGCGTCGCGTTACGCCGCCACTCAGCTACCACCGCGCCCGAGCCAGTGGTGAAATTTTCCGATGTTACCGTCGATTTAGCCGCCCGCGTGATTCACCGTGGTGAGGAAGAAGTACATCTCACGCCTATTGAGTTCCGTCTGCTGGCCGTGCTGCTCAACAATGCCGGAAAAGTGCTCACCCAGCGCCAGTTACTCAACCAGGTATGGGGACCAAACGCGGTCGAACACAGCCACTATTTGCGTATTTATATGGGGCATCTGCGACAAAAACTGGAACAGGATCCCGCTCGCCCCCGCCATTTCATTACTGAAACCGGGATTGGGTATCGGTTTATGCTTTAGGGGCTGAATTTCTGGATGCGGCGTAAACGCTTTATATGGCCTACATATTGCTCCCGTAGGCATGATAAGACGCGCCAGCGTCGCATCAGGCATTGGCTCTCATCGCTAAATATTTTAATACGTATTTATCGCTTTCAACTCTTGCTGGCATTTTTCTGACTGGCAGCGTTGCAACTCAATAATCCCGACATGCATCATCGAACCAAAAAATCCGCTTTCGCTGACATAATCCTCATTAACTATCGGTCGAGTGCCAGGCTTGCCCTGGCAAATCCTCATAAAAAATGAGGTATAGCACTGCCAACCGTGATTTAAACCGATCTTTTCTTGTGCTGACATATCATGAAGATAAGTCACTTCTTTTTCGTTCCCGCCTGACAACTGCCAGCGGCGGGTATAATCAGGTAAGTTATCGCCACGGCAATTTGTTTTACACTGGGAAGGCGCAATATTCACCGCAATGCTACCCGTTAATCCTCTGGTTTTATCCTTAGGAGTCAGTAACCAGTCGCCAGCTATTGATGATTGTTCAGGTTGGGCGCATGCAGTTAGCAGTAATGTGGCGGCAATGAATGCCACTCTGACGACCAGACTCCTTTTGGTCTTCATTTGGAATTCCCTTGAGCTATTCAGTTTGTAGGCAAAGTGCGCTCTGGTCATGCCGGATGCTACAAAATCGCGCAAATTCAATACATTGTACCATCCGCGTAGGCCTGATAAGCGTAGCGCATCAGGCAGTCATAAGTAAAAAAGGGCGATCTTCCGACCGCCCTTTTTCTTATTTAATGTGATTACGCGTTTTTCAGAACTTCGCTAACAATCTCAACCGCTTCTTTCTCGATCTGCTTGCGATGTTCTTCACCGAGGAAGCTTTCGCAGTAGATCTTGTATGCGTCTTCCGTACCTGACGGACGCGCGGCGAACCAGCCGTTGTCAGTCATCACTTTCAGGCCGCCGATAGAAGCACCGTTGCCAGGCGCTGCGGTCAGGCGCGCTGTGATCGGGTCGCCTGCCAGGGTGCTGGCGCTCACCATTTCCGGAGACAGCTTAGACAATGCCGCTTTTTGTGCGGAAGTCGCAGCTGCCTGCAAACGGTTATAGCTCGGCGCACCAAAGCGTTTTGCCAATTCGTTGTAGTGTTCCTGCGGGTTCTTACCGGTGACAGCAGTGATTTCCGCCGCCAGCAGACACATAATGATGCCGTCTTTATCGGTGGACCACGGCGTGCCGTCGAAACGCAGGAAGGAAGCCCCCGCGCTCTCTTCGCCGCCAAAGCCGAAGCTGCCGTCGAACAGTCCATCAACAAACCATTTGAAACCTACCGGTACTTCGACCAGTTTACGGCCCAGGTCATTGACCACACGGTCGATCATCGCAGATGAAACCAGCGTTTTACCGACGGCAACATCTTTGCCCCACTGCGGACGATGTTGGAACAGGTAGTTGATCGCCACCGCCAGGTAGTGGTTCGGGTTCATCAAACCAGCCGGAGTGACGATACCGTGACGGTCATAATCCGGGTCATTGGCAAACGCCAGATCAAACTTATCACGCAGCGCCAGCAGGCCCGCCATCGCACACTCGGAGGAACAGTCCATACGGATTGCGCCGTCTTTATCGAGGTGCATAAAGCGGAAGGTTTGATCGACCTGATCGTTAACAATGGTCAGGTTGAGGTTGTAATACTCGCCAATGCGCTTCCAGTATTCGATACCGGAACCGCCCAACGGATCAACACCCAGCGTCAGGCCAGCTTTCTGAATCGCTGCCATATCAACGATATCGGCCAGACCTTCTACGAACGGTTGCACAAGATCTTGCTCTTTCACATGACCAGATGCCATCGCTTCGTCGAGGGAGATACGCTTCACGCCTTTCAGGCCATCGGCCATCAGCGCGTTGGCCCTGTCTTCCACCACTTTTGTGACATTGGTATCAGCCGGGCCACCATTTGGCGGGTTGTACTTGATACCACCGTCTTCCGGCGGGTTATGGGACGGCGTAATCACGATACCATCTGCAAGCGGTCCACCTTTTTTATTGTGAACCAGAATGGCATTAGAGACGGCCGGTGTTGGAGTGAAGCCATTGTTTTCCTGCACAATAACGTCTACCCCGTTCGCTGCCAGCACTTCCAGTACAGAAATAAACGCAGGTTCGGACAGGGCGTGAGTATCTTTACCCACATAGCAAGGGCCAGTGATGCCGTTTTTCGCCCGTTCTTCGGCAATCGCCTGAGCAATAGCCAGAATATGCGGCTCGTTAAAGCTATGGCGCGCTGCACTGCCACGGTGACCGGAAGTACCGAATTTCACCGCGTGCTCCGCATTCCCTGCTTCTGGTTTCAGTACATAATATTGCGCCGTCAGTTGGGCGACGTTTATCAAATCACTCTGCTGTGCAGGTTGGCCTGCACGATTGTGGATTGCCATTGCTTTGTCCTTTATCTGCAACGTTGTTTTAAATTGTCCCGCAAACCTTTTCAATCAATTCCGCCGGGAATTGCATCGACTGCATGATGTGTTCAATCATGCTGCATTTACGGCCAGTGTTAGTGTTGGTGATCACCCAATACGGCGTGCCTGGCACATGCTTCGGCTTGGTCTGATTACCATTTTTCAGCAGCGTCTGTTCATCTGCTGCAAAGTAAACGCGCGTGCGGCCGTGCAACGATTCCGTTGCCTCGGCAAACGCCTGGGCGTCAAGAGAATATAGTGTAGACAACAGCAGCATAAAGCGATTGACCGCTCGCTTTTGCTCTGCGTATTCATCGGAAAGCAAAAGTTCACGCATCGCGCGCACTTTGTCTTTCACCGTTTTGATCGGCTTCGCTTCGACGATAGCAGGCGACGCAATGCGAACCTCTTTCGTCACCGGAGCAACAGGCTGTGATGCGGCGGAAAACTTCAACATACGCCGTAAAATGTCGGATGCGCTCTCGCCGATATGCTTAGTGTGGCTGGCAATATAGCTGTAGAGTTCATCATCAACTTCAATCGTTTTCATCTTAATCCAGTGCGGTGTCTTAGCTGAATACAAGTCGCCAGGAGTATATGAATAAATCCCGGCAGCGGATAGCGTCAAGCCTGGCTTGCAGAAAAAATCGGATTAAACCTTATTTGTTGCAGCCCTGTGGCACAATGGTCAACATAATACCCTAACCCAACTACACGAAAAAAAGAACTTTGCCATGAAATTGAATATCCGCGCGCAATCTGCACAAAATCAGCATAATAATTCTCCCATCGTCCTCGTCCACGGGTTGTTTGGTAGCCTTGACAACCTCGGCGTGCTGGCGCGCGGCCTGGTAAACGATCACAATATCATCCAGGTTGATATGCGTAACCACGGACTTTCGCCACGAGATCCACACATGAATTACCCGGCGATGGCCCAGGATCTTGTTGATACTCTGAATGCGCTGCAGATCGATAAGGCGACATTTATTGGTCACTCAATGGGTGGTAAAGCTGTGATGGCACTGACCGCGTTGGCGCCCGATCGCATCGAGAAACTGGTAGCGATCGATATCGCGCCGGTGGACTATCACGTACGCCGTCATGATGAAATTTTCGCAGCTATCAACGCGGTCAGTGGATCCGACGCGCAAACGCGCCAACAGGCCGCTGTAGTGATGCGCCAATATATTAATGAAGAGGGCGTGATTCAATTCCTGCTGAAATCTTTTGTTGACGGTGAGTGGCGTTTTAACGTGCCAGTATTATGGGATCAGTATCCACATATTGTTGGCTGGGAGAAGATTCCGGCATGGAACCACCCTGCTCTGTTTATTCCTGGCGGCAATTCCCCGTATGTTACTGAACAGTATCGTGATGATTTGCTGGCACAATTCCCACAAGCACGGGCGCATGTCATTGCAGGCGCGGGGCATTGGGTACACGCAGAAAAACCGGATGCTGTGCTGCGGGCTATCCGTCGCTATCTTAATGATTAACGCAACTGATTAAAAACCCAGCGTCCGCGCGGCATTCCGCGCGTGGGCGTTGGCGAGATTCCTCACGCTGTTGTATTATGGCGGGCTATCCATCCGGGCAGGCGCCTGGCTGATTGTTTCCCCCGAAGTCACCAAGATCATGGCCAAAGAACAAACGGACCGTACGACATTAGATCTGTTCGCGCACGAGCGTCGACCGGGACGACCGAAAACCAATCCGCTTTCGCGCGATGAACAGCTGCGTATTAATAAACGCAACCAGCTAAAACGCGACAAAGTACGTGGCCTTAAGCGTGTCGAACTGAAGCTGAACGCGGAAGCTGTCGAGGCGCTGAACGAGCTGGCGGAGTCGCGCAATATGAGCCGTAGCGAACTGATCGAAGAGATATTGATGCAGCAACTGGCGGCGCTGCGTAACCAGGGCATCGTTTAAATATCCACTTTCGTGTAGCACAGTGTGCAGTCCTGCTCGTTTGCTGATTCCGCAAGACTGCCTGTTCTGCTATGATTGCCTTTATCCGTGGGCAATTTGCCACCCCCATTTCAATAAGTTTCAAGAGGTTATTTCACTCATGGCTATCACTGGCATCTTTTTCGGCAGCGACACCGGTAATACCGAAAATATCGCAAAAATGATTCAAAAACAGCTTGGTAAAGACGTTGCCGATGTCCATGACATTGCAAAAAGCAGCAAAGAAGATCTGGAAGCTTATGACATTCTTCTGCTGGGCATCCCAACCTGGTACTATGGCGAAGCACAGTGTGACTGGGACGACTTCTTCCCGACACTCGAAGAGATTGATTTCAATGGTAAACTGGTTGCGCTGTTTGGCTGTGGCGACCAGGAAGATTACGCAGAATATTTCTGCGACGCCTTAGGCACCATTCGTGACATCATTGAACCGCGCGGCGCGACCATCGTCGGTCACTGGCCAACTGCGGGCTATCATTTCGAAGCATCAAAAGGTCTGGCGGATGATGACCACTTTGTCGGCCTGGCTATCGACGAAGACCGTCAGCCAGAACTGACCGCCGAACGTGTAGAAAAATGGGTAAAACAAATTTCTGAAGAACTGCATCTCGACGAAATTATCAATGCCTGATGTACTGCGGCGTAGACTCATGTCTACGCCGTATTAATAGATAATGCCAATCAAAATAATTGCTACAAATTTGTAACTTTTGCCGTAGTACCTGTACAATGTTCCAGTATTGAAGTGGCCTTACCGATGTAAATGTAAGCTAAGCCACGTTTTTATTAACAATATTTGCCAGGGACTTGTAGTTTTCATTTAGGCATGGCAAATCTATAATGATACGCATTATCTCAAGAGCAAATTCTGTCACTTCTTTTAATGAAGTGAACCGCTTAGTAACAGGACAGATTCCGCATGACTGATAACAATACCGCCCTAAAGAAAGCTGGCCTGAAAGTAACGCTTCCTCGCTTAAAAATCCTGGAAGTTCTTCAGGAGCCGGACAACCATCACGTCAGTGCGGAAGATTTATACAAACGTCTGATCGATATGGGTGAAGAAATTGGTCTGGCTACGGTATATCGTGTACTGAACCAGTTTGACGACGCCGGTATCGTCACCCGCCACAATTTTGAAGGCGGTAAATCCGTATTTGAACTGACTCAACAACATCACCACGATCACCTGATCTGCCTCGACTGCGGAAAGGTTATCGAATTTAGTGATGAATCTATCGAAGCGCGTCAGCGTGAAATTGCCGCGAAGCATGGCATTCGCCTGACTAACCATAGTCTCTATCTTTACGGTCACTGTGCCGAAGGCGATTGCCGCGAAGATGAGCACGCGCACGAAGGCAAATAAGCCAGCCTGAACGAAAAAAGCCAACCTGCGGGTTGGCTTTATATTATTGGCATAATGCGCTTTGTTCGTGCCGGATGCGGCGTGAACGCCTTATCCGACCTACAAATCATCTCAAATTCAATATATTGCATAAAAAGGTAGGCCTGATAAGCGCAGCGCATCAGGCAAATTGGCGTTTGCCATAAGTATCAAGCCAACCTTCAGGTTGGCTTTTTTATACAAGGGAAATAAGAAAAGTGAGAGTTACAGCCCTCACTTATTTGTTATTACTGCGAATTTCCTGCCAGACCTTATCACAATCGGCTTTCACTGCCTGGTCATTACCGGTTTGCGTTGCCTGGATGCACTGCTGATAATCCAGCACGCGGACACTTTCCTGTTCGGCAAATTGCTGATGTTGTTTCTCTTTCTTCAGCACGTTTAACACGCTCTGACAGGCTTCAATTTTTTCCGGCGAACCTTGCGCGGTATTGATACAGGCGCTGTACGCCTCTTTCAGGCGGCTGTCTTCCTGTGGTGCGGTTGATTGCGCACAAGCCACCAGCCCCGATGCCATCATGGCGATGAGAATCAGTTTTTTCATAGCGAATTCCTCAAATGTGCGGCAGGCACAAAACCTGCCGCGTCGGGCATCAGAAGATGGTGAATGGTGCGATTACCATGAATTTCACGTCGCGCTCATCCTGGAAGATGTTACCGTAACCGCCGCCCCAGCTTGGGATGTCGGAGTGGTTGTCGTATTCGGTGAAGTGCAGTTTGAACATCGTGCCTTTGGCACGACCGTCCTGAATGGTGTAGACCGCATCCAGGCTGTAAGCTGACTCTTCGATAGTCCGGTTCTTGTCGTAGTACGCATCCGGATTGCTCTGCCAGGTCGCAGGTTTAGCATCCCATGCGTAAACGTAGGAAGCGCCGATGGCGAAGCCTGGAAGATTCCAGTTTTTCAGGTCATACATCGCGCCGAAGAAGACCGCTTTTTCGCCGTTGGCGTTAAAGTCAGAACGGTTATCCCACCAGATATCCAGGCGACCGTTCGATGAAGCGTAGGTTGGCGTCATACGTTGCAGGAAGTATCCCTGCTGACCGTCTGCTTTAACCCAGGTGCCTTCGAGGCGTAAATCCACTACGTCAGCCGCCCGGTAACCAAAGGTCAACGCCTGCAGCCAGGCGGTGCCATCATAAAGATCGTTGACGCTACGATCGTCAACTTTATCGCGCGTACCGTAGAACTGGTAGCAGGCGGTTAGCGGGCTACCGGCGATATCAAATTTATAGCTGGCTTTGGCAAAGTACTGATCGATATACCCTTCCGCCTGACCAAACGCCGCTTCCAGCACGAAGTTATTTTTGAAGTCGTATTTCGCACCGATGGAGTGCAGATAATCAACTTTGGTGGTTTTATCGTTCTGATAAAACTCATCCATTTCCAGATGCCACGGCGCTTTGTATTCGTTGGTCCACATGTAGGAGAAACTCAACGCACCAACATCGCCGTAATCAAAATTAGCCCCGGCTTCCGCGCCCTGATAGGTACCCGGCATAAAGCTCCAGTGCGGCGCTAACAGCGTTTGACCAGTTGGCTGAATGTAACCTGCCCTCGCCCACACCGGACCGTATTTAAATTTGGCCGCTGCTTTATACAGGCTTATACCACTTTTATCGCCGGACCAGTCTTCGTCATAGGCTTTATTACTTTTTGAAAACGCGATTTCGTTCGGGTGGGAGCTGTCGCCGTTTTCCGCCATTTCAATCGCCGTAAACGCGGCAATATCAAGGCCGAACATATCAGCAGCATAACCGGACTGAAAATCGAGATTGGCATTCCAGGTGGAGTGAGAAAGGTTGGTTTTGTATTTGTCGCCGTCGGTAACATCTTTACGGTCACGTTCACGCTGCCAGTAATAGATACCGCCGGTTAAGGTTGAATCGTCGATGAATCCTTCGGCGCGAGCCTCCGGCATTGCCACCAGGCCCGACATTGCTGTAACACCGGCGATAGCCAGCGCCAGCGTACTACGTTTGCCACTAAACGTACGCATGGGTTAATCCTCTTTGACGTATAAATTGCTGCACCACAGGTGAACAGCGAAAAAAATAAAAATTAAAAAAGTAGCGTTGAGAAAAATCTCGCTGACTACAGGAATAGACTATTTTTCGCGACGCGAATTATCAATCTCTTTCTGTAACGAGAATGTAAGAACATGAGCAACCGCACATATTTTGATGATTTTTGTTACAAGGTTTAAATGTGTACCAGGCGAGCGGGTAGAAGAAAAAATATGTGGCTTTCCAGTAAGATGAAAGCGGTTATATTTAAATTAATTATAATTTGTGATTTTAAATTTGTTGCATGAATAGATTGCGAAGCGAAATTAATTCGCGAAGAAAAGCAGAAAAAACGCCGCTGAACGCGGCGTTTTGAATTGTTTGCATGTTCCTTGCCGGATGCGGTGTAAACGCCTCACCCGGCCTGGTAGAACTTAAAATTACTCGCCTACTTTCGCCCAGGTATCACGCAGCCCAACGGTGCGGTTAAATACCGGTTTTTCCGCTGTGGAATGGCGGCTGTCGAGGCAGAAGTAGCCTTCACGCTCAAACTGGAATGCTTTACCTGCCACCGCATCTTTCAGAGACGGTTCAGCAAAGCCCTGTTTGATGACCAGAGAATCCTGGTTAATCACCGACAGGAAATCATCCGCAGCGCCTGGATTCGGCACACTGAACAGACGATCGTACAGGCGGATTTCAACCGGCAGCGCATGTGCCGCGCTTACCCAGTGAATAACGCCTTTGACTTTACGACCATCAGCCGGATCTTTGCTTAAGGTATCGGCGTCATAAGTACAGAAGATGGTGGTGATATTGCCTTCGGCATCTTTCTCCACGCGTTCCGCTTTAATCACGTAAGCATTACGCAGACGCACTTCTTTACCCAGCACCAGACGTTTGTACTGCTTGTTAGCTTCTTCGCGGAAATCGGCGCGATCGATCCAAATCTCACCGCTAAACGGCACCTGACGGCTGCCCATTTCCGGTTTATTCGGATGGTTCGGCATGGTGACCATTTCGCCTTCGCCCTGATAGTTTTCGATAACCAGTTTCACCGGATCGATAACTGCCATTGCACGCGGCGCGTTCTCGTTGAGGTCTTCACGAATGCAGGATTCCAGCGACGCCATCTCAATGGTGTTGTCCTGCTTGGTCACGCCAATGCGTTTGCAGAACTCACGAATAGAAGTCGCAGTGTAACCACGACGACGCAGACCGGAAATGGTCGGCATACGTGGATCATCCCAACCTTCTACGTGCTTGTCGGTGACCAGTTGGTTCAGCTTACGCTTGGACATCACGGTGTATTCCAGATTCAGGCGCGAGAATTCGTACTGGCGCGGATGAACAGGAATGGTGATGTTGTCCAGTACCCAGTCGTACAGACGACGGTTATCCTGGAACTCCAGCGTACACAGAGAGTGCGTAATGCCTTCCAGCGCATCGCTGATGCAGTGGGTGAAGTCGTACATCGGGTAGATGCACCACTTGTTGCCAGTCTGGTGGTGTTCAGCAAACTTAATGCGGTACAGCACCGGATCGCGCATCACGATAAACGGCGAAGCCATGTCGATTTTCGCGCGCAGGCAGGCTTTACCTTCGTCAAAACCACCGGTACGCATTTTTTCGAACAGCGCCAGGTTCTCTTCAACGCTGCGGTCGCGGTACGGGCTGTTTTTACCCGGCTGCGTCAGAGTGCCACGATATTCGCGGATCTGTTCCGGCGTCAGCTCATCGACATACGCCAGGCCTTTATTGATCAGTTCAACAGCATAGGCATGGAGTTGATCAAAATAATCGGAGGAGTAACGGACGTTACCAGACCAGTGAAAACCTAACCACTCTACGTCGTTTTTGATCGACTCGACGTACTCAATATCTTCTTTTACCGGGTTAGTGTCGTCGAAACGCAGGTTGCACTGGCCTTTATAGTCCTGGGCGATCCCGAAGTTCAGGCAGATAGATTTCGCATGGCCAATATGCAGATAGCCATTCGGCTCCGGCGGGAAACGGGTGTGTACTGTGGTGTGCTTACCACTGGCCAGATCTTCATCGATGATCTGACGAATAAAGTTAGTCGGGCGGGCTTCTGCCTCACTCATCGTGGATTCCTCAAAGCGTAAACAACGTATAACGGCGTATGATCTTATAAGCGGGACAGGCTGACAACTGTTAGTTAGAGAAAATCGAAAAATCTAACAGAGATTATGGGGATAGTTGATGAAAAAAAAAGCGGCGAAGATGGTATCCGCCGCTTTTACCAGTCAGGAGTCATTGTTGGATGCGACGCTTATGCGTCTTATCCAACCTACACAGCGCTTTTGTAGGCCTGATAAGACGCGTCAAACGTCGCATCAGGCATAAAGCAGATTACTTTTTGATTTCATACAGCGGTGTTTGACCCGCCACAACATGGCCCTGAGCTTTAATGATCAAGCCGCTGAAATCGTCGATATTGCTGCAAACCACCGGGCTAATCATCGAGCGGGCGTTAGCGTTCAGGTAATCCAGATCCATTTCCAGAATCGGTTGCCCTGCGCTTACCTGCGCGCCCTCTTCCACCAGACGTTTAAAGCCTTTACCTTCCAGCGCTACGGTGTCGATACCCATGTGGACGACGATCTCTGCGCCCTTTTCAGTTTCAAGGCAGAACGCGTGGTTGGTGTTGAAGATTTTCACGATGGTTCCCGCCGCTGGTGATACAACGATTTTATCCGTCGGTTTCACCGCCACACCGTCGCCCACAGCTTTGCTGGCGAATGCTTCGTCTGGCACCTGATCCAGTGCGACAACATCACCGGTAATTGGCGATACCAGCTCAGCGATAGACACTGCGTTTGGTACAGCCTGCGGTTTCGCTACCGGAGCGGCAGTTGCCGGTGCAGCTTCAGCAGAAGCTGCGGCTACCGGGCCACGAGCAACGACTTTCTTCATCGCATCGCCGATGGATTCTGCTTTCGCGCCGACAATCACCTGGATGGTCTGTTTGTTCAGTTTCACCACACCAGAGGCCCCCAGGCGTTTACACATCGCATCGTTGACACGTGCTGAGTCAGCCACAGTCAAGCGCAGACGAGTAATACAGGCGTCAATCGCTTTTAGATTGTCACTACCACCAACTGCTGCAATGTAGTTGGTTGCCAGTTGAGTTAAGCCTTCTTCGGTATTGCTGTTCGCTTCTTCAGTAACGATCTCGTCATCTTTATCTTCACGACCTGGCGTTTTCAGGTTGAACATACGGATAACCGCACTGAACACCACGAAGTAGATAACAAAGAAGATAACGCCCATCACCAACAGCATCCAGACGTTCTGGCTGGCGGCCGGCAGGTTATACATCAACGCATAGTCGATGGCGCCCGCAGAGAAGGAGAAGCCCGCGTGGATCCCCAGCAACGTTGCCACAAACAGACTGATACCCGTCAGCAGTGCGTGCAAGAGGTACAGCAGAGGAGCAAGGAACATAAACAGGAATTCCAGCGGCTCAGTCACACCGGTCAGGAACGCGGTGATTGCCACAGAAAGCAGCATCCCGCCAACCATCGGGCGACGCTCTTTCGGTGCTGCGAAGTACATCGCCAGCGCCGCACCCGGCAGACCGAACATCATGATCGGGAAGAAGCCGGACATGAACATCCCCGCAGTGCCGTCACCGGCATAGAAGCGGTTGATGTCGCCGTGGAAAACTGTACCCGCAGCGTTGGTGAATTCACCAATCTGGAACCAGGCGATGGTGTTCAGTACCTGATGCAGACCGGTTGGGATCAGCAGACGGTTGATGAAACCAAAGATACCGGAACCCAGCGCGCCCGCAGAAACGATCCACTCGCCGCCTGCATGGATAGCGTGCTGTACCGGCGGCCAGACGTAACCAAAAATGGCTGCCAGCACCAGGCAGAAGAAGCCGGTGGCGATCGGCACAAAACGTTTGCCGCCGAAGAAGCTCAGGAAGTCCGGCAGTTTAATATCAGACCAACGGTTATAGACTGCACCACCGACCAGACCGGTAATGATACCTGCCAGAACCCCCATGTTAATTTCTGGGTTGATGGTCACCATCGCTTTAGTTAACACAAAGTAACCAACCGCACCCGCCAACGCAGCTGCACCTGCACTGTCTTTGGACCAGCTGGAGGCCACGCCGATCGCAAAGATCAACGCCAGGTTATCAAAAATCGCGCCACCTGCCTGGGCAATAAACGCAACATTAAGTAAATCTGGCTGGCCGAATCGCAGCAACAGTGCCGCCACCGGCAGCACCGCGATAGGGAGCTGTAACGCCCTACCGAGTCGCTGGAAAAAACCTAAAATATTCATCTTATTCCCCCTATGAAACCCCTATTTGGCTTGTTTAAAGCCGTTTTTTTATTTTGCTACCGTTTTTACTGCCGATGGTCTGAGTTCAGATTATTAGATAATCTACCTCAGAGTTTGTGAAAATTTAATTCGTATCGCAAATTAAAAGCGTGCCTTTTGTGAGTTTTGTCACCAAATATCGTTATCACCACTCCCATTTACTGGCTAAATCAGAAAACTTATTTTATCATTCAAAAAATCAGGTCGGATTGACGCCTGTCTGCGCAAATCCAGGTTACGCTTAAAGATGCCTAATCCGCCAACGGCTTACTTTTTACTTACTTGAGGTGAATAATGAGACTGATCCCCCTGACTACCGCTGAACAGGTCGGCAAATGGGCTGCTCGCCATATCGTTAATCGTATTAATGCGTTCAAACCGACAGCCGATCGTCCGTTTGTGCTTGGCCTGCCGACTGGCGGCACGCCGATGACCACTTACAAGGCGTTAGTCGAAATGCATAAAGCAGGCCAGGTCAGCTTTAAGCACGTTGTCACCTTCAACATGGACGAATATGTCGGTCTGCCGAAAGAGCATCCGGAAAGCTATTACAGTTTTATGCACCGTAACTTCTTCGATCACGTTGATATTCCAGTAGAAAATATCAACCTTCTCAACGGTAATGCCCCGGATATCGACGCCGAATGCCGCCAATATGAAGAAAAAATCCGATCTTACGGTAAAATCCACCTGTTTATGGGCGGTGTAGGTAACGACGGTCATATCGCATTTAACGAACCGGCCTCTTCTCTTGCCTCTCGCACCCGTATCAAAACCCTGACACATGACACTCGCGTCGCAAACTCTCGTTTCTTTGATAACGATGTTAATCAGGTGCCAAAATATGCGCTGACCGTAGGTGTGGGTACACTGCTGGATGCCGAAGAAGTGATGATTCTGGTGCTGGGCAGCCAGAAAGCACTGGCACTGCAGGCTGCCGTTGAAGGTTGCGTTAACCACATGTGGACCATCAGCTGTCTGCAACTGCATCCGAAAGCCATCATGGTGTGTGATGAACCTTCCACCATGGAGCTGAAAGTTAAGACTTTAAGATATTTCAACGAATTAGAAGCAGAAAATATCAAAGGTCTGTAATTGTTATCCCTGCCCTGACGCCTTGCTCAGGGCATTATTATTTTTGAAATCGGGGGTCGGAATGTATGCATTAACCCAGGGCCGGATCTTTACCGGTCATGAATTTCTTGATGACCATGCAGTTGTTATCGCTGATGGCCTGATTAAAAGCGTCTGCCCAGTAGCGGAACTGCCGCCAGAGATCGAACAACGTTCACTGAATGGGGCCATTCTCTCCCCCGGTTTTATCGATGTGCAGTTAAACGGCTGCGGCGGCGTGCAGTTCAACGATACCGCTGAAGCGGTCAGCGTGGAAACGCTGGAAATCATGCAGAAAGCCAATGAGAAATCAGGCTGCACTAACTATTTGCCGACGCTTATCACCACCAGCGATGACCTGATGAAACAGGGCGTTCGCGTGATGCGTGAGTACCTGGCAAAACATCCGAATCAGGCATTAGGTTTACACCTGGAAGGCCCATGGCTGAATCTGGTGAAAAAAGGTACCCATAATCCGAATTTCGTACGGAAACCGGATGCCGCGCTGGTCGATTTCCTGTGTGAAAACGCCGACGTCATTACCAAAGTGACGCTGGCACCGGAAATGGTTCCTGCGGAAGTCATCAGCAAACTGGCAAATGCCGGGATTGTGGTTTCTGCCGGTCACTCCAACGCGACGTTGAAAGAAGCGAAAGCCGGTTTCCGCGCGGGGATTACCTTTGCCACCCATCTGTACAACGCGATGCCGTATATTACGGGCCGTGAGCCGGGCCTGGCGGGCGCGATCCTCGACGAAGCTGACATTTATTGCGGTATTATCGCTGATGGCCTGCATGTTGATTACGCCAACATTCGTAACGCTAAACGTCTGAAAGGCGACAAACTGTGTCTGGTTACCGATGCCACCGCGCCAGCAGGTGCCAATATTGAACAGTTCATTTTTGCGGGTAAAACAATATACTACCGCAACGGACTTTGTGTGGATGAGAATGGTACGTTAAGTGGTTCATCCTTAACCATGATTGAAGGCGTGCGTAATCTGGTTGAACATTGCGGTATCGCACTGGATGAAGTGCTGCGTATGGCGACGCTCTATCCGGCTCGTGCGATTGGCGTTGAAAAACGTCTCGGCACGCTCGCCGCAGGTAAAGTGGCCAACCTGACCGCATTCACACCTGATTTTAAAATCACCAGGACCATCGTTAACGGTAACGAGGTCGTAACCCAATAAGAGAAAGTATGACACCAGGCGGACAAGCTCAGATAGGTAATGTTGATCTCGTAAAACAGCTTAACAGCGCGGCGGTTTATCGCCTGATTGACCAGCATGGGCCAATCTCGCGAATTCAGATTGCTGAGCAAAGCCAGCTTGCCCCCGCCAGCGTAACCAAAATTACGCGTCAGCTTATCGAACGCGGGCTGATCAAAGAAGTTGATCAGCAGGCCTCCACCGGAGGCCGCCGCGCTATCTCTATCGTCACCGAAACCCGCAATTTCCACGCAATTGGCGTACGTCTCGGTCGCCACGACGCCACCATCACCCTGTTTGATCTCAGCAGCAAAGTTCTGGCAGAAGAACATTACCCGCTACCGGAACGTACCCAGCAGACGCTGGAACATGCCCTGCTGAATGCCATTACTCAGTTTATTGATAACCACCAGCGCAAGCTGCGGGAGCTGATCGCCATTTCAGTGATCCTGCCAGGGCTGGTCGATCCGGACAGCGGCAAAATTCACTACATGCCGCATATTCAGGTGGAAAACTGGGGGCTGGTTGAAGCACTGGAAGAACGTTTTAAAGTGACCTGTTATGTCGGCCACGATATCCGCAGTCTGGCGCTGGCAGAGCACTACTTCGGTGCAAGTCAGGATTGCGAAGACTTCATTCTGGTGCGTGTCCATCGCGGAACGGGGGCCGGGATTATCTCTAATGGGCGCATTTTTATTGGCCGCAACGGCAACGTCGGTGAAATTGGCCATATTCAGGTCGAACCGCTGGGAGAACGCTGCCACTGTGGCAACTTCGGCTGCCTGGAAACTATCGCTGCCAACGCTGCCATTGAACAACGGGTGTTGAATTTATTAAAGCAGGGCTACCAGAGCCGTGTACCACTGGACGATTGCACCATCAAAACAATCTGCAAAGCCGCGAACAAAGGCGATAGCCTGGCCTCGGAAGTGATCGAGTATGTCGGTCGTCATCTGGGCAAAACCATCGCCATTGCTATCAACTTATTTAATCCGCAAAAAATTGTTATCGCTGGTGAGATCACCGAAGCCGATAAAGTGCTGCTCCCTGCTATCGAAAGCTGCATTAATACTCAGGCACTGAAGGCGTTTCGCACTAATCTACCGGTGGTACGTTCTGAGCTGGATCACCGCTCGGCAATCGGCGCTTTTGCGCTGGTAAAACGCGCCATGCTCAACGGTATTTTGCTCCAGCATTTGCTGGAAAATTAATGTGCTTTTATAGTGGCGCTTATTGTTGTCAATATTCTGAGTAGTCCATGACCATTAAAAATGTAATTTGCGATATCGACGGCGTGCTGATGCACGATAACGTCGCCGTACCGGGTGCAGCGGAATTTTTGCACGGGATTATGGATAAAGGCCTGCCGCTGGTGTTGCTGACCAACTATCCTTCGCAGACCGGGCAAGATCTGGCGAACCGCTTTGCCACTGCCGGTGTCGATGTGCCGGACAGCGTGTTTTATACCTCCGCGATGGCAACCGCCGATTTCCTGCGTCGCCAGGAAGGCAAGAAAGCGTATGTGGTGGGCGAAGGCGCGCTGATTCATGAGCTGTACAAAGCTGGTTTTACGATTACCGATGTGAACCCTGATTTTGTGATTGTTGGCGAAACACGCTCCTACAACTGGGACATGATGCATAAAGCGGCCTATTTCGTCGCTAATGGTGCACGCTTTATCGCCACCAACCCGGACACCCACGGGCGCGGTTTTTATCCCGCCTGTGGCGCGTTGTGTGCAGGGATTGAGAAAATCTCCGGGCGCAAACCGTTCTATGTTGGTAAGCCGAGTCCGTGGATCATCCGCGCGGCATTAAACAAAATGCAGGCGCATTCGGAAGAAACGGTGATTGTCGGCGATAACCTGCGTACCGATATTCTGGCCGGCTTCCAGGCAGGTCTGGAGACGATTCTGGTGCTTTCTGGTGTTTCGTCACTCGACGATATCGACAGTATGCCTTTCCGCCCCAGCTGGATTTACCCGTCAGTCGCTGAAATCGACGTTATCTGAATACCAACCACGTCTCAGGGCGTGGTTGATATTGATGACAAACGCCAAACTGCCTGATGCGCTACGCTTATCAGGCCCACGCAGCTCCTGCAATATATTGAATTTTCATGATTTTGTAGGCCGGATAAGGTGTTCACACCGCATCCGGCATGAACAAATCGCACTTTGTCAGCAATTTGGCCACCGT
Source organism: Escherichia sp. E4385 (assembly GCF_963883145.1). Lineage (NCBI taxonomy): Bacteria > Pseudomonadati > Pseudomonadota > Gammaproteobacteria > Enterobacterales > Enterobacteriaceae > Escherichia > Escherichia sp. E4385. The sequence continues at coordinate 27,989 of NZ_CAWOOJ010000014.1, forward strand.
AAAATATAACCATTCAATAAAACCCGCTAGAAATTATCGATTCATCAATAAATATATCCTCACACCAGACCTTTTTTCACCAATCGACAATCACCATTACGTTTTTTATTTTTTCACCGCCAAATCGCTTGCGCACAGTGCTGCTTTGCGGCATTTTTTTAAACAAGCAAACACAACAAGCAACAAATACCAGGTTAACGGAGAAGGTTATGTGTTCAATTTTTGGCGTATTCGATATCAAAACAGACGCAGTTGAGCTGCGGAAGAAAGCACTCGAGCTGTCACGCCTGATGCGTCATCGTGGCCCGGACTGGTCCGGTATTTATGCCAGCGATAACGCCATTCTCGCCCACGAACGTCTGTCAATTGTTGACGTTAACGCGGGGGCGCAACCTCTCTACAACCAACAAAAAACCCACGTACTGGCGGTAAACGGTGAAATCTACAACCACCAGGCATTGCGTGCCGAGTATGGCGATCGTTACCAGTTCCAGACTGGATCTGACTGCGAAGTGATCCTCGCGCTGTATCAGGAAAAAGGGCCGGAATTTCTCGACGACTTGCAGGGCATGTTTGCCTTTGCCCTGTACGACAGCGAAAAAGATGCATATCTGATTGGTCGCGACCATCTGGGGATCATCCCACTGTATATGGGGTATGACGAACACGGTCAGTTGTATGTGGCCTCAGAAATGAAAGCCCTGGTGCCAGTTTGCCGCACGATTAAAGAGTTCCCGGCAGGGAGCTATTTGTGGAGTCAGGACGGCGAAATCCGTTCTTATTATCATCGCGACTGGTTCGACTACGATGCGGTGAAAGATAACGTGACCGACAAAAACGAGCTGCGTCAGGCGCTGGAAGATTCCGTTAAAAGCCATCTGATGTCAGACGTGCCTTACGGCGTGCTGCTCTCGGGTGGTCTGGATTCCTCAATTATTTCCGCAATCACCAAGAAATACGCCGCCCGTCGCGTGGAAGATCAGGAACGCTCTGAAGCCTGGTGGCCGCAGTTGCACTCCTTTGCCGTAGGTCTGCCGGGTTCTCCTGATCTGAAAGCAGCCCAGGAAGTGGCGAACCATCTGGGCACTGTGCACCACGAAATTCACTTCACTGTACAGGAAGGTCTGGATGCCATCCGCGATGTGATTTACCACATCGAAACTTATGATGTGACCACTATTCGCGCTTCAACACCGATGTATTTAATGTCGCGTAAGATCAAGGCTATGGGCATTAAAATGGTGTTGTCCGGTGAAGGTTCTGACGAAGTGTTTGGCGGTTATCTTTACTTCCACAAAGCGCCGAACGCTAAAGAACTGCATGAAGAGACAGTGCGTAAACTGCTGGCCCTGCATATGTATGACTGCGCGCGTGCCAACAAAGCGATGTCAGCCTGGGGCGTGGAAGCACGCGTTCCGTTCCTCGACAAGAAATTCCTCGACGTGGCGATGCGTATTAACCCGCAGGATAAAATGTGCGGTAACGGTAAGATGGAAAAACACATCCTGCGTGAATGTTTTGAGTCGTACCTGCCTGCAAGTGTTGCCTGGCGGCAGAAAGAGCAGTTCTCCGATGGCGTCGGTTACAGTTGGATTGACACACTGAAAGAAGTGGCGGCACAGCAGGTTTCTGATCAGCAACTGGAAACAGCCCGCTTCCGCTTCCCATACAACACGCCGACCTCAAAAGAAGCGTACCTGTACCGGGAGATTTTTGAAGAACTGTTCCCGCTTCCGAGCGCCGCTGAGTGCGTGCCGGGCGGTCCTTCCGTCGCTTGTTCTTCCGCTAAAGCGATTGAGTGGGATGAGGCGTTCAAGAAAATGGACGATCCGTCTGGTCGTGCGGTTGGCGTTCACCAGTCAGCGTATAAATAAGACGTGTAATATTGCCCCGGAGAAATCCGGGGCAATTTCAGTTACTGTGGAGCTTGTTGATTCTGATATGCAGTGAGGAAATGTTCCGGATTTGCTACATCGCTGTCAGATAACTCATTACTGTAATCGACTGACCAGGTTGCCGATTCCTCCGGGATATGCAGGCTTCCATTTCCCTCTTTCAGGCGTAATAACTCAAAAGATTCACCCTTGATTACAGCGGTATAAGATTTCTCACCTTCCTGTAATACTTTTACTTTGCAGCGAAAAATCTGACCATCGATGTCATTATCAACATGCGATACCTGAACGAGTGCCTCATTAGACGCTTTCGGCCCGATTCGCATCATCCACACCACAGCGCCTTCCTGCCCACGATAGCCAAAAACATATTTACCGATTTCCGGTTTGACCGTATCGGCAAACGCGGATTGCATAAGTATTAAGACACCCATCAACATCGTCATAAAACGCAGCATAGTATTCCCTCAATAAATCGCCTGAAGTGATAGCAGAGATGCAGGCGTAGCGATCCCTGCCCTGTCCTGTTGCAACGGGCCAGTATTTCATGGATTAATTTCCCACCACTATTGTTGAATTCCGAATTTCATCCTGTATGACAAAAGAATGGCTGTAGGGTGGGGAAAAAACACAAAGTAAACAATAATTGACGAATATAGCGCCACGCTGTTCGCAACCTAACCAAACAGTCACTTTCGAGCAATTTTCCTTGAAAAAGATGTTGACGCTGCAAGGCTCTATACGCATAATGCGCCCCGCAACGCCGATAAGGTATCGCGAAAAAAAAGATGGCTACGTAGCTCAGTTGGTTAGAGCACATCACTCATAATGATGGGGTCACAGGTTCGAATCCCGTCGTAGCCACCATCTTTTTTTGCGGGAGTGGCGAAATTGGTAGACGCACCAGATTTAGGTTCTGGCGCCGCAAGGTGTGCGAGTTCAAGTCTCGCCTCCCGCACCATTCACCAGAAAGCGTTGTACGGATGGGGTATCGCCAAGCGGTAAGGCACCGGTTTTTGATACCGGCATTCCCTGGTTCGAATCCAGGTACCCCAGCCATCTTCTTCGAGTAAGCGGTTCACCGCCCGGTTATTGGGGTATCGCCAAGCGGTAAGGCACCGGTTTTTGATACCGGCATTCCCTGGTTCGAATCCAGGTACCCCAGCCATCGAAGAAATAATCTGGCTACGTAGCTCAGTTGGTTAGAGCACATCACTCATAATGATGGGGTCACAGGTTCGAATCCCGTCGTAGCCACCAAATTCTGAATCTGTCGAATAGATTCGGCAAATTCAAAAACAAATTTGTTGGGGTATCGCCAAGCGGTAAGGCACCGGATTCTGATTCCGGCATTCCGAGGTTCGAATCCTCGTACCCCAGCCAATTTATTCAAGACGCTTACTTTGTAAGTGCACCCAGTTGGGGTATCGCCAAGCGGTAAGGCACCGGATTCTGATTCCGGCATTCCGAGGTTCGAATCCTCGTACCCCAGCCAATTTATTCAAGACGCTTACTTTGTAAGTGCACCCAGTTGGGGTATCGCCAAGCGGTAAGGCACCGGATTCTGATTCCGGCATTCCGAGGTTCGAATCCTCGTACCCCAGCCACATTAAAAAAGCTCGCTTCGGCGAGCTTTTTGCTTTTCTGCGTATATTCAATGCCGAATGTGATGCTGACACGTCTTATCCTTCAATGTCGGATGCGACGCTGCCGCGTCTTATCCGACCTACGGTTGGCATGCATCCGGCAATGTTATAAGGCTACAACCCTAACGCATATTTCAGCGCCTGACGTTTCAACACGCCAGCACGCTCCGCAGCCATCAACCCAAGATTACGCACAAAACGCAGCGGAGGCAGATTATTGCTGAATCCGGCATAAAACAGATCCATACCGCTTTGCATAATGAAGTTATCCGCCATGCGCCGCATCTGGTAACGCTTGAGGACAGGATAACTGGCCCACGCTTCGCCATAGCTGCGGGCGTTGACCAGAACATCAATCAGGGCATCAACATCACGATAACCAAGATTCACTCCCTGCCCCGCCAGCGGATGGATGGTATGCGCGGCATCGCCTACCAGTGCAAGCCCTGGTTGCACATACTGCAACGCATGTCGGCGTGTCAGCGGAAACGCACCAGCGGCAAGCGGTGTCACGTAACCCAGACGCGACGGGAAATGCTTCGCGATTTCCGCCTGTAACTGCGCCATATTCATATTCTGCAACTGGCGAATGCGCGCCGGAGAGTCATACCACACCAGCGATGCCCAGTTATCAAACAGCGGCAGAAACGCACGCGGTCCGTCCGGGGTAAATTGCTGCCAGGTGCTGTCGCCGGGATCGTTCTCGCACTGTACGCTAATCAACATACACGACTGCGCATACTGCCAGGCATGAACGCCAATTCCCGCCATCTGCCGCACCTGCGAATTTGCGCCGTCGGCACCAATCACCAGCTTCGCGCGGATCACTTCGCCGCCCTTCAGTTCCAGCTCCTGAAGATCATTATGGCGATGCAGCGCAATCAGCGAGGTTGGCACACGTAACGTCACGTTCGGATGCGCTTCCAGCGCCTGCCAAAGCGCCTGTTGCAGGACAGTGTTTTCTACCATATAGCCCAGCAACGGTAACTTAAGTTCAGCGGCGTCAAACGCCACATGCGCCGTTTCCCACTCCCAGGTTTCCAGTCTGCGGTAAGGATGGCAACGCATAGCCTGTACTGCATCCCAGACGCCTAAACCTTTAAGCAATGATACCGAAGCCGCACTAATCGCCGAGATCCGCACATCCGGCTGGCTGTCAGCGACAAACGGCGCAGGTTCTGCGTGCTCGATTACCGTTACCGAAAATCCGTGCTGTGCCAGTCCCAGCGCCAGTGCACCGCCGACCATTCCTCCGCCGACAATGGCAATTTCCGTTGGTTGATTTGTCATGGTCAATCATCCTGTTAGCAATATGCTTTAAGTTTACAGGATTTTTACCCCCAAGGGCTGATAACGCTCATACTGGTCACAACGGCAGCAAAGCATTACACTATGCGCCCTGCATTCCTGGCTACTATTTCGCAAGAGCAAGTCGATGACCAAAAAACTCCATATTAAAACCTGGGGCTGTCAGATGAACGAGTACGATTCATCGAAGATGGCCGATCTGCTGGATGCCACCCACGGCTATCAACTGACCGACGTGGCGGAAGAAGCGGATGTGCTGCTGCTGAACACCTGCTCAATCCGCGAGAAGGCTCAGGAAAAAGTCTTCCATCAGTTGGGTCGCTGGAAACTGTTAAAAGAGAAGAATCCAGACCTGATTATCGGCGTCGGTGGCTGCGTGGCATCGCAAGAAGGCGAGCACATTCGCCAGCGCGCCCACTATGTCGATATTATTTTTGGGCCGCAAACGCTGCATCGTCTGCCGGAGATGATCAACTCCGTGCGCGGCGACCGCAGCCCGGTTGTAGATATCAGCTTCCCGGAAATCGAGAAGTTTGACCGTCTGCCGGAACCGCGCGCCGAAGGGCCGACCGCGTTTGTCTCCATCATGGAAGGCTGCAATAAATATTGCACCTACTGCGTGGTGCCTTACACCCGTGGTGAAGAGGTAAGCCGTCCGTCCGACGATATTCTGTTTGAAATTGCCCAGCTTGCGGCTCAGGGCGTGCGTGAAGTCAACCTGCTCGGTCAGAACGTGAACGCCTGGCGTGGTGAAAACTACGACGGCACCACAGGATCGTTTGCCGATCTGCTGCGTCTGGTTGCTGCGATCGACGGGATCGATCGTATTCGCTTTACCACCAGCCATCCGATCGAATTCACCGACGATATCATCGAAGTGTATCGCGACACGCCGGAGCTGGTGAGCTTCCTGCATCTGCCGGTACAGAGCGGTTCTGATCGCATTCTGAACCTGATGGGCCGTACTCATACGGCACTGGAGTACAAAGCGATCATCCGTAAACTGCGTGCGGCGCGTCCGGATATTCAGATCAGTTCTGACTTCATCGTTGGCTTCCCTGGCGAAACCACCGAAGACTTCGAGAAAACGATGAAGCTGATTGCCGACGTCAATTTCGACATGAGCTACAGCTTTATCTTCTCTGCACGTCCGGGTACACCAGCCGCCGATATGGTTGATGATGTTCCGGAAGAAGAGAAGAAGCAGCGTCTGTATATTCTGCAAGAGCGCATTAATCAGCAAGCGATGGCGTGGAGCCGCCGGATGCTCGGCACCACCCAGCGTATTCTGGTAGAAGGTACATCGCGTAAGAGCATCATGGAGCTTTCCGGGCGTACGGAAAATAACCGCGTGGTCAACTTCGAAGGCACGCCGGATATGATCGGTAAATTCGTCGATGTAGAAATTACCGACGTCTACCCGAACTCTCTGCGCGGTAAAGTGGTGCGTACTGAAGATGAAATGGGTCTGCGCGTGGCAGAAACACCGGAATCAGTGATTGCCCGTACCCGCAAAGAAAACGACCTTGGCGTGGGTTATTATCAGCCGTAATTCTCAGGCCTGCCGTTCCGGTGGGCCTTGTTTTTTCTCTCTTTATCCCCATCTTTATCGCAATGCTTGCGCCTTTTTCCTGTGGCGTGAATAATTTCCTTATAGGCCGGTGAATGTTCAGCTTCCGGCGGCATACAGATAAGAGGAACGGTTTGAACATAGACACTCGCGAAATCACCCTGGAGCCAGCAGACAACGCGCGTCTGTTGAGCCTGTGCGGCCCGTTTGATGACAACATCAAACAACTCGAACGCCGTCTCGGCATCGAAATCAATCGCCGCGATAACCACTTTAAACTGACCGGCCGCCCGATTTGCGTCACCGCCGCGGCAGACATTCTGCGCAGCCTGTATGTCGATACCGCCCCAATGCGCGGTCAGATTCAGGATATCGAACCAGAACAGATCCACCTTGCGATTAAAGAAGCGCGCGTGCTGGAGCAAAGCGCAGAGAGCGTGCCGGAGTACGGCAAAGCGGTCAATATCAAAACCAAACGCGGCGTAATTAAGCCGCGCACGCCAAACCAGGCGCAGTACATCGCCAATATTCTCGACCATGACATTACCTTCGGCGTTGGCCCGGCGGGTACGGGTAAAACCTACCTGGCAGTGGCTGCGGCAGTTGATGCCCTGGAGCGTCAGGAAATTCGCCGTATTCTGCTGACTCGTCCGGCAGTAGAAGCCGGTGAGAAACTGGGCTTCCTGCCTGGCGATTTAAGCCAGAAAGTAGACCCGTATCTGCGCCCGCTGTACGACGCGCTATTTGAAATGCTCGGCTTTGAGAAAGTCGAGAAACTGATTGAGCGCAACGTTATTGAAGTCGCGCCGCTGGCCTATATGCGTGGTCGTACGCTGAACGACGCGTTTATCATTCTTGATGAGAGCCAGAACACCACCATCGAACAGATGAAGATGTTCCTGACCCGTATCGGTTTTAACTCAAAAGCGGTTATCACCGGCGACGTCACGCAGATCGACCTGCCGCGTAATACCAAGTCTGGTTTGCGTCACGCCATCGAAGTGCTGGCCGATGTCGAAGAGATCAGCTTTAACTTCTTCCACAGCGAAGACGTGGTTCGTCACCCGGTGGTGGCGCGTATCGTTAACGCCTATGAAGCCTGGGAAGAAGCCGAACAAAAACGTAAAGCGGCGCTGGCGGCAGAACGCAAGCGCGAAGAACAGGAACAAAAATGAGTCAGGTGATCCTCGATTTACAACTGGCATGTGAAGATAATTCCGGGTTACCGGAAGAGAGCCAGTTTCAGACATGGCTGAATGCGGTGATCCCGCAGTTTCAGGAAGAGTCGGAAGTGACTATTCGCGTGGTCGACACCGCCGAAAGCCACAGTCTGAATATGACCTATCGCGGTAAGGATAAGCCGACCAACGTGCTCTCCTTCCCGTTTGAAGTGCCGCCTGGCATGGAGATGTCGCTACTGGGCGATCTGGTTATCTGCCGTCAGGTGGTTGAGAAGGAAGCTCAGGAGCAAGGCAAACCACTGGAGGCGCACTGGGCGCATATGGTGGTGCACGGCAGTCTGCATTTGTTAGGTTACGATCACATCGAAGATGACGAAGCAGAAGAAATGGAAGCCCTCGAAACAGAGATTATGCTTGCTCTGGGCTATGAGGATCCGTACATTGCCGAGAAAGAATAATTTGCCAGGCATTTGACTGGCAGATGTCCCCGCCGTTGGTGATTAACGACGGCGTTTTGATTAACTAACATGAGAACCCATACGACGCCATGAGCGACGACAATTCACACAGTAGTGACACGATAAGCAACAAGAAGGGATTTTTCTCCCTGTTACTCAGCCAACTTTTCCACGGTGAACCGAAAAACCGTGACGAACTGCTGGCGCTGATCCGTGATTCCGGGCAGAACGACCTTATCGACGAAGATACGCGCGATATGCTCGAAGGGGTAATGGACATCGCAGACCAACGCGTTCGCGACATCATGATCCCCCGCTCCCAGATGATTACCCTGAAACGCAACCAGACGCTGGACGAATGCCTTGATGTCATCATCGAGTCCGCCCACTCACGTTTCCCGGTGATTAGCGAAGACAAAGATCACATTGAAGGGATTCTGATGGCGAAAGACTTGCTGCCGTTTATGCGCAGCGATGCTGAAGCCTTCAGCATGGACAAAGTGTTACGTCAGGCGGTTGTCGTTCCTGAAAGTAAGCGCGTAGACCGGATGCTGAAAGAGTTTCGCTCTCAGCGTTACCACATGGCGATCGTCATTGACGAATTCGGTGGGGTTTCCGGTCTGGTGACCATTGAAGACATCCTGGAACTGATTGTTGGTGAGATTGAAGACGAGTATGACGAAGAAGATGATATCGACTTCCGTCAGCTGAGTCGTCATACCTGGACCGTGCGCGCACTGGCTTCCATTGAAGACTTCAACGAAGCGTTCGGCACCCACTTTAGCGATGAAGAGGTTGACACTATCGGTGGTTTGGTGATGCAGGCATTTGGGCATCTTCCGGCGCGTGGCGAAACTATCGACATCGACGGTTACCAGTTCAAAGTGGCGATGGCCGACAGTCGGCGTATTATTCAGGTTCATGTCAAAATCCCGGATGACTCACCCCAGCCGAAGCTGGATGAATAAAACCGAAACTGGATAGATAACTACATGGCTTTTGCCTCATTAATTGAACGCCAGCGCATTCGCCTGCTGCTGGCGTTATTATTCGGTGCCTGCGGAACGCTGGCCTTCTCTCCTTATGACGTCTGGCCTGCGGCGATTATTTCGCTGATGGGGCTTCAGGCGTTGACCTTTAACCGCCGTCCACTCCAGTCTGCCGCTATTGGCTTTTGCTGGGGATTTGGCCTCTTTGGCAGCGGTATTAACTGGGTCTATGTCAGCATCGCGACCTTTGGCGGAATGCCTGGCCCGGTTAACATCTTCCTGGTGGTACTGCTGGCGGCGTATCTGTCGCTGTATACCGGACTGTTTGCTGGCGTGTTGTCGCGTCTGTGGCCGAAAACCACCTGGCTACGCGTGGCGATTGCCGCCCCTGCTCTCTGGCAGGTGACCGAGTTTCTGCGCGGTTGGGTACTGACAGGCTTCCCGTGGTTACAGTTCGGCTATAGCCAGATTGATGGCCCGTTAAAAGGGCTGGCACCGATAATGGGCGTGGAAGCCATTAACTTCCTGCTAATGATGGTTAGCGGCCTGCTGGCACTGGCGTTGGTCAAACGCAACTGGCGTCCGCTGGCGGTGGCCGTCGTGCTGTTTGCCCTTCCCTTCCCGCTGCGTTACATCCAGTGGTTTACCCCGCAACCGGAGAAAACCATTCAGGTTTCGATGGTTCAGGGCGATATTCCGCAATCGCTGAAATGGGACGAAGGCCAGCTTCTTAATACGCTGAAGATTTACTACAACGCAACGGCACCGCTGATGGGCAAATCATCGTTGATTATCTGGCCGGAGTCAGCGATAACCGATCTGGAAATTAATCAGCAACCGTTCCTCAAAGAGCTGGATGGCGTTCTGCGTGAGAAAGGTAGCTCGTTGATCACCGGGATTGTCGACGCGCGTCTCAATAAGCAGAACCGCTACGATACCTACAACACCATCATCACGCTGGGTAAAGGTGCACCGTACAGCTACGAATCAGCCGATCGCTATAACAAAAACCATCTGGTGCCGTTTGGCGAGTTTGTCCCGCTGGAGTCGATTCTGCGTCCGTTAGCACCGTTCTTTGATCTGCCGATGTCGTCATTCAGCCGTGGGCCATATATCCAGCCACCGCTGTCGGTGAACGGCATTCAGCTCACTGCGGCCATTTGCTACGAGATCATTCTCGGCGAGCAAGTGCGCGATAACTTCCGCCCGGATACCGACTATCTGCTGACTATCTCCAACGATGCGTGGTTTGGTAAGTCTATTGGTCCATGGCAACACTTCCAGATGGCGCGAATGCGTGCGCTGGAGCTGGCGCGCCCGCTACTGCGCAGCACCAATAACGGCATTACGGCGGTGATTGGTCCTCAAGGTGAGATTCAGGCGATGATCCCGCAATTCACCCGCGAGGTGTTAACCACTAACGTGACGCCGACTACCGGACTCACGCCATACGCACGTACCGGCAACTGGCCGCTGTGGGTGCTGACGGCGCTGTTTGGTTTTGCCGCTGTGTTGATGAGTCTGCGTCAGCGACGTAAATAATCCCTTCTTATCGTGCCGGAATACATCCCGTATTTCGGCACGCTCGCCGGATGCGGCATGCACACCTTTTCCACCTTCACCATTCTTCTGTCCATTTCTGGCACATCTATTGCTTTGTTATACAAGGCAAACCTTGAACCGGCATTAGCGCAACCCGGTTGCACCACAACAATCCACCGGTAGCACCAAAAAGGTGCATTTTAAGAATTTTGCTTCGGAATGGTGCGGTGCATCTCGCAAAAACAAACAATAAAACAGCAATATCTTTACATTTGGCCAAACTAAATGTTACCTAACAAGCACAACACTGCACAATAAAGTTGCAGATGATAACAACACAAACACTCACAACGGGTATCCATGCGTTTTTAACGCAGAAGATAAAGGAGTTGGATATGCAATTACGTAAACCTGCCACAGCAATCCTGGCCCTGGCGCTTTCCGCAGGACTGGCACAGGCAGATGACGCCGCCCCGGCAGCGGGCAGTACACTAGACAAAATCGCCAAAAACGGTGTGATTGTGGTCGGTCACCGTGAATCTTCAGTACCTTTTTCTTATTACGACAATCAGCAAAAAGTGGTGGGTTACTCGCAGGATTACTCCAACGCCATTGTTGAAGCAGTGAAAAAGAAACTCAACAAACCGGACTTGCAGGTGAAACTGATTCCGATCACCTCACAAAACCGTATTCCTCTGCTGCAAAACGGCACTTTCGATTTTGAATGTGGTTCTACCACTAACAACGTCGAGCGCCAAAAACAGGCGGCTTTCTCCGACACTATTTTCGTGGTCGGTACGCGCCTGCTGACCAAAAAAGGCGGCGATATTAAAGATTTTGCCGACCTGAAAGACAAAGCCGTCGTAGTCACTTCCGGCACCACCTCTGAAGTTCTGCTCAACAAACTGAATGAAGAGCAAAAAATGAACATGCGCATCATCAGCGCCAAAGACCACGGTGACTCTTTCCGCACCCTGGAAAGCGGTCGTGCCGTTGCCTTTATGATGGATGATGCCCTGCTGGCCGGTGAACGTGCAAAGGCGAAGAAACCAGACAACTGGGAAATCGTCGGCAAGCCGCAGTCTCAGGAAGCTTACGGTTGCATGTTGCGTAAAGACGATCCGCAGTTCAAAAAGTTGATGGATGACACCATCGCTCAGGTCCAGACCTCCGGTGAAGCGGAAAAATGGTTTGATAAATGGTTCAAAAATCCAATTCCGCCGAAAAACCTGAACATGAATTTCGAACTGTCAGACGAAATGAAAGCACTGTTCAAAGAACCGAATGACAAGGCACTGAACTAATTACAAGAACCAGGGGCGGAAATTCCAGCCCTCTCGATTGTTACGTAGCACGGACAGACTATACGCCTGATGGTCGTTCCCCATCGGGCCTGAAAACCGCAATACGCTGGGTAACAATCTTCGAGGGTAGCAGTTAACGCTGCTACCCTCTTTTTTCTGGAGTAGATTTATGTCTATAGACTGGAACTGGGGTATTTTTTTACAACAAGCCCCGTTCGGCAACACCACCTATCTTGGTTGGATCTGGAGTGGTTTTCAGGTGACGATCGCTTTGTCGATCTGCGCCTGGATTATCGCTTTCCTCGTCGGTTCATTTTTCGGCATTTTACGTACCGTTCCAAACCGTTTTCTCTCCGGTCTGGGTACGTTGTATGTCGAACTGTTCCGCAACGTGCCGTTGATTGTGCAATTCTTTACCTGGTATCTGGTGATCCCAGAGCTGCTGCCGGAGAAAATCGGCATGTGGTTTAAGGCCGAGCTGGATCCCAATATTCAGTTTTTCCTTTCATCCATGCTCTGCCTGGGGCTGTTTACCGCCGCCCGTGTTTGCGAACAGGTACGCGCCGCCATTCAGTCGCTACCGCGCGGGCAGAAGAATGCCGCGCTGGCGATGGGGCTGACGCTGCCGCAGGCTTACCGCTATGTGCTGCTGCCTAACGCTTATCGCGTTATCGTCCCGCCGATGACTTCCGAGATGATGAACCTGGTGAAAAACTCCGCCATCGCCTCGACTATCGGTCTGGTAGATATGGCGGCGCAGGCGGGTAAATTGCTCGACTACTCGGCCCACGCCTGGGAGTCGTTTACCGCCATCACGCTGGCGTATGTGTTGATTAACGCGGTTATCATGCTGGTGATGACGCTGGTTGAACGTAAAGTTCGCCTGCCCGGCAATATGGGGGGCAAATAATGTACGAGTTTGACTGGAGTTCTATTGTCCCTTCCCTGCCGTATCTGCTGGATGGGCTGGTGATCACCCTGAAAATCACCGTCACGGCAGTCGTGATTGGTATTTTGTGGGGCACCATGCTGGCGGTGATGCGCTTATCGAGCTTTGCGCCCGTTGCCTGGTTTGCCAAAGCCTACGTTAACGTGTTCCGTTCGATCCCACTGGTAATGGTACTGTTGTGGTTTTACCTGATTGTGCCGGGTTTTCTGCAAAACGTGCTGGGATTATCGCCGAAAACCGATATTCGTTTAATTTCTGCGATGGTGGCGTTTTCGATGTTTGAAGCGGCCTACTATTCAGAGATTATCCGCGCCGGTATTCAAAGTATTTCTCGTGGTCAGTCGAGCGCCGCGCTGGCGTTGGGAATGACTCACTGGCAGTCGATGAAACTGATTATTCTGCCGCAGGCGTTCCGCGCGATGGTGCCGCTGCTGCTCACTCAGGGTATCGTACTGTTCCAGGATACCTCACTGGTGTATGTGTTATCTCTGGCCGATTTCTTCCGTACCGCCTCAACCATTGGTGAGCGTGATGGTACGCAGGTTGAGATGATCCTGTTTGCCGGATTTGTTTATTTCGTTATTAGCCTTAGCGCGTCGTTGTTGGTCAGCTACTTGAAAAGAAGGACAGCATAATGATTACCCTGAAAAATGTTTCAAAATGGTATGGTCACTTTCAGGTGCTGACCGACTGCTCAACCGAAGTGAAAAAAGGCGAAGTGGTGGTGGTTTGCGGCCCGTCTGGTTCTGGCAAATCAACGCTGATTAAAACCGTCAACGGCCTCGAACCGGTGCAGCAAGGTGAAATCACCGTCGATGGTATCGTGGTTAACGACAAGAAAACCGATCTGGCAAAGCTGCGTTCCCGCGTCGGGATGGTGTTCCAGCATTTCGAGCTGTTCCCTCATCTGTCGATTATCGAAAACCTGACCCTGGCGCAGGTGAAAGTGCTTAAACGCGATAAAGCGCCGGCTCGTGAAAAAGCATTGAAATTGCTGGAGCGCGTGGGACTTTCCGCACATGCCAATAAGTTTCCGGCGCAGCTTTCCGGCGGTCAGCAGCAGCGTGTGGCGATCGCTCGCGCATTGTGCATGGATCCTATTGCCATGCTGTTCGACGAACCGACATCGGCGCTGGATCCGGAGATGATCAACGAAGTGCTGGACGTGATGGTGGAACTGGCGAACGAGGGGATGACCATGATGGTGGTGACCCACGAAATGGGCTTTGCCCGTAAAGTGGCGAATAGAGTGATCTTTATGGACGAGGGAAAAATTGTCGAAGACTCGCCGAAAGACGCTTTCTTCGATGATCCGAAATCGGACCGCGCAAAAGACTTCCTCGCGAAAATCCTGCACTAATCCTTCTGGCGCGCATACCCAAGTGCGCGCCATCTCACGCTTTATCGTTTCGGTCCTCGTATCTGTTACATTCCGGCGTTACCCTTGTCGCAAAGAAACACACAACAAGGAGCAACAATGGCACTGCCAATTCTGTTAGATTGCGACCCAGGTCATGACGACGCTATCGCAATAGTTCTCGCCCTCGCCTCACCAGAGCTTGATGTCAAAGCCATCACATCTTCCGCCGGAAACCAGACACCCGATAAAACATTACGCAATGTTCTGCGTATGCTGACCTTGCTTAATCGCACCGATATTCCGGTAGCAGGCGGTGCGGTGAAACCGTTAATGCGTGAGTTGATTATCGCGGACAACGTACACGGCGAAAGCGGTCTGGATGGTCCGGCATTACCGGAACCGACGTTTGCACCGCAAAACTGTACGGCGGTAGAGCTGATGGCGAAAACGCTGCGTGAAAGTGCGGAACCTGTCACCATTGTTTCTACCGGACCGCAAACTAACGTCGCCTTGCTGCTCAATAGCCATCCGGAACTGCACAGCAAAATCGCCCGTATCGTGATTATGGGCGGTGCAATGGGGCTTGGTAACTGGACGCCAGCCGCCGAGTTTAATATTTACGTTGACCCGGAAGCAGCGGAGATTGTCTTCCAGTCAGGGATTCCGGTGGTGATGGCCGGTCTGGATGTCACTCACAAAGCACAAATCCACGTTGAAGACACCGAGCGTTTCCGCGCGATTGGTAACCCGATTTCAACCATTGTTGCCGAACTGCTGGATTTCTTCCTCGAATATCATAAAGACGAAAAATGGGGCTTTGTCGGCGCGCCGCTGCACGATCCGTGCACCATTGCCTGGCTATTGAAACCCGAGTTGTTTACCACCGCGGAGCGCTGGGTCGGCGTTGAAACACAGGGGAAATATACCCAGGGGATGACAGTTGTTGATTATTACTATCTGACCGGTAATAAACCGAATGCCACTGTAATGGTCGATGTTGATCGTCAGGGCTTTGTTGATTTACTGGCTGAACGTCTGAAATTTTACGCTTAATACTCCTTATTGATTAAGATCACCACGTTTTACCAGGGTGGTCTTAATCTGGTTATCTCTTTTTCTTTCAAGATATAAATGCAATGGATAATGCAGAACTCGCCATTGGTATCGATCTCGGTACTACCAATAGTTTAATTGCTGTCTGGAAAGACGGTGCCGCACAATTAATTCCAAATAAATTCGGTGAATATTTAACACCATCCATAATTAGCATGGATGAAAATAACCATATTCTGGTCGGTAAACCGGCAGTGTCCAGGCGCACATCGCATCCTGATAAAACCGCAGCGTTATTTAAACGCGCGATGGGCAGTAATACCAACTGGCGTTTAGGCGGTGACACATTTAATGCACCGGAATTGTCCTCTTTGGTATTGCGTTCATTAAAAGAAGATGCCGAAGAATTCCTGCAACAACCGATTAAAGATGTGGTGATCTCTGTTCCTGCTTATTTCAGTGATGAACAACGCAAGCATACCCGTTTAGCAGCAGAGTTAGCCGGGCTAAATGCAGTGCGCCTGATTAATGAGCCAACGGCAGCCGCGATGGCGTATGGCCTGCATACGCAGCAAAATACCCGCTCGCTGGTTTTTGATCTCGGTGGCGGCACGTTTGACGTCACGGTGCTCGAGTACGCCACGCCGGTGATTGAAGTTCACGCCTCCGCTGGCGATAACTTCCTCGGTGGCGAAGATTTTACTCATATGCTGGTCGATGAGGTTTTAAAACGCGCGGAAGTTGCCAAAACCACGCTTAACGAGAGCGAACTGGCAGCCTTATACGCCTGCGTGGAAGCGGCAAAATGTAGCAATCAATCGCCAATGCACATTCGCTGGCAGTACCAGGAAGAAACACGTGAATGCGAATTTTACGAGAACGAACTGGAAGATTTGTGGTTACCGCTACTCAACCGCTTGCGTGTGCCGATTGAACAGGCGTTGCGCGATGCACGTCTGAAGCCGAGTCAAATCGACAGCCTGGTACTGGTCGGCGGTGCGTCACAAATGCCGCTGGTGCAGCGAATCGCCGTGCGTCTGTTTGGCAAACTACCGTATCAAAGTTACGATCCGAGCACCATTGTCGCGCTGGGCGCAGCGATCCAGGCCGCCTGCCGCTTACGCAGCGAAGATATTGAAGAAGTGATCCTCACCGATATTTGCCCTTACTCGTTGGGCGTTGAAGTTAACCGCCAGGGCGTTTCCGGCATTTTCTCGCCGATTATTGAACGAAACACCACAGTGCCTGTATCGCGTGTAGAAACTTATTCAACCATGCACCCGGAACAGGATTCAATTACGGTTAACGTCTATCAGGGAGAAAACCACCAAGTTAAAAATAACATTCTGGTGGAATCATTCGATGTGCCGTTGAAGAAAACCGGGGCTTATCAGTCAATTGATATTCGCTTTAGTTATGATATCAACGGGTTGCTTGAAGTTGACGTGCTTCTGGAAGACGGCAGCGTTAAGTCCAGAGTCATTAATCACAGTCCGGTAACATTGAGCGCTCAGCAGATTGAAGAGAGTCGGGCGCGGTTATCCGCATTGAAAATTTATCCGCGCGATATGCTCATCAACCGTACCTTTAAAGCCAAACTGGAAGAGTTGTGGGCGCGGGCGCTGGGTGACGAGCGAGAAGAGATTGGCCGGGTGATCACCGATTTTGATGAGGCGTTACAGTCAAACGATATGGCCCGCGTCGATGAAGTTCGTCGACGGGCGAGCGATTATTTGGCCATTGAGATCCCTTAAACACGGCTGCCGGATGCGGCGTGAACGCTGCATCTGGCATCGGCGCAAAAAACACATCGTCAACTAAACAACATCGCGATTTTGCCGAGAGCATAACCTATCACCAGCACCGTTAAGCTGATTTTAATAATGCTGGTAATGCTCTGTGGTTTTTCATCCTCATCATTTTTCTCTTCATGATTTTCAGGTATAGGCTCATCGACATCTTCATCCACCGGTTCGAGTTTCACTTTCGTTAACAGCATCCGGGTGATAATGGCCTCTAATGGATGAGCGTCTCCGCCTTCCAGCCTTGTATTAAGACGGGTCAGCATCTCTTGTTTCGGAAACGCTTCCAGTACTACCTGTTCCGCTACCCGATACAGATCCAGTAACGGTGAATCTTGCCCTGTCTCGCTACCGACTCTCGATTTCCACCACGCCCATGCTTTGCGTTTGAAGAATAACGACTCGATAAACGATTGACCTAACGGCGATAATTTTCCGCTATGTAAAATTTCCGCCCATAGCAACCGCGTCCGGGCGCTCTCGCCAGGAACATATTTCAGCGGCTTACCTTGTGCATCAATCATGCTTCGCGCTTCGATAACCATCACTAATAACGCGAAGTAATCCGGGCAATGACGTTTGCTCCACTGCAATAACAAATTATCGGCTTGTGTAGATGGGTAACTTTCCCAGTACACGCAGAGATCGGCAAGCAGGCTTTCCCCCTCGCCGCAGTACAAACGTTGTGCACACTGGTAATGCCGGGCATCTTCGCTTTCTGGTTCTTCCGTTTGCCACTGTTGGGCAACAGGAATGAGTTCCGCCATACCTGTTTGCACCGAGCTGTACCAGCGCAGTAGTTTGCGATGCAACTTCGCATCATCAGGAATTAACCACGGACCTGCCATCGCCAAAAATGCAGTGACATAGTCAGGATGGTAACGACAGCAACGTTCCAGCGCGAAGTAATATTCAACAGTCTGGTTCTGTAACGCGACGGGATATTCCAGAAGGCTACGGAAATCGAAACAATCACCAGCCTGAATAGCCTCAAGAAAAGCCTCCCGCTCTTCTTCATCCATTCCTTCGCTGTCACTAAATGAATGCCAGTTCAAACGCTCTGCCAGCAAAGAAGCACAATTTAATGAAAGATATCGCGCTTCTATAGCGATTGCACACAGCGGCCAGCGTAATTGTTCGACATCCTCCATGTTCCAGGTATTTAATCGCTGAATAAATTTCTGCCAGGCGGAGGGCTGAAAACGATCACTTTCTGAATCCAGTAATGTCCTGAATGCACGTAGTATTTCATGTTCAGCGGCGGCATCTTTATCTTCATTATCTGCTTCCTCGACAGGATTTACCGCCAGTCGCAGCGCCTCTTCATAGGCCTGGCGTAACGCTTTAAACCCCTGCGGATCGGTTTCGGGATGACACAACGGTAAACGAGCAAGATAAGCCTGACGGATAATATCAACTTGTGTTGTGCTTTCGATTTCGAGGATTTGCCAACATGTTTTCATAGGTCGCTCACATCCTTAAGCGTTGCCGGGCATTCAGGCTGGTCAGTTAATGGCCGCCAGGGAAGCGTGGCATAGAAACGATCGCTTCCCGCTACCAGCTCTTCGAACATCCGACTCCCGGCGCTATCGTATTTGTACAAGGTCAGCGCCTCGCGTAGCGAAGCGTTGTCTTCGCACTGAGCGGATTGCCAGTAGAGACGTCCTAACGAATAGGCGGAAAAATAGTGCATCCAACTGTGATAGTAATGGTGTGCTCGTTCATAGACGCGCGATTGCAGCCATAAACTCTCTTCTTCCGTCAGCCACTTGTTGAGCACACCGACCCGTGACAGAAACCCCATTCGAACATAATCCCAGGCTTTGATTCCCCCTTCCCCGCAGCACATAGCGGTTTGTGCAACAAATTGGGTATAAATCAGCCCTCTGTCAGAGCCGCCAGCAATTAATGCTTTCCACTCTTCAGGTGAAGAGCGATGCCATGCCAGATATAACCCGGCTAAATCATTTGCGTGACCATCATCGGTCATTTGGTAAATAGTCTGAATTAAATCATCACGATTATTTATTCCCCAAGATGATGACAGATCAAATTCTTTTATTCCGGTATACATTTTTGGCGAGTCATGTGCAGGCTTGCATCCCTTATTAAGAATCTCCATTGTCGTAGAAAGCGCAAATAGAAGGCGTTGTTCTTCCTTATCCATTTATTAACAATCCTTTAAGTACATTAACTGACTACTTTTTTATTAATGATGAGTATAAACTTGACGCTTTCAAAATAAAAAGAAAATCGAAGTATTGATAAATGAACAAAAAAATATATTTTATATTCGCAATATTTATAGTTGCGGCTATCACTTGTATTAGCCAACCTAAGAAAACGACTTTGCGCGATAAAGCTATGGTGAATTATGTCTTTGATTATTTAAGATCACCAGGCAGTCTACCGTTTACCACGGCAGCAACGGAGCTTTCCGCGATTCATGGTCACTCAACGTCGCAATACCGCCTTGGCGAATTTTATCTTCATGGTAGCGGCGGTAAACCACTGGATTATACACAGGCGAGATACTGGTATGAGCAATCAGCAGAACAGGAAAATCCGCGCGCACAAAGCAAACTGGGGTGGATCTACCTGAAAGGCCTGGGAGTCAAACCCGATACCCGTAAAGCAATTCTCTGGTATAAGGAAGCAGCTGAACAAGGGTATGCTCATGCTCAATATACTTTGGGTTTGATCTACAGAAATGGCACTGGTATTAATGTTAACCATTATGAATCTCAAAAATGGTTAAAACTGGCCGCCAAACAACATTACAAAAATGCGGAAAGATTACTTGCCGGGCTTCCCGCACATTAACGTCGACTGTCACCCGAAGAGATGGAGTATTTTCCCTATCAAACCAGCAAAAATAAAAATATAGAAAATAATTTTAATGATGCCCAGACAGCCCGGCCCACCATCATCAACAGGCATTGGCTGCGGTTGCGGCTCCGGTTCGACGGTTTGCTTCTCGGTAAAATTCGCCGACTGAATTAATAATCGACGAATAATTAATGCTTCCAGTGGGCAACGATCTTCTGCATCAAGACGAGCGACGATCGGCATTAATGATTCTTCTGTAGGCTGGTTCGCCAGCACTAATTGTTTCGCAACTAAATATAATGGCCATAAGGGATGCTCTGTATCACGCGTGAGTGAGATTCGCGGCTTACGCCCTTTGTGCAAAACCATCTCGACCAGAGAACGCCCCAGCGCGGAGAGTTTTTCATCGCTGAGTATTTCGTATAATTGAAAGCGCGTACGGGCGCTGTCGCCAGGAACATAAAGTAACGATTTTCCCTGATCGTTAACCAGTTCACGAGCTTCAATCATCATCACCACTAATGGGTAATAATCGACCCGATGCTGACGGCACCATTGCAACATTAAAGCATCCGCCTGGGTAGAGGGAGACTTGCGCCAGTAATCACAAAGTTCTGCCAGCAGGTTTTCGCCTTCTCCACAATAGACACGTTGCGCGTATTCATAATAACGCGCATCTTCATTATCAGGTTCAGTTTCCCGCCACGACCGGGCGTAATCCAGGAGTTCAGGTAATCCCAGGCGGCTTGAGGTATACCAGCACAGTAAATTTCTGTGCAGTTTTGCATCATCGGGGATAATCACTGCGCGATGTTGCGCTAAATACAGTGTCAGCCATTCTGGATGCGATGACCAAATCCGAGCGAACATTTGGTAAAAATCAATGGTGTCATTTTGCACGGCAACGGACAGATGCAGGATGGTCTGGAAGTTAAAAATATTCCCCTTCGCAATGGCATATAAAAAGGATTCCAGTTCTTCTTCGTCTATTTCCCCGGTGTTTTCCTCCTGCAACCACCGCAATCTTTCTGCTAATAACACCACGCACTCGAAGGATAAATGGGCAGTGTTCATAGCTATCGCGCACAACAACCAGCGTAATTCATCAATCTCTTCCATCGAGCAATAATTTAATTGCTGAATGAATCGCTGCCAGGCTGAGGGCAGAAAACGTTCGCTATCAGAGGCAAGTAACGCACGAAAGGCGAGCAGAATTTCATGATCTGCAACTTCATGTTCTTCTGGTTGCCAAACAGATTTAGCAGGCGACTGCGCAATCCGTAGCGCGTCTTCATACGCCTGACGCAGTTGTTTAAAGCCCTGTGGATCGGTTTCTGGATGAAAGGACGGTAACAACCCCAGATAAGCGCGACGGATAATATCGACGTCAGTTGTTTCCTCTATGTCGAGGATCTTCCAGCAATTTTTCATAGGTCGCTCATATCCTTAAGCGTTTCCGGGCATGCGGGGTAGTTAGCCAGTTGTTGCCAGGGTAAGGTCGCGTAATATGCATCGTCACTGGCAAATAATTGATAAAACATATCATTGCCGGAGTCGTCGTATTCTTTACGCGCTAAGAATTCACGTAATAAAGGCAGATTATCATCCTCGGGAGACTGCCAATATTGCCGACCAAAGGTATAACCGGCAAAGTATTGCCGCCAGTTACTATAATAACGTAGAGTCCGTAGATGAATGCGCGACTGGATCCATAGACTTTCTTCTTCACTCAACCAGTTATTAAGTACGCCCATCCGGCTTAAAAAACCCATCCGGACATAATCCCAGGCTTTGATCCCCCCTTCGCCACAGCATTCGGCGGTGCTGGCGACAAATTGCGCGTAAGCCTGACCTTGCTCATTTAATTCAGCAAGATAGTCACGCCATTCACATGGCGAATAACGAAACCAGCGGTGATAAAATCCTGCCAACCGAGCGGCATGACCGTTATCGATCATTCGGTGAATTGTGCGCAGCAGGTCATCACGGTCATCAATTCCCCAGGAGGAAGAAAGGTCAAAAAAGCATGTACCTAAATACATTTTGGGGGATGAATGCGAAGGTAAACAGCATTCATTGCGTATTTCCATCGGAGTGGAAAGTGCAAACAATATTTTTTGCGACTCCATGTCCATATAATTTATCCTTAAACATTCATTTAATGAATGCAAACCACATTACGAGGCTCATTTATTTATACTTTTCTGACGCAACATAATACGCATAAAATAAGGTTTACGCAAAAATGGAACATATAAAAATATAATATGCTTTATCTGCAACCATAAGGAAATGATAATGATATTTACGTCAAGTTGCTGCGATAATTTATCAATAGATGAGATTATCGAACGTGCTGAACAAGGCGATAGTGAAGCTCAATATATTGTTGGATTTTATTACAATCGCGATAGTGCAATTGACTCTCCGGACGACGAAAAGGCCTTTTACTGGCTAAAGCTTGCCGCTGAGCAAGGCCATTGTGAAGCACAATATTCCTTAGGGCGGAAATACTCCGAGGATAAAAGCCGTCATAAAGATAATGAGCAAGCCATCTTTTGGCTGAAAAAAGCAGCCCTACAAGGACATACTTTCGCTTCCAACGTCCTTGGCTGGATACTGGATCGTGGAGAAGACCCCAACGATAAAGAAGCGGTTGCCTGGTATCAGATAGCCGCGGAGAGCGGAATGTCTTATGCGCAAAATAATCTTGGGTGGATGTACAGAAATGGCAACGGAGTCGCACAAGACTATGCGCTGGCATTTTTCTGGTACAAACAAGCTGCATTGCAAGGCCATAGTGACGCGCAAGACAATCTGGCCGATCTTTATAAAGATGGAGAAGGCGTTGCTCAAAACAAGACTCTCGCCGCATTCTGGTATTTGAAAAGCGCACAGCAGGGTAATCGGCACGCCCAGTTTCAAATTGCGTGGGCTTATAACGCTGGCGAAGGGGTAGACCAGGACTATAAACAAGCGATGTACTGGTATCTGAAGGCTGCCGCTCAGGGAAGCATCGGCGCTTACGTTAACATCGGCTATATGTATAAACATGGGCAAGGCGTTGAGAAAGATTATAACGCGGCCTTTGAATGGTTTACGAAAGCCGCTGAATGCGATCATGCCACTGCCTGGTATAACCTGGCCATTATGTATCACTACGGAGAAGGAAGACCTGTTGATCTCCGACAGGCTCTCGACCTGTATCGTAAAGTTCAGTCATCCGGTACCAGAGATGTCAGTCAAGAAATCCGTGAGATTGAAGATTTACTGTAGAGATAAAAAACAAGGGCCGGGGAATTTCATTCGGCCCAAATTCTCTTTATTGGTGTGCAAAATCAAACTATTACGGCTCGAACGGACGTCTCTGGAACTGATCATGACCACACTTCGGGCATAGCGTCAGCACTTCCGGCGTGTAGATCGGGAGATGGAAGTGACATTTTTCGCAGACCAGATTCCCCAGCCCTACCACTTCTCCGCTGTGATAAACCCCGTGATGATTGAGATCCTGGAAAACTTCACGCCATTCAAGCTGCGTTTTATCGGTGATGTCCGCCAGTTCCTGCCAGAGGCTTTCTTTAATCACCCGCATAAAAACGCTGTCGGATTCTTCCTTCAGGCTCTCTTCATAACTCATGGCGAACTCTTCCAGGTCACGTCTGACGGCCCGAGTCAGTTCATCGACCTCGGTCCGCGTTAACTCCCCTGTTTTTATTACACGCTCACGCGCCTGTTCTACCAGTGCATCGATATCGCGTTCGCCATTACGCAGTCGCTCGCTTAATGACGCCACCAGTTCACGGTAATATTGAGCAACCTTGTTCATCATTTCATCTCCCGTGTCGTTAACTGGCTATAATAATAGACGTTATTTACGCTCAACTTTGCAAGACTGCCCACAGAGTGTGTAAATTCGTGCAAGGATTACCGCTGTGCGATTTCAACGTCGAGTGCGCGAAAGGCTGTTTTGACGCGGACGTTTGGGCTATGCTATGCGGATCTGAAAAACCACCTCTAACGCTACTTTTGTAGCCGTAATGAAAACAGGACCACTGGCTGCCATGCAAGAGCAATACCGCCCGGAAGAGATAGAATCCAAAGTACAGCTTCACTGGGATGAGAAGCGCACATTTGAAGTAACCGAAGACGAGAGCAAAGAGAAGTATTACTGCCTGTCTATGCTTCCCTATCCTTCTGGTCGACTACACATGGGCCACGTACGTAACTACACCATCGGTGACGTGATCGCCCGTTACCAGCGCATGCTGGGCAAAAACGTTCTGCAGCCGATCGGCTGGGACGCGTTTGGTCTGCCTGCGGAAGGCGCGGCGGTAAAAAACAACACCGCGCCAGCACCGTGGACGTACGACAACATCGCGTACATGAAAAACCAGCTCAAAATGCTGGGCTTTGGTTATGACTGGAGCCGCGAGCTGGCAACCTGTACGCCGGAATACTACCGTTGGGAACAGAAATTCTTCACCGAGCTGTATAAAAAAGGCCTGGTGTATAAGAAGACCTCTGCGGTCAACTGGTGCCCGAACGACCAGACCGTACTGGCGAACGAACAGGTTATCGACGGCTGCTGCTGGCGCTGCGATACCAAAGTTGAACGTAAAGAGATCCCGCAGTGGTTTATCAAAATCACCGCTTACGCTGACGAACTGCTCAACGATCTGGATAAACTGGATCACTGGCCAGACACCGTTAAAACCATGCAGCGTAACTGGATTGGTCGTTCCGAAGGCGTAGAAATCACCTTCAACGTTAACGGCTATGACAACACGCTGACTGTTTATACTACTCGCCCGGACACCTTTATGGGTTGTACCTACCTGGCGGTAGCGGCAGGTCATCCGCTGGCGCAGAAAGCGGCGGAAAATAATCCAGAACTGGCGGCCTTTATTGACGAATGCCGTAACACCAAAGTTGCCGAGGCCGAAATGGCGACGATGGAGAAAAAAGGCGTCGATACTGGCTTTAAAGCGGTTCACCCATTAACGGGCGAAGAAATTCCCGTTTGGGCAGCAAACTTCGTATTGATGGAGTACGGCACGGGCGCAGTTATGGCGGTTCCGGGTCACGACCAACGCGACTACGAGTTTGCCTCTAAATACGGCCTGAACATCAAACCAGTTATCCTGGCAGCTGACGGCTCTGAGCCCGATCTTTCTCAGCAGGCACTGACTGAAAAAGGCGTGCTGTTCAACTCTGGCGAGTTCAACGGTCTTGACCATGAAGCGGCCTTCAACGCCATCGCCGATAAACTGACTGCGATGGGCGTTGGCGAGCGTAAAGTGAACTACCGCCTGCGCGACTGGGGTGTTTCCCGTCAGCGTTACTGGGGCGCACCGATTCCGATGGTGACGCTGGAAGACGGTACTGTAATGCCGACCCCGGACGACCAGCTGCCGGTGATCCTGCCGGAAGATGTGGTGATGGACGGCATTACCAGCCCGATTAAAGCAGATCCGGAGTGGGCAAAAACTACCGTTAACGGTATGCCAGCGCTGCGTGAAACCGACACTTTCGACACCTTTATGGAGTCCTCCTGGTACTATGCGCGCTACACTTGCCCGCAGTACAAAGAAGGTATGCTGGATTCCGAAGCGGCTAACTACTGGCTGCCGGTGGATATCTACATTGGTGGTATCGAACACGCCATCATGCACCTGCTCTACTTCCGCTTCTTCCACAAACTGATGCGTGATGCAGGCATGGTGAACTCTGACGAACCAGCGAAACAGTTGCTGTGTCAGGGTATGGTGCTGGCAGATGCCTTCTACTATGTTGGCGAAAACGGCGAACGTAACTGGGTTTCCCCGGTTGATGCTATCGTTGAACGTGACGAGAAAGGCCGTATCGTGAAAGCGAAAGACGCGGCAGGCCATGAACTGGTTTATACCGGCATGAGCAAAATGTCCAAGTCGAAGAACAACGGTATCGACCCGCAGGTGATGGTTGAACGTTACGGCGCGGACACCGTTCGTCTGTTTATGATGTTTGCTTCTCCGGCGGATATGACTCTTGAATGGCAGGAGTCCGGCGTGGAAGGGGCTAACCGCTTCCTGAAACGTGTCTGGAAACTGGTGTACGAGCATACTGCGAAAGGCGATGTTGCGGCACTGAACGTCGATGCACTGACTGAAGATCAGAAAGCGCTGCGTCGCGATGTGCATAAAACGATCGCTAAAGTGACCGATGATATCGGCCGTCGTCAGACCTTCAACACCGCAATTGCGGCGATTATGGAGCTGATGAACAAACTGGCGAAAGCACCGACCGATGGCGAGCAGGATCGCGCCCTGATGCAGGAAGCGCTGCTGGCAGTAGTTCGTATGCTTAACCCGTTCACCCCACACATCTGTTTCACGCTGTGGCAGGAGCTGAAAGGCGAAGGCGATATCGACAACGCGCCGTGGCCGGTGGCTGACGAAAAAGCGATGGTGGAAGACTCCACGCTGGTCGTTGTTCAGGTTAACGGTAAAGTCCGTGCCAAAATCACCGTTCCGGTGGACGCAACGGAAGAACAGGTTCGCGAACGTGCTGGCCAGGAACATCTGGTAGCAAAATATCTTGATGGCGTTACCGTGCGTAAAGTGATTTACGTACCAGGTAAACTCCTCAATCTGGTCGTTGGCTAAGCGCGGGAGGAAGCGTGCGATATCTGGCAACATTGTTGTTATCTCTGGCGGTGTTAATCACCGCCGGGTGTGGCTGGCATCTGCGTGATACCACGCAGGTCCCTTCCACTATGAAGGTTATGATCCTGGACTCCGGTGACCCGAACGGGCCGTTAAGCCGTGCAGTGCGTAATCAGTTACGTCTGAACGGCGTCGAGTTGCTCGATAAAGAAACCACGCGTAAGGATGTTCCATCCCTGCGTCTGGGCGCTGTATTAATCTCACAGGATACCGCGTCGGTTTTCCGTAATGGTCAAACTGCGGAATATCAGATGGTGATGACTGTTAGCGCGTCGGTATTGATTCCTGGACGAGATATCTACCCGATTAGCGCCAAAGTCTTCCGTTCGTTCTTCGATAACCCGCAAATGGCGTTAGCGAAAGATAACGAGCAGGACATGATCATTAAAGAGATGTACGACCGTGCCGCCGAACAGCTTATTCGTAAGCTGCCAAGCATTCGCGCTGCGGACGTCCGTTCCGACGAAGAAACGTCGACAACAACGGATACCACAGCAACGCCTGCACGCGTCTCCACCACGCTGGGTAACTGATGATTCGGTTGTACCCGGAACAGCTCCGCGCGCAGCTCACTGAAGGGTTGCGCGCGGCCTATCTTTTACTTGGTAACGATCCCCTGTTGTTGCAAGAAAGCCAGGACGCCATTCGTCAGGTCGCCGCCGCACAAGGGTTTGAAGAACACCATACTTTTTCCATTGATCCCAACACGGACTGGAACGCAATATTTTCGCTATGCCAGGCAATGAGCCTGTTTGCCAGTCGGCAAACTTTGTTGTTAGTGCTACCTGAAAATGGACCAAATGCGGCGATCAATGAACAACTCCTCACGCTCACCGGATTGCTGCATGACGATTTGCTGTTGATCGTACGCGGTAATAAATTGAGCAAAGCGCAGGAAAATGCCGCCTGGTTTACCGCGCTTGCAAACCGTAGCGTGCAGGTTACTTGCCAGACCCCAGAACAAGCCCAGCTTCCTCGCTGGGTTGCCGCGCGAGCAAAACAGCTCAATTTAGAACTGGATGACGCGGCGAATCAGGTGCTCTGCTACTGTTATGAAGGAAACCTGCTGGCACTGGCACAGGCACTGGAGCGTTTATCGCTACTCTGGCCGGACGGCAAACTGACACTGCCGCGCGTTGAGCAAGCGGTGAATGATGCCGCTCATTTCACCCCTTTTCATTGGGTTGACGCTTTGTTGAGTGGCAAAAGCAAGCGTGCATTGCATATTCTTCAGCAGTTGCGCCTGGAAGGCAGTGAGCCGGTGATATTGTTGCGTACTTTGCAACGTGAGCTATTGCTGCTAGTTAATCTGAAGCGTCAGTCTGCTCATACTCCACTGCGTGCGCTGTTTGATAAGCATCGGGTATGGCAGAACCGTCGTAACATGATTAGCGAAGCGCTAAATCGCCTGAGTCAGCCACAGTTACGTCAGGCTGTACAACTCCTGACACGAACGGAACTTACTCTCAAACAAGATTACGGTCAGTCCGTGTGGGCAGAACTGGAGGGATTATCTCTTCTTTTGTGTCATAAACCACTGGCAGACGTATTTATCGACGGTTGATATGAAATCTTTACAAGCTCTGTTTGGCGGCACCTTCGACCCGGTGCATTATGGCCATCTAAAACCCGTGGAAACGCTGGCGAATCTGATTGGTCTGACGCGAGTAACGATTATCCCTAACAACGTTCCTCCGCATCGCCCCCAGCCTGAAGCGAACAGCGTGCAGCGAAAACATATGCTTGAACTGGCGATTGCCGACAAGTCGCTGTTTACCCTTGATGAACGCGAGTTAAAGCGTAATGCCCCCTCTTACACGTCGCAGACGTTAAAAGAGTGGCGACAGGAGCAAGGCCCAGATGTGCCGCTGGCGTTTATTATCGGTCAGGACTCGCTGCTGAACTTTCCGACCTGGTATGAATACGAAACGATTCTCGACAATGCACATTTGATAGTCTGTCGACGTCCAGGTTATCCGCTGGAAATGGCACAGCCGCAGTACCAGCAGTGGCTGGAAGATCATTTGACGCATAATCCGGAAGATCTGCATCTTCAGCCTGCTGGTAAAATTTATCTCGCCGAAACGCCGTGGTTCAACATCTCGGCGACAATCATCCGCGAACGTTTGCAAAACGGCGAATCTTGTGAGGAATTGTTACCAGAATCAGTACTGACTTACATTAACCAACAAGGCTTGTATCGCTGATATCTGCCGTCACGGAGGGAATGATGCGACTGTGGTTAATTCGTCACGGTGAAACGCAAGCGAATGTCGACGGGTTATACAGCGGTCATGCGCCTACACCACTTACAGAGCGCGGTATCGCGCAGGCGAAAAGCTTGCATACACTGCTACGTGATGTTCCCTTCGATAGGGTTTTATGCAGTGAACTGGAACGGGCGCAGCACACCGCGCGCCTGGTTCTTGACGACCGTCAACTCCCTGTGCAAATCATCCCTGAACTCAACGAAATGTTTTTTGGTGACTGGGAAATGCGGCATCATCGCGAGCTGATGCAAGAAGATGCCGAAAACTATAGTGCCTGGTGCAATGACTGGCAGCATACCGTCCCTACTCGCGGTGAAGGCTTTCAGGCATTTTCACAGCGGATAGAAAGGTTTATTGCCGGACTTGGTGAGTATCAGCAGCACAAAAACATATTGATCGTTAGCCACCAGGGTGTGTTGAGCCTGTTGATTGCCCGCTTAATCGGCATGCCTCCCGAGGCAATGTGGCATTTTCGTGTAGACCAGGGCTGCTGGAGCGCCATTGATATCAATGACGAGTTCGCAACTCTACGTGTCCTCAATAGCCGCGCCATCTGGTGCGAAGATGCATGACTTTTCTGTTTTTTTACAGGTAAGCCGCAACGGACATTGACAGGCCCGGGCAGGCTGATATTCTCCGCAACCTGACGTTTCCGCCATACACGACTTTGTAGAAATTGTTTTACAAAAATGGCGATGCAATCTGTGACGCGGGGTGGGATGATAGCCCACTTTCAAGAGCCGATTTGCTGACATTTGTCCCGAAATCGCCTCTGCTTCAGGTATACTGACAGACCATTTTTATCTTTTTTATTTCACCCAGGGGGAAAACTTGCAGGGTAAAGCACTCCAGGATTTTGTTATCGACAAAATTGATGACCTCAAAGGTCAGGACATCATCGCCTTAGACGTTCAGGGCAAATCCAGTATCACCGACTGTATGATCATCTGTACGGGAACATCCAGCCGTCATGTTATGTCCATTGCCGACCACGTGGTTCAGGAATCTCGCGCGGCGGGTTTATTGCCCCTCGGCGTTGAAGGTGAAAACGGCGCCGACTGGATTGTGGTCGATCTGGGTGATGTGATTGTCCATGTTATGCAGGAAGAGAGCCGTCGCCTGTATGAGCTGGAAAAACTCTGGAGTTAATGCGTGAAGCTGCAACTTGTCGCCGTGGGAACGAAAATGCCGGACTGGGTACAAACCGGTTTTACCGAGTACCTGCGTCGTTTTCCGAAAGATATGCCTTTTGAACTGATTGAAATTCCGGCGGGAAAACGCGGCAAGAACGCGGATATCAAGCGCATACTCGACAAAGAGGGTGAGCAAATGCTGGCGGCTGCCGGTAAAAACCGCATTGTCACCCTCGATATCCCAGGCAAGCCCTGGGACACGCCGCAGTTAGCCGCTGAACTGGAACGCTGGAAGCTGGATGGCCGCGATGTCAGCTTGCTGATTGGCGGGCCGGAAGGGTTATCGCCTGCCTGTAAAGCGGCGGCAGAACAAAGCTGGTCACTTTCGGCGCTTACCCTCCCCCATCCGCTGGTTCGCGTACTGGTCGCAGAGAGTCTGTACCGGGCGTGGAGCATTACCACCAACCATCCTTATCACCGTGAGTGATATGGTAGCCTTAAGTAGAAAACGCAGCGGATGAAATTACAGAACTCTTTTCGCGACTATTCGGCAGAGTCCGCGCTGTTTGTGCGCCGGGCGCTGGTCGCCTTTTTGGGGATTTTGCTGCTAACCGGCGTGCTCATCGCCAACTTGTATAACCTACAAATTGTTCGCTTTACCGATTACCAGACCCGTTCTAATGAAAACCGCATTAAGCTGGTGCCTATCGCCCCCAGCCGCGGCATTATCTACGACCGTAACGGTATCCCTCTGGCGCTCAACCGAACTATCTATCAGATAGAGATGATGCCGGAGAAAGTCGATAACGTGCAGCAGACTCTGGACGCCCTGCGCAGCGTGGTTGACCTGACCGATGACGATATCGCCGCGTTTCGAAAGGAGCGTGCACGTTCGCACCGTTTTACCTCTATTCCGGTGAAAACCAACCTGACTGAAGTTCAGGTGGCGCGTTTCGCCGTTAACCAGTACCGTTTTCCAGGTGTGGAAGTTAAAGGCTATAAACGTCGTTACTATCCTTATGGTTCAGCGCTGACACACGTTATCGGTTATGTCTCGAAAATTAACGATAAAGACGTCGAGCGACTAAATAATGACGGCAAACTGGCCAACTATGCCGCAACACATGATATCGGCAAGCTGGGGATTGAACGTTACTACGAAGATGTTCTGCACGGCCAGACGGGTTATGAAGAAGTTGAAGTTAACAACCGCGGTCGCGTCATCCGCCAGTTAAAAGAAGTATCGCCGCAGGCCGGGCATGATATTTACCTGACAATTGATCTCAAGCTCCAGCAGTATATTGAAACACTGCTGGCGGGCAGTCGTGCCGCTGTTGTAGTCACCGATCCGCGTACAGGTGGCGTGCTGGCGCTGGTTTCTACGCCAAGTTACGACCCAAACCTGTTTGTTGACGGTATCTCCAGCAAAGATTATTCCGCGTTGCTGAACGACCCGAACACACCACTGGTGAACCGTGCCACGCAGGGGGTTTATCCGCCAGCGTCGACGGTTAAACCTTATGTGGCGGTTTCGGCATTAAGTGCAGGGGTGATCACCCGTAATACCAGCCTGTTTGATCCTGGATGGTGGCAGTTGCCGGGATCTGAAAAGCGTTATCGTGACTGGAAAAAATGGGGCCACGGTCGCCTGAATGTCACTAAATCGCTGGAAGAGTCAGCAGATACCTTCTTCTATCAGGTTGCCTACGATATGGGCATCGACCGCCTTTCTGAATGGATGGGTAAATTTGGCTACGGTCATTACACCGGTATCGACCTGTCGGAAGAACGTTCCGGTAATATGCCGACCCGCGAATGGAAACAGAAACGCTTTAAAAAACCGTGGTATCAGGGTGACAC
The DNA here is from genome assembly GCF_963883145.1 of Escherichia sp. E4385. Lineage (NCBI taxonomy): Bacteria > Pseudomonadati > Pseudomonadota > Gammaproteobacteria > Enterobacterales > Enterobacteriaceae > Escherichia > Escherichia sp. E4385. The sequence continues at coordinate 59,845 of NZ_CAWOOJ010000014.1, forward strand.
CATTCCTGTCGGTATCGGTCAGGGGTACTGGACAGCGACCCCTATCCAGATGAACAAAGCACTGATGATCCTGATTAACGACGGTATTGTGAAGGTTCCGCATTTGCTGATGAGCACCGCCGAAAATGGCAAACAAGTGCCGTGGGTACAGCCGCATGAACCGCCGGTAGGCGATATTCATTCCGGTTACTGGGAACTGGCGAAAGACGGCATGTTTGGTGTTGCTAACCGTCCTAACGGTACGGCACATAAATACTTTGCCAGCGCGCCCTACAAAATTGCGGCGAAATCCGGTACCGCGCAGGTCTTCGGCCTGAAGGCGAACGAAACCTATAATGCGCACAAAATTGCCGAGCGTCTGCGCGACCACAAACTGATGACCGCGTTTGCGCCGTATAACAATCCGCAAGTCGCTGTCGCTATGATTCTGGAAAACGGCGGGGCTGGCCCGGCGGTCGGTACGCTGATGCGCCAGATCCTCGACCATATTATGCTTGGTGACAACAACACCGATCTGCCTGCAGAAAACCCGGCGGTTACTGCTGCGGAGGACCATTAATCATGACGGATAATCCGAATAAAAAAACATTCTGGGATAAAGTCCATCTTGATCCCACAATGCTACTGATCTTACTGGCATTACTGGTCTACAGCGCCCTGGTAATCTGGAGCGCCAGCGGCCAGGACATCGGCATGATGGAGCGTAAAATCGGCCAGATCGCGATGGGGCTGGTCATTATGGTGGTGATGGCCCAAATTCCGCCGCGCGTTTATGAAGGCTGGGCGCCCTATCTCTATATCATCTGTATTATTTTGCTGGTAGCGGTAGATGCCTTTGGGGCCATCTCCAAAGGCGCTCAACGTTGGCTGGATCTCGGTATCGTTCGTTTCCAGCCCTCGGAAATCGCCAAAATAGCTGTGCCGCTCATGGTGGCTCGCTTTATCAACCGTGACGTTTGCCCGCCGTCGTTAAAAAATACCGCCATCGCGCTGGTGCTGATTTTTATGCCCACGTTGCTGGTGGCAGCGCAGCCTGACCTGGGAACGTCAATCCTCGTTGCGCTTTCCGGTCTGTTTGTACTGTTTCTCTCCGGACTTAGCTGGCGCCTGATTGGCGTTGCAGTGGTACTGGTGGCAGCATTTATCCCAATCTTGTGGTTCTTCCTGATGCATGATTACCAGCGCCAGCGCGTAATGATGCTACTCGACCCGGAATCAGACCCACTTGGCGCGGGCTATCACATTATTCAGTCTAAAATTGCTATTGGCTCCGGCGGATTACGCGGTAAAGGCTGGCTGCACGGTACCCAGTCACAGCTTGAATTTCTGCCCGAACGCCATACCGATTTTATCTTCGCGGTACTGGCGGAAGAGTTGGGATTAGTGGGTATTTTGATTCTGCTTGCTCTCTATATTCTGCTCATCATGCGCGGACTGTGGATTGCAGCCAGAGCACAAACTACCTTTGGTCGCGTCATGGCTGGCGGCTTAATGCTGATATTATTCGTTTATGTCTTCGTAAATATTGGTATGGTAAGCGGTATTCTGCCGGTTGTAGGGGTTCCACTCCCGCTGGTCAGTTATGGAGGATCGGCGCTCATAGTGCTGATGGCTGGGTTTGGGATTGTGATGTCAATCCACACCCACAGGAAAATGTTGTCGAAAAGCGTGTAAGAGGTGCGAATGCGTAAGCAGTGGCTCGGGATCTGCATCGCGGCAGGAATGCTCGCGGCATGTACTAGCGATGATGGTCAGCAACAGACGGTAAGTGTGCCGCAGCCTGCGGTATGTAACGGCCCTAAAGTTGAAATTAGCGGGGCGGAACCACGTTTCGAACCACTGAACGCGACGGCAAATCAGGATTATCAGCGCGACGGCAGAAGCTACAAAATCGTGCAGGACCCTTCACGCTTTAGTCAGGCGGGCCTTGCAGCCATTTATGATGCCGAACCTGGCAGCAATCTGACAGCATCTGGCGAAGCATTTGATCCAACGCAGCTGACGGCGGCGCATCCAACGCTCCCCATCCCCAGCTACGCCAGAATCACCAACCTGGCTAATGGGCGGATGATCGTGGTGCGCATTAACGATCGCGGTCCCTACGGCAACGACCGTGTGATTTCACTTTCACGCGCGGCAGCTGACCGTCTTAACACCTCGAACAATACAAAAGTTCGTATCGATCCTATTATCGTCGCCCAGGATGGTTCATTTTCTGGCCCAGGCATGGCTTGTACTACCATTGCCAAACAGACTTACGCCCTGCCTGCGCCGCCCGATTTAAACGGCGGCAGCGGAACAAACTCTATGTCTGTCCCGCAGGGTGATATTCTCCCGGTCAGCAACTCAACGCTGAAAAGCGAAGATCCGACCGGCGCGCCGGTAACCAGCAGCGGCTTCCTCGGCGCGCCGACTACCCTGGCGCCCGGCGTACTGGAAGGCAGCGAACCGACGCCTGCACCACAGCCCGTTGTCTCAGCACCTGCAACAACATCTGCAATGGTGACACCGCAAGCCGCTTCGCAAAGCGCCAGCGGTAACTTTATGGTGCAAGTGGGGGCCGTTAGCGATCAGGCACGCGCGCAACAGTATCAACAGCAACTGGGACAACAGTTCGGCGTACCCGGTCGCGTGACCCAAAACGGCGCGGTCTGGCGTATTCAGCTTGGTCCATTCGCCAACAAAGCTGAAGCCAGTGCCTTACAGCAACGTTTACAAACCGAAGCCCAATTACAGTCATTTATTACCACCGCGCAATAACGTAAAGCAGGCATCTGAAATGTCAATTTCTGTAAATGACGTTAACAAAGTCACGCGGAAAGTCGGATGCCTGGCGGTAGTGCATTTGCTATAGTAGGGCACTTATTTTAAATTCCATCACGGATGTCGTAGTTCAGACCATGAATACCATTTTTTCCGCTCGTATCATGAAGCGCCTGGCGCTCACCACGGCTCTTTGCACAGCCTTTATCTCTGCTGCACATGCCGATGACCTGAATATCAAAACCATGATCCCGGGTGTACCGCAGATCGACGCGGAGTCTTACATCCTGATCGACTATAACTCCGGCAAAGTGCTCGCCGAGCAAAATGCGGATGTCCGTCGCGACCCTGCAAGTCTGACCAAAATGATGACCAGCTACGTTATCGGTCAGGCAATGAAAGCAGGTAAATTCAAAGAATCTGATTTAGTGACCATCGGCAATGACGCCTGGGCCACCGGTAACCCGGTGTTCAGAGGTTCTTCGCTGATGTTCCTCAAACCTGGCATGCAGGTACCGGTTTCTCAGCTTATCCGTGGTATCAACCTGCAATCTGGTAACGATGCTTGTGTTGCCATGGCTGACTTCGCCGCCGGTAGCCAGGATGCTTTCGTTGGTCTGATGAACAGTTACGTTAACGCCCTGGGCCTGAAAAATACCCACTTCCAGACTGTACACGGTCTGGACGCTGACGGTCAGTACAGCTCCGCGCGTGATATGGCGCTGATCGGTCAGGCCCTGATTCGTGATGTCCCTAACGAATACGCTATCTATAAAGAGAAAGAGTTTACCTTTAACGGTATTCGCCAGCTCAACCGTAACGGCCTGCTATGGGATAACAGCCTGAATGTCGACGGAATCAAAACTGGCCATACTGACAAGGCGGGCTACAACCTTGTCGCCTCCGCAACGGAAGGTCAGATGCGTCTGATCTCCGCAGTCATGGGCGGACGCACGTTCAAAGGCCGTGAAACCGAAAGTAAAAAACTGCTGACCTGGGGCTTCCGTTTCTTCGAAACGGTTAACCCACTGAAAGTTGGCAAAGAGTTCGCCTCTGAACCGGTTTGGTTTGGTAATACTGACCGCGCTTCGTTAGGGGTTGATAAAGACGTTTACCTGACCATTCCGCGTGGCCGCATGAAAGACCTGAAAGCTAGCTACGTGCTGAACAGCAGTGAACTGCATGCGCCGCTGCAAAAGAACCAGGTCGTTGGCACCATCAACTTCCAGCTTGATGGCAAAACTATCGAACAACGCCCGCTGGTGGTGTTACAGGAAATTCCTGAAGGTAACTTCTTCGGCAAAATCATTGATTACATTAAATTAATGTTCCATCACTGGTTCGGCTAAAAATTGAACACTTGAAAGTGTAATTTCCGCCCCCATATACTAAGCATCAGTAAAAAACTCCCGCCCTCTGGCGGGAGTTGCTATTTAATTACGTTACGCCGGAGCTGACATGAAAACCAAACTTAACGAACTGCTTGAATTCCCTACTCCTTTTACCTACAAAGTAATGGGGCAGGCGTTACCTGAGCTGGTTGATCAGGTGGTTGAAGTGGTACAGCGCCATGCGCCAGGTGACTACAACCCAACGGTAAAACCAAGCAGCAAAGGCAACTACCACTCGGTATCTATCACTATCAACGCCACTCATATCGAGCAGGTTGAAACTCTGTACGAAGAACTGGGCAAAATCGATATCGTCCGTATGGTTCTGTAATTCGCTTCTCCGTTACCCGGCCTCTGGTCGGGTAACTCCCCACCCCTCGCTGTGATATAATTTTCCCCACTTTTACTCATTCTCCACGGAGATGCCGTTTTGTATCAGGATAAAATTCTTGTCCGCCAGCTCGGCCTTCAGCCTTACGAGCCTATTTCTCAGGCTATGCATGAATTCACCGATACCCGTGATGAAAATACCCTTGATGAAATCTGGTTGGTTGAACACCATCCTGTATTCACCCAGGGACAAGCAGGTAAAGCGGAACATATTTTAATGCCGGGTGATATTCCGGTGATCCAGAGCGATCGCGGCGGCCAGGTAACTTATCACGGGCCGGGGCAACAGGTGATGTATGTATTGCTTAACCTCAAACGTAGGAAGTTGGGCGTGCGTGAGCTGGTGACCTTGCTCGAACAAACGGTAGTGAATACTCTGGCCGAGCTGGATATTGAAGCGCACCCTCGGGCTGATGCTCCAGGTGTCTACGTTGGGGAAAAGAAAATTTGTTCGCTCGGATTGCGTATTCGCCGCGGCTGTTCATTCCACGGTCTGGCATTAAACGTCAATATGGATCTTTCGCCATTTTTACGTATCAACCCTTGTGGTTATGCCGGGATGGAAATGGCAAAAATATCACAATGGAAACCTGATGCGACCACCGATAATATTGCACCACGCTTACTGGCAAATATTTTAGCGCTACTCAAAAATCCTGACGTAGAATATATCCCTGCTTAATTCTCCCTCATAAATGACCCAAATCATATTGGGTCATTGCAGTCAGCGTGTTCCAATACTTCGCGGGGAACTGATGCTATCGAATGTGTTTTGAAAAAGTATCGTTACATAGAGTTCACAGTGCCGAACGATAAAATGGCACAAACCAACAACAATTTTACATTTTCGCGACCGCTTTGGCTGCTTTCTGGGCCGTTTCAATGATATACTGCCAGTCGTTAATTCAAAAATAGTTGATAATTACAACAATCTATTGAATTGAAACGCTTTCCTTCGTAATTCGCAACTGGAACACGCACGCTATGAGTAAACCCATTGTGATGGAACGCGGTGTTAAATACCGCGATGCCGATAAGATGGCCCTTATCCCGGTTAAAAACGTGGCAACAGAGCGCGAAGCCCTGCTGCGCAAGCCGGAATGGATGAAAATCAAGCTTCCCGCGGACTCTACACGTATCCAGGGCATCAAAGCCGCAATGCGCAAAAATGGCCTGCATTCTGTCTGTGAGGAAGCCTCCTGCCCTAACCTGGCAGAATGCTTCAACCACGGCACAGCAACGTTTATGATCCTCGGTGCCATTTGTACCCGCCGTTGTCCGTTCTGTGACGTTGCCCACGGTCGCCCGGTCGCCCCGGATGCCAACGAGCCGGTAAAACTGGCGCAGACCATTGCTGATATGGCGCTGCGTTATGTGGTTATCACCTCCGTTGACCGCGATGACCTGCGCGATGGCGGAGCCCAGCACTTTGCGGATTGCATTACTGCCATCCGGGAAAAAAGCCCGGAAATCAAAATTGAAACTCTGGTGCCGGATTTCCGTGGTCGTATGGATCGTGCGCTGGATATTCTGACCGCCACGCCGCCAGATGTGTTCAACCACAACCTGGAAAACGTACCGCGTATTTACCGTCAGGTACGCCCGGGCGCAGATTACAACTGGTCGCTAAAACTATTGGAACGCTTTAAAGAAGCGCATCCGGAGATCCCGACCAAATCCGGTTTGATGGTGGGACTGGGTGAAACCAATGAAGAGATTATTGAAGTCATGCGCGATCTGCGCCGCCATGGTGTAACCATGTTGACACTGGGGCAATATCTGCAGCCAAGCCGCCATCACCTGCCGGTACAACGCTACGTTAGCCCGGATGAGTTTGATGAAATGAAGGCCGAAGCGCTGGCGATGGGCTTTACCCATGCTGCATGCGGTCCGTTTGTCCGCTCTTCGTATCACGCCGACTTGCAGGCGAAAGGGATGGAAGTTAAGTAATCGTGTAATAATTGCTTACATCTGTCTGATAAAAAACCCGCTATCTGAAGCGGGTTTTTTTATCGAACAAGATATTGAGGGAGCGTCCTGCTCGCCACGTCACTCTTTATGAGAGAGCTTTTCAGCCTGAATATCAACGTCTGCGCCTTTTTTAGCCGCAGCGTCATCATCATTCATCGCTTTCTTGAACCCTTTAATGGCCGCTCCCAGGTCTCCGCCCAGCGTACGTAACTTCTTAGTCCCAAACAGCAGAACGACCAGCGCCGCAACTACCAGCAGTTTGGTAATACTAATCTCACCCATAGATACCTTCTTGACATAAAACTGGCAACAGAACGCGCCTTAAAAACCAGAGAATATTAACGGTCATTCGACGCGCGCACACAATAGCAATCTGTAACAAGGTGAATCAAGCACCGAGTAAAAAAACATCATAATAATTGCGGCGGCGCAAAGCGACGGTTGTTTAAGACGGGAAGTTGCGCGCGCACCTGACGCACACGTTCGGGCGTCACTTCCGCCATAATGAGCGCTGGCATTTCTGCCGCTGCCGCAATGGTGATGCCAAAGGGATCTATAATCCGGCTTTGCCCGATATTTTTGTTCCCGCACTCCCCCGCAGCCACCATATAACAGGTGGTATCCAGAGCACGAGCGGCTAGCAAGGTTGACCAGTGGTGCTCTTTGAGTGGCCCGCGAACCCAGGCCGCTGGCAGGATCAGGATTTCCGCGCCCTGTAATGCCAGGGCTAATGCCAACTCTGGAAAGCGTAAATCATAGCAGGTCATCAGCCCCACTTTCATGCCTTCAACCTCCAGTAAAGGGGCTATTTCATCACCTGCATCCACATGGCGCGATTCCTGAATGGCAAACGCATCATAGAGATGCAATTTGGCATAATGGGCGACAATTTTCCCCGCCTGCAGCGCCACCAGCATATTCCGCGCGCGCCCAGGGGTTGAGGGAACATGAATCGTCAGAATCGTCGTCATCATGTTACGTTTACTTTCCCGCAGTAAACGTCCGAGGAATTCCCCTTCCAGCAACTGTGCCGATTTAACTGACAAATTCGGGTCAAGATCGTCGCGCGCCAGAAGCGCTTCCGGCAGGACAAACAGCGATACGTCGTTTTCCGCCGCCTGTGCCATTAACGAGGCGCAAATCTCAGCGTTCTTTTCCCATATTGATGTAACAGCAAATTGTCCTGCGGCAACCAGCATTGCCACCTCCTGTCAGAGTTGTAAAATTCGCCAACGACGAATATTCGGCGTTAAACTTATCACTCATACAAATCAAATAGCAGGATTTAGCTGTGTTACAACTCCTTTTAGCAGTTTTTATTGGTGGTGGTACGGGAAGCGTGGCGAGATGGATGTTAAGTATGCGGTTTAACCCACTGCACCAGGCTATTCCACTCGGAACTCTGGCAGCAAACCTGATTGGGGCATTTATCATAGGAATGGGGTTTGCCTGGTTTAGCCGCATGACTAATATCGATCCGGTGTGGAAAGTATTAATCACCACTGGTTTTTGTGGCGGGCTAACGACCTTCTCAACATTTTCGGCAGAAGTGGTGTTTTTATTGCAGGAGGGGCGTTTTGGCTGGGCGCTACTGAACGTCTTCGTTAACCTGTTAGGTTCCTTTGCCATGACCGCAGTGGCTTTTTGGCTATTTTCAGCATCAACCGCACACTGAAGACCAAAAAAAACCCGCTGAATAAGCGGGTTTTGAATTCTTGCTGACGTATCTTACAGAGCGATTACGTTTGCAGCAGAAGGGCCTTTGGCACCGTTAGTGATTTCGAACTCTACGCGCTGACCTTCAGCAAGAGTTTTAAAACCATTAGTCTGGATTGCAGAGAAGTGTACGAACACATCTTTGCTGCCGTCTTCCGGAGTAATGAAACCGAATCCTTTGGACTCATTAAACCACTTAACGTTACCTTTAATCTTAGACATCAAAATTACCTTTACATGAAAAATAGACACAAATGCTGTGTCGGTTACCAGTACACCAATTGTGGTACGCTTTGTCCAGTGCAACTTTACTAAAAAGTGATAAAAGTCGCGTTATTTTTGATGTTAATTTCATTACATGCTGATTTTTAAGGCTTTTATTAAAACGTGACTTGTCTAAAACTGAAACCGTATCCAGGCAAAGTAAACATTGCCATTGTTGTAAGTGCCAGGGATATAGGTCATCTGAAAAGTTGCAGGCCCATAGCCCACAGAAGCCAATGGCAGTATCAGCGGAACAGGTATGTAGTTCCAGTTATCACGCGCCGTCACACCAGCGGTGAATCCCAGACCGACATGAAAGTTTTCATCGGCAAGCGGTCGCCAGGTACTTTCCCAACCGTATCCGGCAATGGGCTCCCATTTATTCCACGAATCCTTAAACGCCATCGCGTACAAACCGTGCCAGTTGCCTTTCTCATCCCAACGTGACTGACCAAAACCGCCACCCCACGGTCTTTCGTTATAGCGATCGGTCTTTTCTTTGTCATAAGCGAAACGTGCATGCCAGGTAATGGCGGGAATATACAGATCATAATGTTCTGGCCGCTGCCAGGTTTCTGCGACATTATCTTTAAATGTCGCAATCCATTGCTCTGCACTAGCAGAAACTTCTTCAATGCTGATTAACTGAATAAAAGTAAAGGAAAATACGGTAACACATTTACTAGCGCCCATTAGCAACCACAGAAAACTTATCAAAAATATATTACCAGCATAGCCAAAGAAAAATAAATACAACCTTAACAAGGCAAACATAAAGAATAATCCGAGCGCCTGAAAAATTTATTTCATGAAATTTGCTAATAAAACCATCAGATTACTCCGGAGACTAAGAAATATTTTCAGCTAAAGAACAACTCATGCAAATAAAAGCCACACCCATAAAAAAATTTATCATTCACTTATTTTTCAATTAGATACAATAAAATCATCAATAAAATCATTGTTTGCATTGCCACATGATACGCATACAAGATTATTTTTTGGACGGACAAAATACCATAAAATAATTAACAAAATCGCATCAATTACTCATCAGTTTATAAACATCATTATGTTGTATTTACTCCCCCTAAAATAAATTTTGTTATCCAGGTATAAAAACAACAACATCAATGTCTTAATGACAGCTTTCTTGATTTCAATCAGCATCCGATGTCAATTTATTCGGCATATTTTTTTTCTTATTTTAGGACTTTTTTATTATTTATTGTAGATTCTGGAGACAGGAAAGAATATGCAGACATTTATTGAACTCCTTATTGGGGTTGTCGTTATTGTGGGTGTAGCTCGCTACATCATTAAAGGGTATTCCGCCACTGGGGTGCTATTTGTTGGCGGCCTGCTACTGCTGATCATCAGCGCTATAATGGGACACAAAGTTTTACCTTCCAGCCAGACTTCCACTGGCTACAGCGCCACAGATATCGTTGAATACATTAAAATATTACTGATGAGCCGTGGCGGCGATCTCGGCATGATGATCATGATGCTGTGTGGCTTTGCCGCTTATATGACCCACATTGGCGCGAACGATATGGTTGTCAAACTGGCATCAAAACCGCTGCAGTACATTAACTCCCCTTACCTGCTGATGATTGCCGCCTACTTTGTCGCCTGTCTGATGTCACTGGCAGTCTCTTCCGCAACCGGTCTTGGCGTTTTACTGATGGCAACGTTGTTCCCGGTGATGGTGAACGTTGGCATCAGTCGCGGCGCGGCAGCTGCCATTTGTGCCTCACCTGCAGCAATTATTCTCGCACCAACATCTGGTGATGTGGTGCTGGCAGCACAGGCTTCTGAAATGCCGCTGATTGATTTCGCCTTCAAAACAACACTTCCTATCTCAATTGCCGCGATTATCGGCATGGCGATTGCCCACTTTTTCTGGCAGCGTTATCTGGACAAAAAAGAGCACATCTCTCATGAAATGTTAGATGTCAGCGAAATCACAACCACCGCGCCTGCGTTTTACGCCATTCTGCCGTTTACACCGATCATTGGCGTGCTATTTTTTGACGGCAAATGGGGTCCGCAATTGCACATCATCACCATTCTGGTGATCTGTATGCTGGTTGCCTCTGTTCTGGAATTTCTTCGCGGCTTTAATACGCAAAAAGTCTTTTCGGGCCTCGAGGTGGCTTACCGCGGCATGGCTGATGCCTTCGCTAACGTAGTAATGTTATTAGTTGCCGCAGGGGTTTTCGCTCAGGGCCTTAGCACCATCGGCTTTATCCAGAGCCTGATCTCAATCGCCACCTCGTTCGGTTCGGCGAGCATAATCCTGATGCTGGTGCTGGTTATCCTGACAATGCTGGCAGCAGTCACCACGGGTTCCGGCAATGCGCCTTTCTATGCCTTTGTTGAGATGATCCCGAAACTGGCACACTCTTCCGGTATTAACCCGGCGTACCTGACAATCCCGATGCTGCAGGCATCAAACCTGGGGCGCACGCTTTCGCCAGTCTCTGGCGTGGTGGTTGCCGTTGCCGGGATGGCTAAAATATCACCTTTTGAAGTGGTTAAACGCACCTCGGTGCCGGTGCTTGTTGGGCTGGTGATTGTCATTGTGGCTACAGAGTTGATGGTGCCCGGTACTACCGCCGCGGTTGCTGGTAAGTAATTTCCCAGGCCGGAGGAGCGCGTCCTCCGGCACTCTCTTCATCCGCTGTGGTAAATGCGCTGCGGCCGACCGACTTTGCCGTGAACAATCTCGGCGATGATCAGATGTCGGCTGGCGCAATATTCAAGATAACGTCTCGCGGTGGTGCGGCTTATGGTCAAAGCCTGCGCTACTGTCTCAGCCGTATGTTGCACACCTGGCTCCTTGAACAGTTTTCTCACTGCGTTTAGCGTCAACGCGTCAATGCCAGTTGGCAGCTCATCCTTTGGTTCACCGCGAGCGTAAGCGTTGAACATCTCATCAATTTGCTTCTGACTGGCGCTATCAATACTTTCCAGCATGTGTCTACGCTGGCGATAACGAGTTAATGTCTGCCCCAGACGCTCATAAGCGATTGGCTTGATTAAATAATCAAACACACCGCAGCGCACAGCCTCAGATACCGTTTCCATATCGCTGGCGGCAGTGGTAAACACCACATCGCCGGGGTAATGCGTCTGCACCAACTCATGCAACAAATTAATGCCTCTACCATCAGGGAGATAGTTATCCAGCAAGATAAGCCCCGGCTTAAAACGCTCGATCATCATTCGGGCCTGCGCCAGGTTTCCCGCCAGCAATATCTGACTGAAGCCGGGAATGTGACGAATATATTCCGCATGCATTTCTGCCAACGGTGTTTCGTCCTCAACGATCAATAGGGTTAATGGAGCTGTCATCAGGTTTCACTTTCGGAATATAGATTGAAAATAAAGTACCGCAGGGATCATTCTCTTCGAGAGTGATAACACCACCGCAGCGCGTTACATAGCTGGCAATAAGATACAACCCAATGCCATGCTCACCGGGTTCATCAGCACGCGTACTGACGCCCTGCTCAAATATTTTGTCGCGAAGAGACTCTGGAATGCCGCAGCCCTGATCGGCCACTTCAATTACCACGTCGTCGCCTTCATCGCTCAGGTATAATTCGACTGTCTTATTCCCTTCATCACTATGCAGACTGGCTTCGAAGGCATTATCGAGTAAGTTGCCCACTATCGCCGCAAATTCAGTGCTGTCCAGCCCTTGCGGCAGTTGTGAAAGTTGGCTGCCTGGAACAATCGTCATTTTTAGCCCCAGCTCCCGGGCGCGCTGCACTTTACCAAAAAGAAGCCCCGCCACCTGGCGGTCGGCAAATGCTTCACGCAGACTATCAATAAGTTGCTGCTGAGCCCGGGACTCCCCCTGAACCATCGCCAGCACACGATCATACTCTTTCATCTGCAACAGACCATTGAGCGTAGACATCCAATTGAGATGTTCATGACGTAGTGTGCGCAGGCTTTCGACATATTGTTTAATTTGCGTCAGTTGCGCATTAAGGGTAGATATTTCGTCTTTACTACGAAAACTAATAATTGCACCTAGCAAATCATCACCAGAACGAATAGCTTCGCGGTTAGCAATAACGCTCAGACCATTAAAATTCGCCACCACATCCTGACGTTTTTCATCAATTTGTTCGGTAAAGAAATCAGCCGGTCTGACAACCTCTGCAATAGGTCTGCCCAACCACTGCCGTCCGGGGGAACTCAGCCCCAACATTTTTCTTGCGTTGCGGTTGATGGCAGTAATATGCCCATACGGGTCCACCGCAATCAGCCCTTCATAAACCGAACTAAAAAGCGCCTCTTGCTGGCGGACCACGCGCGCAATCTGCTTTGGTTCCATCCCCATCATCTGGCGGCGGATATGCGCAGCTAAGAACCACGACAGCAGCATCAGAATGCCTAACAGCACGACAAACACGCCCACCATCGGTAATAAAAACTCTGCCCGCCAGCTATCGATTTTACTTACCAGATACCCCACCGACACCACGCCAATGACTTTGCCATCGTCATCAAAGATCGGCGTTTTGGCGCGCATTGCCATACCTATCGACCCTTTGCCGGTGATGAAGTAACTCTCCCCTCTTTCCAGCGCTCCCGGTTTGGTAAACTGCATGGGGTAACCAATCTTTTCCGGATTAGGATGGTAAAGGCGGATCGAATCCCGGTCACCAATCACCACATAATCGAAGTCGGTGTCTCTTTGCAATTTGTTGGCGATAGTCGCCAGCCGTTTGTAGTCACGCATTTTCACTGCGGTGATGATACTGTCATTGGAGGCAATAATTTTCGCCTGATTCATTGCCATGTCACGAACATGAAGCGTTAAATAGTCCTCAAAGCTGGCCGTAAAATATTGCGCCAACGCAGCGATGACAAATATCGAGAACACCAAAATCAGCAAAAAAATACGCAACGGGAACGCCAGTCGTTGGAAAAAAGCAAACTGTTTATTCTCATTAAACTGCAACATTGTTTTCCTTGCGGGGTAAGCCCTGTTTTTTGGCGGATGTAATTAAAATGTTGAATCTCGATTTATAAATATCAAATATGATCGTGACAAATTTCATTCATTAAATCAATTAAATCAATTAAACCTACGGGTCAATTCGTAATTACATTAATTAAAAAACTTAAAACCATTAAATAAATAAAAAACCACTAACTCTATGTGAAATAAATCAAAATTTCACGATGCAATACTCCTTAGGATGTATGGCGAAAGGAGAAACAGAAATACCTCACTCACAACCCTTTCTCTCAACTGAAAATAAAAGGTTATCAATTTGCTACATCGAACAACATTTGTTGCAAATCGATAACAACATGCACCTTCAGGATACTATTTATTATGTTCGGCAATGATATTTTCACCCGGGTAAAACGTTCAGAAAATAAAAAGATGGCGGAAATTACCCACTTTCTGCATGAAAATGATTTGAGTGTTGACACCACGGTCGAAGTATTTATTACCGTAACCCGTAACGACCGCCTTATTGCCTGCGGCGGAATTGCCGGAAATATCATTAAGTGCGTCGCTATTAGTGAATCAGTTCGTGGTGAAGGACTGGCGCTGACATTAGCCACCGAACTGATAAACCTCGCCTATGAACGGCACAGCACGCATCTGTTTATTTATACCAAAACCGAATACGAGGCGCTGTTCCGTCAGTGCGGTTTCTATACGTTAACCAGCGTACCTGGCGTGATGGTGTTGATGGAAAATAGCGCCACACGTCTGAAACGCTATGCCGAATCGCTGAAGAAATTCCGTCATGAAGGGAAGAAGATTGGCTGTATCGTCATGAACGCCAATCCCTTTACTAACGGCCACCGTTATCTGATTCAACAAGCTGCGGCACAGTGCGACTGGCTGCATCTGTTTTTAGTCAAAGAAGACTCTTCACGCTTTCCCTATGACGACCGGTTAGATCTGGTGTTAAAAGGCACCGCCGATATTCCGCGCCTGACCGTGCATCGCGGCTCCGAGTACATCATCTCCCGTGCCACGTTCCCCTGCTACTTCATTAAAGAACAGAGCGTCATCAACCATTGTTACACCGAAATTGACCTGAAAATTTTCCGTCAGTACCTCGCGCCCGCGCTGGGCGTTACTCACCGCTTTGTTGGTACTGAACCCATTTGTCGCGTGACCGCTCAGTACAACCAGGATATGCGCTACTGGCTGGAAACACCGACCATCTCCGCACCGCCCATCGAACTGGTTGAAATTGAGCGACTGCGTTACCAGGAACTGCCGATATCCGCTTCCCGGGTACGTCAACTGCTGGTGAAAAACGATCTCACGGCTATCGCGCCACTGGTCCCGGCACCCACTCTGCATTACTTGCAGAATCTGCTTGAACACGCCCGCCAGGACGCGGCAGTTCGTCAAAAGACCCCCGCATAAGAAACAGGTGAAAAATGAAAATAAACCAGCCCGCCGTTGCAGGCACCCTTGAGTCTGGGGATGTGATGATACGCATCGCCCCACTCGATACGCAGGATATCGACCTGCAAATCAACAGCAGCGTTGAGAAACAGTTTGGCGATGCGATTCGCACCACCATTCTGGACGTTCTCGCCCGCTATAACGTGCGCGGCGTACAGCTGAATGTCGATGACAAAGGCGCACTGGACTGCATTTTACGTGCACGACTGGAAGCCTTGCTGGCACGCGCCAGCGGTATCCCGGCGCTGCCATGGGAGGATTGCCAATGATTTCCGCTTCGCTGCAACAACGTAAAACTCGCACCCGCCGCAGCATGCTGTTTGTGCCTGGCGCCAATGCCGCGATGGTCAGCAACTCCTTCATCTACCCGGCTGATGCTCTGATGTTCGACCTCGAAGACTCCGTGGCGCTGCGTGAAAAAGACACCGCACGTCGCATGGTCTACCACGCGCTGCAACATCCGCTGTATCGCGATATTGAAACCATCGTACGTGTTAACGCACTGGATTCTGAATGGGGCGTTAACGACCTGGAAGCCGTCGTTCGCGGTGGCGCAGACGTTGTGCGTCTGCCGAAAACCGATACCGCTCAGGACGTTCTGGATATCGAAAAAGAGATCCTGCGTATTGAAAAAGCCTGTGGTCGCGAACCAGGCAGCACTGGGCTGCTGGCGGCGATTGAATCTCCGCTGGGCATTACCCGCGCGGTGGAAATCGCTCATGCTTCCGAGCGTTTGATCGGTATCGCCCTCGGTGCAGAAGACTACGTGCGCAACCTGCGTACAGAACGCTCTCCGGAAGGAACTGAACTGCTGTTCGCTCGCTGCTCTATTTTGCAGGCCGCACGTTCTGCGGGTATTCAGGCGTTCGATACCGTCTATTCCGACGCCAACAACGAAGCTGGATTCCTGCAAGAAGCCGCCCACATCAAACAACTGGGCTTTGACGGCAAATCGCTGATCAACCCGCGTCAGATTGATCTGCTGCACAACCTCTACGCTCCAACCCAGAAAGAAGTGGATCACGCACGCCGCGTCGTAGAAGCCGCTGAAGCCGCCGCTCGCGAAGGCCTTGGCGTCGTTTCCCTGAACGGCAAGATGGTTGACGGTCCGGTTATCGATCGCGCCCGTCTGGTGCTCTCCCGTGCAGAACTTTCCGGCATCCGCGAAGAATAAGGCAATCAAAATGACGCAGAAAATTGAACAATCTCAACGACAAGAACGGGTAGCAGCCTGGAATCGTCACGCTGAATGCGATCTTGCCGCTTTCCAGAACTCGCCGAAACAAACCTATCAGGCTGAAAAAGCGCGCGATCGCAAACTGTGCGCCAACCTGGAAGAAGCCATTCGTCGTTCTGGTTTGCAAGATGGTATGACCGTCTCCTTCCACCATGCTTTTCGTGGTGGTGACCTGACCGTCAATATGGTGATGGACGTCATCGCGAAGATGGGCTTTAAAAACCTGACCCTGGCGTCCAGTTCCCTGAGTGATTGCCATGCGCCGCTGGTAGAACACATTCGCCAGGGCGTGGTTACCCGCATTTATACCTCCGGTTTACGCGGCCCACTGGCAGAAGAAATCTCCCGTGGCCTGCTGGCTGAACCGGTGCAAATCCACTCCCACGGCGGTCGCGTGCATCTGGTACAGAGCGGCGAACTGAACATCGACGTCGCTTTCCTCGGCGTCCCGTCCTGTGATGAATTCGGTAATGCCAACGGCTACACCGGTAAAGCCTGCTGCGGCTCCCTCGGCTATGCAATGGTTGATGCCGACAACGCAAAACAGGTCGTGATGCTCACCGAAGAACTGCTGCCTTATCCGCATAATCCGGCAAGCATTGAGCAAGATCAGGTTGATTTGATCGTCAAAGTTGATCGCGTTGGCGATGCCGCGAAAATCGGTGCTGGCGCAACCCGTATGACCACTAACCCGCGCGAACTGCTGATTGCCCGCAGCGCTGCGGATGTGATTGTCAACTCTGGCTACTTCAAAGAAGGTTTCTCCATGCAGACCGGCACCGGCGGCGCTTCGCTTGCGGTAACCCGTTTCCTGGAAGACAAAATGCGTAGCCGCGATATTCGCGCCGACTTCGCCCTCGGTGGCATTACCGCAACGATGGTTGATCTGCACGAAAAAGGTCTGATCCGCAAACTGCTGGATGTGCAGAGCTTTGACAGCCACGCTGCGCAATCGCTGGCCCGTAACCCGAATCACATCGAAATCAGTGCCAACCAGTACGCTAACTGGGGCTCTAAAGGCGCATCGGTTGATCGTCTCGACGTGGTGGTACTGAGCGCGCTGGAAATTGATACCCAGTTCAACGTTAACGTGCTGACCGGCTCTGACGGTGTGCTGCGTGGCGCTTCCGGCGGTCACTGCGATACCGCAATTGCCTCTGCGCTTTCCATCATTGTTGCGCCGCTGGTGCGCGGTCGTATCCCTACTCTGGTGGATAACGTGCTGACCTGCATTACCCCAGGGTCCAGCGTCGATATTCTGGTCACCGACCACGGCATCGCTGTTAACCCGGCACGTCCGGAACTGGCAGAACGTCTGCAGGAAGCAGGCATAAAAGTGGTTTCCATTGAGTGGCTGCGCGAACGTGCGCGTCTGCTGACCGGTGAACCACAGCCGATTGAATTCACCGACCGCGTCGTTGCCGTCGTGCGCTACCGCGATGGCTCGGTGATTGACGTTGTGCATCAGGTGAAGGAATAAGCCATGCACCTGCTCCCTGAACTCGCCAGCCACCATGCGGTTTCAATTCCCGAGTTGCTCGTCAGCCGGGATGAAAGGCAAGCACGGCAACACGCCTGGCTCAAGCGCCATCCTGTTCCACTGGTCTCCTTTACCGTGGTTGCGCCGGGTCCGATTAAAGACAGCGAGGTCACACGCCGAATTTTTAATCATGGCGTGACAGCCTTGCGCGCTTTAGCCGCAAAGCAGGGCTGGCAAATTCAGGAGCAGGCTGCACTGGTTTCCGCCAGCGGGCCGGAGGGCATGTTGAGCATTGCCGCTCCAGCTCGCGACCTCAAGCTCGCCACGATTGAGCTTGAACATAGTCATCCTCTCGGGCGTTTATGGGATATCGATGTCCTGACGCCCGGAGGCGAAATTCTCTCCCGCCGCGATTATTCGCTGCCGCCTCGCCGCTGCCTGCTATGCGAGCAAAGCGCAGCCGTCTGCGCGCGCGGGAAAACCCACCAACTGACCGATTTACTCAACCGCATGGAGGCGCTGCTGAACGATGTCGATGCCTGCAACGTCAACTAAAACCACAAAGCTTGCTGCGTCATTAATCAATGAATACGCCCTGCTGGGCTGGCGCGCCATGCTGACTGAAGTCAATCTGTCACCGAAACCAGGCCTGGTAGATCGCATTAACTGCGGTGCGCACAAAGATATGGCGCTGGAAGATTTCCACCGTAGCGCACTGGCGATCCAGGGCTGGTTACCCCGTTTCATTGAATTTGGTGCCTGTAGTGCAGAAATGGCACCGGAAGCGGTACTCCACGGATTACGCCCAATTGGTATGGCCTGTGAAGGCGATATGTTCCGCGCCACTGCGGGCGTAAACACGCATAAAGGCAGCATTTTTTCTTTAGGGCTGCTATGTGCGGCAATTGGCCGTTTGCTTCAGCTCAACCAGCCGGTAACGCCCACAACCGTTTGTTCGACGGCGGCAAGTTTCTGCCGTGGTCTGACCGAGCGCGAACTGCGTACCAATAATCAACAACTGACCGCAGGTCAACGGTTGTACCAGCAGCTTGGCCTTACCGGCGCGCGCGGTGAAGCCGAAGCAGGTTATCCACTGGTGATCAACCACGCCCTACCGCATTACCTCACTCTGCTGGATCAGGGGCTAGATCCTGAACTGGCATTGCTCGATACCTTGCTCCTACTGATGGCTACCAACGGCGATACCAACGTTGCATCGCGCGGTGGTGAGGGGGGCCTTCGCTGGCTACAGCGCGAGGCGCAAACACTATTGCAAAAAGGGGGCATTCGAACCCCCGCCGATCTCGATTATCTCCGGCAGTTCGACAGGGAGTGTATCGAACGAAATCTCAGTCCAGGCGGCAGTGCCGACCTGCTGATCCTTACCTGGTTTTTAGCACAGATTTAATAATTTAAGCACTTGATAAATTTGGAAATATTAATTTTCGGAGAACCCGTATGTCTTTAGCAAAAGATAATATATGGAAACTATTGGCCCCACTGGTGGTGATGGGCGTCATGTTTCTTATCCCTGTCCCCGACGGTATGCCGCCGCAGGCATGGCATTACTTCGCTGTGTTTGTGGCAATGATTGTCGGAATGATCCTCGAGCCAATCCCGGCAACAGCGATCAGTTTTATTGCAGTAACCATTTGCGTGATTGGCAGTAATTACCTGCTCTTTGACGCCAAAGAATTAGCTGACCCAGCGTTTAATGCGCAAAAACAGGCGCTGAAATGGGGGTTGGCTGGTTTTTCCAGTACCACAGTCTGGCTGGTATTTGGCGCATTTATCTTTGCATTAGGATATGAAGTTTCTGGATTAGGCCGTCGTATTGCCCTTTTCCTGGTGAAATTCATGGGGAAACGCACGCTGACGTTGGGTTATGCGATTGTCATCATCGACATTCTGCTGGCGCCGTTTACACCGTCTAACACCGCGCGTACCGGGGGTACGGTTTTCCCGGTCATTAAAAACCTGCCGCCGCTATTTAAATCATTCCCGAACGATCCGTCCGCGCGTCGTATTGGCGGCTATTTGATGTGGATGATGGTCATTAGTACCAGTCTGAGTTCTTCCATGTTTGTCACCGGTGCGGCACCAAACGTACTGGGTCTGGAGTTCGTCAGCAAAATTGCCGGTATCCAGATTAGCTGGTTGCAGTGGTTCCTCTGCTTCCTGCCGGTTGGGGTTATCTTGCTTATCATTGCGCCGTGGCTTTCCTACGTGCTGTACAAACCGGAAATCACACACAGTGAAGAAGTGGCAACCTGGGCGGGTGATGAACTAAAAACCATGGGGGCGCTGACACGCAGAGAATGGACGCTGATTGGCCTTGTGTTGCTCAGCTTAGGTTTATGGGTATTTGGCAGCGAAGTGATTAATGCCACTGCGGTTGGCCTGCTGGCTGTTTCGCTGATGCTGGCGCTGCACGTTGTGCCGTGGAAAGACATTACCCGTTATTACAGCGCATGGAACACGCTGGTCAACCTGGCAACGCTGGTCGTCATGGCTAATGGCCTGACTCGTTCCGGATTTATCGACTGGTTCGCCAGCACCATGAGTACGCATCTGGAAGGTTTTTCGCCAAATGCGACGGTTGTCGTTCTCGTGCTGGTGTTCTATTTTGCTCATTACCTGTTTGCCAGCCTGTCAGCGCACACCGCAACCATGCTGCCGGTCATTCTGGCGGTCGGTAAAGGTATTCCGGGCGTACCGATGGAACAACTGTGTATTCTGCTGGTGCTGTCTATCGGTATCATGGGCTGTCTGACCCCATATGCTACTGGCCCAGGTGTGATTATTTACGGCTGCGGCTATGTGAAATCAAAAGATTACTGGCGTCTTGGGGCTATCTTCGGGGTGATTTATATTGCCATGCTGCTTCTGGTAGGCTGGCCGATTCTCGCCATGTGGAACTAATACGTTCGCCAAACGCTGAATAAATCACCGCGCCCGCCAGGTTAGCCAACCTGGCGGGCTTTTTTATGATTTAATAGATAGTATTCAGTGCATGTATGAGTTCCACACCCACTATGAAAATATTCTGGCGTAACGCCGCTTTACTGGCGGCTTCTCTGCTCCCCTTATCTTCTGTCAACGCCGCTGCATTACAGGCAAAACAGTATGGCGATTTTGATCGTTACGTTTTAGCTCTTTCCTGGCAAACCGGGTTTTGCCAGAGTCAGCACGACCGAAATCGTAACGAACGCGATGAGTGTCGACTGCAAACCGAAACGAGCAACAAGGCCGATTTTCTGACCGTACATGGTCTGTGGCCAGGATTACCTAAATCGGTTGCTGCGCGTGGCGTTGATGAACGCCGCTGGATGCGCTTCGGCTGCGCCACTCGCCCAGTCCCAAACCTGCCGGAAGCGCGCGCCAGCCGGATGTGTTCTTCACCGGAAACAGGGTTATCGCTGGAAACAGCAGCTAAATTGAGTGAAGTTATGCCGGGCGCAGGTGGTCGTTCCTGTCTGGAACGTTATGAATACGCGAAACACGGCGCCTGCTTTGGTTTTGATCCGGACGCTTACTTCGGGACGATGGTACGTCTGAATCAAGAGATCAAAGAGAGCGCAGCCGGAAAATTCCTCGCTGATAACTACGGTAAAACCGTGAGCCGCAGTGACTTTGACGACGCCTTTGCCAAAAGCTGGGGGAAAGAGAACGTCAAAGCGGTCAAGTTAACGTGCCAGGGTAATCCGGCGTATTTGACTGAAATCCAGATTTCAATCAAAGCTGATGCCATCAATGCGCCGCTCTCGGCAAGCTCATTCTTGCCACAACCTCACCCAGGCAACTGTGGCAAAGCCTTTGTGATTGATAAAGCAGGTTATTGAGATCCAGCGCAGCGGACGTTGATCCATCACGAAAATTTATCCATTACGCTGTTTTTCGATTGAGATTTATACAAATCGCTCAGCATTAAGGAATTACCTGAATGTGATGTAAATCACTTCAAAGAGTGAGCAACAGTCAGTATCATCATATGAGCTAAACCCTCGCCGCCTGACGGTGAGGGTTTTCTTTTGGGTATGTTTATCTGCGACAATCGCAGTACCGACGACATGGAGTAAAAATGTCCAGACCAACAATCATCATTAACGACCTGGATGCCGAACGCATCGATATTCTGCTGGAGCAACCTGCCTATGCCGGTTTGCCAATCGCCGACGCGTTAAACGCAGAGTTGGATCGCGCCCAAATGTGTTCGCCAGAAGAGATGCCGCACGATGTGGTGACGATGAACAGCCGGGTTAAATTCCGCAATCTTAGCGATGGCGAAGTCCGTGTGCGTACACTGGTGTATCCGGCAAAAATGACCGACAGCAATACTCAACTTTCCGTTATGGCTCCGGTTGGTGCCGCACTGCTGGGGTTGCGCGTTGGCGATACCATCCACTGGGAACTTCCGGGCGGCGTTGCTACCCACCTTGAAGTGCTGGAACTCGAATACCAGCCTGAAGCCGCTGGCGACTACCTGCTTTAATCCCATCTGCACAAGCGTTATTCGCTTTGCCCGGAGGATGCTTCTGCATCCTCTTTCCGCTCAAATATCAACCAGACTTATCATTTTGCTCTTCACCGCTGCGTTCTAATCTGAACAAGTTATCCACCAGCGGATCCCCCTATGAGCGAAGCTCTCGGTATTACTGCGTTTTATATATTCATTGCAGCAATTCTTGTTGTGGCAGTGCTATATCTTGAGCAACGCTGGTAGTAGCTGACTTAATCCATTTTCCAGATCAATTGCTATCCCAGATCAAATCAACTTCGCAAATCATAGAATCATAATCAATAATATGCTGTCATATGTTCATGCAATAGCAAGGAGGGAATGCTTATGTACAAAACAATCATTATGCCAGTAGACGTATTTGAAATGGAATTGAGCGACAAAGCCGTTCGTCACGCTGAATTTCTCGCCCAGGATGATGGCGTAATTCATTTACTCCATGTATTACCGGGCGCCGCAAGCCTTAGTCTGCACCGTTTTGCTGCTGATGTGCGTCGTTTCGAAGAACATTTGCAACATGAAGCCGAAGAGCGCTTACAGACAATGGTCGGCCATTTCAATATTGATCCATCCCGTATCAAACCACATGTCCGTTTTGGTAACGTGCGAGATGAAGTGAACGAGTTAGCTAAAGAACTGGATGCGGATGTTGTGGTTATCGGTTCGCGAAATCCATCGATTTCAACCCATCTGTTAGGTTCCAACGCTTCCAACGTGATCCGCCACGCCAATCTGCCGGTATTAGTCGTTCGTTAACAAATTAACGCATTTATGACGCCCTGCCCTGAGCAATCCCGGCAGGGCGTTTTTTATAAAAAAAGCCGCCAGGTTTGACCCCGGCGGCTAAGCAATTGCAGGTGAATCTTACTTCTTCTTATGCAGTTTTGGTGCGAATCAGGTAGTCAAAAGCGCTCAGAGAGGCTTTAGCACCTTCGCCAGTAGCGATGATGATCTGCTTGTACGGAACCGTCGTACAGTCACCGGCAGCGAACACGCCTTTGACGTTGGTTTCGCATTTCGCATCAATGATTATCTCACCCATACGATTACGTTCTACTGCGCCTTCCAGCCAGTTGGTGTTCGGCAGCAGACCAATCTGGACGAAAATACCAGCCAGTTCGATGTTGTGAATATCGCCACTGACACGATCACGATATTCCAGACCTACGACTTTGCTACCGTCGCCTTTCACTTCCGTGGTTTGCGCATTCAGAATGATGTCGACGTTTTTCAGGCTGCGCAGTTTGTCCTGCAGAACCTGGTCGGCTTTCATTTCTGGGGCAAATTCCAGCAGCGTTACGTGTTCAACAATCCCTGCCAGGTCGATTGCCGCTTCCACACCGGAGTTACCGCCGCCGATAACCGCTACGCGTTTGCCTTTAAACAGTGGGCCGTCGCAGTGCGGGCAGTAGGTCACGCCTTTGGTGCGATACTGATCTTCGCCCGGAACGTTCATGTTGCGCCATTTTGCACCGGTCGCCACGATAATGCTGCGAGCTTTCAGTACCGCGCCGGAAGCCGTTTCAATCTGATGCAAGCCGCCTTCAATCGCTGCCGGGATCAGTTTGCTGGCGCTCTGGCTATCAATCACATCAACATCGTATTCATCAACGTGAACCTTCAGCGCGCCTGCCAGTTTTTGGCCTTCGGTTTTCGGCACAGAGATGTAGTTTTCGATATCAACAGTATCGAGGATCTGACCGCCAAAACGTTCGCCCATCAGACCAGTACGGATGCCTTTACGTGCGGAGTAAATTGCTGCCGCAGCCCCTGCCGGGCCAGAACCGACAATCAGCACATCGTAAGCGTCACGCTTGTTCAGCTCTTCTGCTGCACGTTTTTCAGCGCCAGTATCGATTTTGGCGACGATTTCGGAAATAGTCATACGGCCCTGGCCAAACTCTTTCCCGTTTACGAACACTGCCGGAACGCCCATCACGTTGCGATCGGTGATTTCGTTCTGGAAGGTGCCGCCGTCAATTGCAGTGTGCTTGATGCGCGGGTTCAGTACGCTCATCAGGTTCAGCGCCTGCACCACGTCCGGGCAGTTGTGGCAAGAGAGCGAATAATAAGTTTCGAATTCAAAATCACCGTCAATGTTGCGGATCTGCTCCAGTAGAGACTGCGCTTCTTTCGACGGATGACCACCGGTCCACAGCAGCGCCAGTACCAGCGAGGTGAACTCATGACCCAGCGGGGAGCCTGCAAAACGCGGCCCCTGGTTGGAACCTGGGTTGGTGATCAGGAAAGACGGCTTACGCACCGGCAAGCTGTTATCTTCTTTAAAGGTGACTTTGTCTGACAGTTCTGCGATTTCAGCCAACAGTTCCTTGATTTCTGCCGATTTAGCGCTGTCATCCAGCGTGGCAATTAACTCAACAGGCTTGGTCAATTTCTCAAGGTAAGCCTTGAGTTGAGTTTTCATATTTGTGTCGAGCATGTTTATCTCCTGGGCTTTAAACATCATCATGCAAGCGGCCTTCATCGGCTACCTGGATGCAGCTTGCATCATGATGCGGGGAAGAAAATCGGGTGCCGCAGCACCCGAAGAATTAGGTGAATTTCCGAAGTATTTCGCGCCGGAGTTGGTAGCGCGAAAGACGAAGGAAATTTAGATTTTACCAACCAGGTCCAGAGACGGAGCCAGAGTTGCTTCACCTTCTTTCCATTTAGCCGGGCAAACTTCACCTGGGTGAGAAGCTACATACTGAGCAGCTTTGATTTTACGCAGCAGGTCAGACGCGTCACGGCCAATGCCTTCAGCGGTAACTTCGATTGCCTGGATGATACCCTGCGGGTCAACAACGAAGGTCGCACGGTCAGCCAGACCTTCATCTTCACGCATGTTGTCGAAGTTACGGGTCAGGGCGCCAGTCGGGTCGCCGATCATCGCGTATTTGATTTTCGCGATGGTTTCAGAGCTGCTGTGCCATGCTTTGTGGGTGAAGTGAGTATCGGTAGATACTGCGTATACGTCTACGCCCAGTTTCTGCAGTTCTTCGTAATGGTCTGCAACGTCGCCCAGTTCGGTCGGGCATACGAAAGTAAAGTCAGCCGGGTAGAAGAAGAAGACGCTCCAGCGGCCTTCGGTATCTTTCTCGGTGATTTCGATGAATTCGCCGTTTTTGAATGCCTGGTTTTTAAAAGGTTTAATTTTGGTGTTAATCAAGGACATCTATACTTCCTCCGTGTTTTCGATGAGATGTAAGGTAACCAATTTTTGCCGATTCGGCTAATGCGTTTCCATTATCAAATCGATAAGTTTTACCTTACAACCTTCGTAAGACAACTTTGTGAACTTTGCACCGCCAGCGGCGATAAAAGTAAAATGGGCCTCCTTTCCAGGTGGCCGCGTAACCTGAACTACCCTTTGGTATCTTCAGCGCCTGTTCAGCAGGCTGCGGTGTTGCGATGACGACCGCAATGCCGAGAGGGATTACAACACCCTCATAAACAAAGGGCAATCACCTGTTCTAAGCTCTTACCTATGACAGTGATAGGTTATGCCTTTTACTCAAATTTTGCACTGACTGAAAAGGACAAATTAATGTTAAAAAAGATACTTTTATTGGCTCTGCTTCCTGCAGTCGCCTTCGCAGAGGAACTTCCAGCCCCAGTAAAAGCCATTGAAAAACAGGGTATTACTATCCTCAAATCTTTTGATGCCCCCGGGGGAATGAAAGGTTATCTCGGAAAGTATCAGGATATGGGAGTTACTATCTACCTGACACCAGACGGCAAGCACGCCATCTCAGGTTATATGTACAACGAAAAAGGTGAAAACCTGAGTAACACGCTTATTGAAAAAGAGATTTATGCGCCAGTCGGTCGTGAAATGTGGCAACGGATGGAGCAATCCCACTGGATCCTCGACGGCAAAAAAGATGCGCCTGTTGTGGTTTATGTCTTTGCCGATCCATTTTGTCCGTATTGTAAACAGTTCTGGCAGCAGACGCGCCCGTGGGTTGAGACTGGCAAAGTTCAGCTTCGCACACTACTGGTTGGCGTAATCAAACCGGAAAGCCCAGCGACTGCGGCGGCGATCCTCGCGGCTAAAGATCCGGCTAAAGCATGGCAAGAGTATGAAGCATCAGACAAGAAGCTAAACATTCCGGCCACCGTTGGTGCAGAGCAAATGAAAATCTTAAGTGCAAATGAAAAACTGATGGATGAACTTGGCGCAAACGTCACACCTGCTATCTACTACATGAGTCCGGAGAATACATTGCAACAGGCGGTCGGATTACCGGATCAAAAGACCTTAAATATCATCATGGGAAATAAATAATATTAAATCATGGATAACTGGAATATATACAGCTTTTCAGTTATCCTGAAAACCGCAAGAATTGATCACAAACAATAAATCGACTATGCTATTTTAGAAAAACTTAATCATGAATTAAGTAAAAGAACATAATAAATACAAATATATTAATTCATATTATAGATTTAATGAATATCATGATGAGTGCAATGATATGAATGGAGTACATCATGGCCAATCTTTACGACTTAAAAAAATTTGACTTAAATTTACTGGTAATCTTCGAGTGCATTTACCAACATCTCAGCATTAGTAAGGCTGCAGAATCGCTATATATAACGCCCTCTGCGGTTAGTCAGTCCCTGCAGCGCTTACGTACACAGTTTAATGATCCTTTGTTTACTCGTGCCGGAAAAGGTATTACGCCAACGACTACTGGGTTAAATCTTCATCATCATCTTGAGAAAAACCTTAGAAACCTGGAACAAACAATAAATATCGTCAATAAATCTGAATTAAAGAAAAAATTTATAATCTATGGTCCACAATTCATCTCTGCGACAAACGGCAGCCTTTTGATCAATAGTCTGCGCCAGGATGCGATTATCGACATTGAACATCATGACATTATGATGGCCGTAGAAAGCGCCGAAGATTTACTGGCTTACCGCAAAGCGGATCTCGTAGTGACATTGGCACCGGTTATCAGTCGTTCTGTAAGCTGTGTCCCATTTCAGTCAATTCGTAATACACTCATCTGTAGTACTACCCATCCGAGAATAAATGAACGGAGTACCCATGCACAAATTCTTGATGAAGAATTTACCTTTCTGATATCTAAAATCCCTGGATTAGAAGATTTCCAGATGGAAATAGAGGCACTCATGGCAGACCGTAAAATATCGTTTCGCAGTTCCTCTCTGTTTACCATTATTAATACAATTGCAGTTACCGATTTAATTGGTATTGTGCCTTACGAATTATATCGCAGTTACCATAAAACACTTCAGCTAAAGCAAATAAAACTTGAACACCCGCTGCCCTCAAACACGCTTTATATGTCCTATAATAAATCATCATTAAATAATCTTGCATTCTCACGATTCATTGATCGTTTGAATGACAATTTATAATAAACATCTATCCATTGGTAAAATGTTTTTCAATGAAAAATTCATAATGTAAATACATAAAATAATATATCTTATTTGAATTTATTTACTTTATAATTAAAAAACTATCACATTATCTGCCTGTCTGGTTCAGAGAGCATCTTTAGATGTCTATTTATAAAATTCCTCTTCCGCTCAATATTCTGGAAGCGGCACAAGAGCGTATTACCTGGACACTCAACACCCTACCCCGCGTTTGTGTCTCATTTTCTGGCGGTAAAGATTCAGGCTTAATGCTTCATCTAACCGCGAATCTGGCCAGAAAAATGGGAAAAAAAATATACGTTCTGTTTATCGACTGGGAAGCACAGTTTTCTTTAACTATTCACTATATTCAGTCCCTACGAGAGCAGTATGCAGATGTCATTGAAGAATTTTATTGGGTAGCGCTGCCTCTTACGACGCAAAACTCTCTTTCTCAGTATCAACCCGAATGGCAATGCTGGGAACCTGATGTTGAATGGGTACGCCAGCCCCCGGAAGATGCGATAACCGATCCGACATTTTTCTCGTTTTATCAACCGGGTATGACGTTTGAACATTTCGTGCGTGAATTTGCCGAATGGTTTTCGCAAAAACGTCCGGCGGCCATGATGATCGGCATCCGGGCTGACGAGTCCTATAACCGTTTCGTTGCTATCGCCAGTTCGAATAAACAGCGTTTTGCCGACGATAAACCCTGGACTACGGCCGCACCAGGCGGTCATAGCTGGTACATTTACCCCATCTACGACTGGAAAGTGGCTGATATCTGGACCTGGTATGCAAATCATCAAAGTCTCTGCAACCCACTGTATAACCTAATGTATCAGGCAGGCGTCCCTCTGCGTCACATGCGAATTTGCGAACCTTTTGGCCCGGAGCAACGGCAGGGATTATGGCTCTATCACGTTATCGAACCGGATCGCTGGGCTGCTATGTGCGCACGAGTCAGCGGTGTAAAAAGCGGCGGAATTTACGCCGGACATGACAATCATTTCTATGGGCATCGGAAAATCCTCAAGCCAGAGCATTTAGACTGGCAAGAGTATGCATTATTGCTGCTCGATAGCATGCCGGAGAAAACAGCTGAGCATTACCGCAATAAAATCGCCATTTATTTGCACTGGTATCAGAAAAAAGGCATCGAGGTTCCACAAACCCAGCAAGGGGACATTGGCACGAAAGATATCCCCTCTTGGCGGCGAATATGCAAAGTTTTACTCAATAACGATTACTGGTGCCGGGCATTATCATTTAGTCCTACGAAAGCGAAGAACTATCAGCGTTATAACGAACGGATAAAAGGAAAACGTCAGGAATGGGGGATACTATGCAACAACGATTAACGCAGGATTTAACCCAATTTCTCGCCAGCTTGCCGGAAGACGATCGCATCAAAGCGATTAATGAAATCCGCATGGCGATCCATCAGGTTAGCCCCTTTCGTGAAGAGCCCGTGGATTGCGTTCTGTGGGTTAAAAATAGCCAACTCGTGCCGAATGATTACAACCCCAATAATGTGGCACCGCCAGAGAAGAAGCTGCTAAAAAAATCCATTGAAATTGATGGTTTTACCCAACCTATCGTGGTGACTAACACTCAATCTGACACAATGGAAATTGTTGATGGCTTTCACCGTCATGAAATTGGTAAAGGATCTAACACGTTAAAAACGCGCTTAAAAGGGTATTTACCGGTTACCTGTCTGGGAGGGGATCGTAACGAGCGCATCGCAGCAACAATTCGCCACAACCGCGCTCGTGGACGCCATCAAATCACTGCAATGTCGGAAATCGTCCGTGAACTCAGCCAGTTGGGATGGGACGATAATAAAATTGGCAAAGAACTGGGAATGGACAGCGACGAAGTGCTGCGCCTGAAGCAAATTAACGGCCTGCAAGAACTGTTTGCCGACCGTCAATATTCCCGCGCCTGGACTGTCAAATAACTAAAGCTGGCGCAGGCGTTCAGCTGCTGCCAGCAACGTCGATTCCTTCTTGGCAAAACAGAGACGAATCAGTTTATGGGGGAAGGGATCGGCGCAAAATACCGACAGCGGGATCGCCGCCACGCCATGCTCCCGCGTCAGCCACTGGCAAAACGCAACATCATCCAGCGTAGACACGGCGCTGTATTCCACCAGCAAAAAGTAAGTACCTTCGCAGGGTAGTATCTCCAGCCGACTTTCACTTAAGGCGTTCACCAGAATATCGCGTTTCTGCCTATAAAAGTCCGGTAACGCAAGATAATGCTCAGGTTCTGCTCGCAGCATATCGGCAAGCGCCAGCTGTGCTGGGGTATTCACCGAAAAGGTCAGATACTGATGCACTTTGCGGATTTCGGCGCTGATGGGCGCAGGCGCAACGCAATAGCCCACTTTCCAGCCGGTCATATGATAGGTCTTGCCAAATGAAGAAACTGCCACCGCCCGCTCACGCAACTGCGGATGCGCCAGCACGCTGGCATGGCCCTGCTGTGAAAAGTTGATGTGCTCGTACACTTCATCACTAATAACAAAAATCTCGCGCCCGGCAATCGCCTGCCACAAAGCAGCGAAATCAGCCTGTTGCCAGACGGTGGCGCTGGGGTTATGCGGGGTGTTGAGGATCACCAGTCGGGTGCGCTCGCTTAACAATGCTGCAAATTCCTGCCAGTCAACGCGAAAATGCGGAGGTTGCAGTGCAATACGTTTCACTATTCCCCCAGAAAGCGCGATGGCGGGGGCGTAACTGTCATAGCTGGGATCAAAGCAAATCACTTCATCACCATTGCGCACCAATGCGGTAATCGCTGCATATAACGCTTCCGTCGCCCCTGCCGTTACGGTGATATCGCTATCGGCATCTGGTTGATAGCCATACAGCCGCGCGGTTTTCTCAGCAATCGCCTCGCGCAATGCCTGCACGCCGGCCATGGGCGCGTATTGGTTTGCCCCCTGGGCAACGTGGTACGCCAGCCGCTCCTGTAAATAGCGCGGACCATCAAAATCAGGAAAGCCTTGCGACAGGTTAATCGCCTGGTGTTGCTGCGCCAGTGCGCTCATCTGGGTGAAAATAGTGGTGCCAAGTTGTGGAAGTTTGCTTTGTGGAATCAGAGGGTTATTTGTCATTTTTATTGTACCTGACGAAGTTGCGTGTTGAAGGCACTATAACACGATGCTAGTATTTGGCAATCAAGACGTTTAGATGTCTAAATAAAACAATAAGGACAACACAACATGCCTCACAATCCCATCCGCGTCGTCGTCGGCCCGGCTAACTACTTTTCACATCCAGGAAGTCTCAATCACCTGCTCGATTTTTTCACTGATGAACAGCTTTCTCGCGCGGTGTGGATCTACGGCGAACGCGCCATTGCTGCGGCGCAAACCAAACTTCCGCCAGCGTTTGGGCTGCCAGGGGCAAAGCATATTTTGTTTCGCGGTCATTGCAGCGAAAGCGATGTACAACAACTGGCGGCTGAGTCCGGTGACGATCGCAGCGTGGTGATTGGCGTCGGCGGCGGCGCACTGCTCGACACCGCGAAAGCCCTCGCCCGCCGTCTCGGTCTGCCGTTTGTTGCCGTTCCGACGATCGCCACTACCTGCGCAGCCTGGACACCGCTCTCCGTCTGGTATAACGATGCCGGACAGGCGCTGCATTATGAGATTTTCGACGACGCCAATTTTATGGTGCTGGTGGAACCTGAGATTATCCTCAATGCGCCGCAACAATATCTGCTGGCGGGGATCGGTGACACGCTGGCGAAATGGTATGAAGCGGTAGTACTGGCCCCGCAACCAGAAACGTTGCCGCTAACCGTGCGTCTGGGGATTAATAACGCGCAGGCCATTCGCGACGTCTTGTTAAACGGTAGCGAACAGGCGCTTGCCGATCAGCAAAATCAGCAGTTAACACAATCATTTTGCGATGTGGTGGATGCCATTATTGCCGGAGGCGGAATGGTCGGTGGTCTGGGCGATCGTTTTACGCGTGTGGCGGCGGCCCATGCCGTGCACAACGGTCTGACTGTACTGCCGCAAACCGAGAAGTTTCTCCACGGCACCAAAGTTGCCTACGGTATTCTGGTGCAAAGCGCCTTGCTGGGCCAGGATGATGTGCTGGCGCAATTAACCGGGGCGTATCAGCGTTTTCATCTGCCGACTACGCTGGCGGAGCTGGAAGTGGATATCAATAATCAGGCGGAGATCGACAAAGTGATTGCCCACACCTTACGTCCGGTGGAATCCATTCACTACCTGCCAGTCACGCTGACACCAGATACGTTGCGTGCAGCGTTCGAAAAAGTGGAATCGTTTAAAGCCTGACGTACAAATTTAGCAGCAGCGCGCGCCGCCTTTTCCACCGTAGCGCGCGTCCTGCCGCTCACGGAAAAACTCCTCGTAGGTCATCGGCGTTTGATCAGGATGGTTAACCCGCATATGTTCGACATAGTTGTCGTAATCAGGCATACCGATCATCAGCTTCGCCGCCTGACCTAAATATTTTCCGGCTTTTGCCAGTGAATCAAACATCTAAACCTCCGGTAATACAAATGCCCTCCTGAATTATGAGGGCTTAATTGCTATCAACACGCTCGGGCTGAGAGTAAGGGGAACGCTCGGCACATTCCCCCACACTCTGACTTTAGTGCGCGCCTTTCGCCTGCGCCACGATCTCCTCGACATTTTCCGGCATTGGCTCATACGGCGTTTCTTTCGCCGTTGGCTTCGGCTCTTTCAATGCCGCCAGTGCCGTCTTAATCGAGAACAGTGCCAGAACCACCACGACCACCATAAAGAAGATGGTTAACCCAGCATCCAGACGGTTGTTAAACACCAGTTGCGCCAGTTGTGACTCAGTATACTGCGACGGAATATTGCCGCTGTCGATCATTGCCTGGAACTTGTTAGCAATCGCCAGGAAGCCGACTTTCGCATCCGGGCTAAACGCTTTCTGCCAGCCTGCGGTCAGGGTACAAATCAGCAACCAGGCCGTTGGTACCAGCGCCACCCAGGCGTAACGTTGACGTTTCATTTTGAACAGCACTACGGCACAGAGCATCAGCGCCATCCCTGCCAGCATCTGGTTGGCTATACCAAACAGCGGCCACAGAGTGTTAATACCGCCCAGCGGATCGACCACCCCCTGATGGAGGAAGTAGCCCCACGCCAGTACGCACAGCGCCGTTGCCAGCAGGTTAGCAGGCAGTGAATCGGTCCGTTTCAGACCCGGAGACACCACGCCCAGCAGATCCTGCAACATAAAGCGCGCAGCACGCGTACCTGCATCTACTGCGGTCAGAATAAACAGTGCTTCAAACAGAATGGCGAAGTGATACCAGAACGCCACATCCATCATGCCGCCCAGCGCGCCGTGCAGAATGTAGGCCATCCCCACCGCCAACGTCGGCGCACCGCCCGCACGGGAAATGATCGACTGTTCACCCACTTCGCTGGCAATCTGGTTGAGCGTATCCGGAGTAATCGCAAAACCCCAGCTACTCACTACCTGCGCGGCAGAAGCGACCACATCCGCCGTTCCTGCCGGAGCCAGCACCGCCATCGGGCTGTTCATGGCGAAGTACACACCTGGATCGATGATACAGGCAGAAACTAGCGCCATAATCGCCACGAAGGATTCCATTAACATTCCGCCGTAGCCGATAAAACACGCCTGCCCTTCGTTCGCCAGCATCTTCGGCGTGGTACCGGAAGAGATCAGCGCATGGAAGCCAGACACCGCGCCACAGGCGATGGTAATAAACAGGAACGGGAACAGGTTGCCGGTCCATACCGGGCCAGTGCCATCAACAAATTTGGTCAGCGCAGGCATGGTCAGCGTCGGACGCATGATCAAAATGCCTACCGCCAGACCGACGATAGTCCCGATTTTCAGGAAGGTAGAGAGGTAGTCACGCGGAGCCAGCAGCAACCACACCGGCAGCACCGCCGCCACAAAACCGTAACCCACCAGCATCCAGGTCAACTGCACGCCGGTAAAGTCAAAGTACGGCGCCCAGGTCGGGCTTTCTGCCACCCAGCCGCCAGAGATAATGGCGAAAATCAGGAACACCAAACCGATGACCGACACTTCGCCAATACGCCCCGGACGCAGATAGCGCAGGTAGATCCCCATAAACAGCGCCAGCGGAATGGTAAACGCAACGGTATACGTTCCCCACGGGCTATGAGTCAGGGCTTTCACCACGATCATCGCCAGCACCGCCAGGATAATGACCATGATCATAAAGCAGGCTACCAGCGCAATCACCCCAGCAGTTGGTCCCATCTCTTCTTTGACCAGTTCACCCAGCGAGCGACCGTCGCGGCGCGTGGAAACAAACAGCACCATAAAGTCCTGCACTGCACCAGCGAGAACCACCCCGGCTAGCAGCCAGATCATCCCTGGCAGGTAACCCATTTGCGCCGCCAGTACCGGCCCCACCAGCGGGCCAGCTCCGGCAATGGCCGCAAAATGGTGACCGAACAGCACTTTTTTATCTGTCGGTACATAGTCCAGCCCGTCGTTATGGCGCACTGCTGGCGTCATACGCGTCGGGTCAACCGCCAGCACATTTTTGGCGATATACAGACCATAAAAACGGTAAGCGATCAGATAGACACAGACCGACGCCACCACAATCCACAGTGCGTTGATCTGTTCCCCACGATTTAAAGCAATGTATCCCAGAGCAAATGCTCCCATTACAGAGAGCACTGTCCAGACGAGGTATTTCCCTGATTTGTTCATAGTTGTTATCCGTGTGCGTGTCCATAGAGATGTTACATTTTGTTTCTATAACATCTTTGTACAATTTAACAACACAGCAACCATGTAAATCGGAGTTGAAACCAATATTTAACTTCACAATGTTAACTCGATCACTCCGTTAACCGAGTTTTCCAACAATCTCATTTAATTCTGTCGGGCTCATCCCAAAACTGCCGTACCCAGCCGACAAGTGCAGCAACGCCGCCCCTGTTCATCGAAAACGACGATTTCCCAACTCTGATTTTGCCGCCCAAGATGCAACGGCTGGCAGACGCCGCGTACCTTGCCTTCAGACACCGGGCGATGATGGGTGGCGTTAAGTTCCGTGCCCACCACACACTGTCCGTCGCGGGTCATCATAAATCCGGCCATCGATCCCAGCGTTTCCGCCAGCGCTGCCGACGCGCCGCCATGCAGCAGGCCAAACGGCTGATGAGTACGGGTATCAACTGGCATTTCGGCTTCCAGCACATCATCGCCCAGACGGGTATACACAATTCCCAGATGCGCCACCATTGTGTTATCGCTGGTGGCGTTCAGTTCGTCGAGCGTTAAATGGCGTTTCCAGATCATGCTTATGCCCCCAGCGTTGAGCCGCCATCTACCACGATATCCTGTAGGGTGATATGGCTGGCGAGATCGGAAGCGAGGAACAAAATCGTGTTGGCGATCTCTTGTGGACGGGCGATTTTCCCCAGCGGAATGCCGAGTTTAAACTGCTCGCCAAAGCCGCGAATACGCTGCTCTTCGGCGTCATCGCTCACCCACAGCGTGCGTTGCATATCGGTGTCGGTGGAACCCGGTGAAACCACATTACAGCGCACACCGCTACCCGCCAGTTCCAGCCCGACGCTCAACGCCAGGCTTTTCAGCGCCGCTTTCGACGCGCCATAAGCACTCATGCCAATACGCGGCGTGTGCGCAGCGTCGGACGCCACAGTGACAATCGCCCCGCCCCGTTGGCGACGAAACTGATTCATGGTCTGCTGGAACAGGTTAAACGCACCGCCGACATTGACCGCAAAAGTCTGCTGCCAGTCTTCCTTACTGAGCTGATCGGTCGCGCCCATGCGCAAAATTCCCGCCGCATTAACCAGCACGTCCAGTCGCTCCGTTTCAGCTAACAGTCGCTGACATACCTGCGCCACCTGCGCAGCATCGGCAACATCCATTACTTCGGTCGCAAAGGGATATTGCTCCTGAGCGAACGCTTGATCAAAACCTGTAACTTTCGCTCCCGCCTCAACAAATGCCAGCGCCGTGGCGTAGCCGATACCTTTCCCCGCGCCAGTTACCCAGACATTTTTACCGCTGAAATCCATTATTTCACCTCGCGGGAGAGTAGCTTCCACCAGGCGTCGATGGTCGGGTTTTTCGCCAGCATGACAAAGTCGATATCGCCATGCACTTTGCGCCAGCGCGCCGCCAGCGCCATCATGCGCACCGAATCCAGACCGTAGTCGATCAAGTTGTCGTCATCGAACGGTTCATCGGACTCGTCCAGCAACGGCAGGATCACCTCACGCAGCGCCGCTTTGCTGGCGGGGATAGGTGCTGGCAGTAATTCTTCGGTCATCACCACCCGGCCAGAACGTCCGGCCACATAATTCAGCGACATCAAATGCTCGTCACGGCTGAAATCGGCCAGTGCATCCGCCACCATAAACGGTTTAATATCGCGCATAAATGCGTCGGTTGCGGTGGTCATACAGCCAATGTGGGCATATACCCCGGTAATAATCAGCTGGTTACGCCCACTCTCTTTGAGCATTTGCTCCAGCGGAGAACGATGAAACGCGCTGTAGCGCCACTTCACCAGCACCGTGTCGTCGGCATCTGGCGTCAGGCGATCCACCACCTTTTGCTGTTCCGGCGAGCGGGTCAGGCCCGGCCCCCACATATCATTCAACAGCGCCCGATCTTCATCGCTCTGATCTTTCGGCTGGGCAGTGTAATAAACCGGAATATTGTGCTGTTTGCAGTAGTCGCGCAGCGCCGCAATATTGGCGATCACCTGCTCCATCATCGGGCAGTTCTCGCCCCAGAAGCTGACAAAATAGTCCTGCATATCATGGATTAACAACGCGGCACGTTGCGGTTCAAAGGCCCAATCGACTTTATTCTGTGGAATATCGTGAGACTCCGGCAGTGCGTAAGCCTGTAATTTTGGAATAGCCATCGTGTTCTCTCCTTCAGGCTGATGCGCGTGACGCCAGCCACTGACGTAATTGTTTTTTATCGACTTTCCCGACCGCCGTCAGCGGAAGTGAATCCACACACTCCACGCGATCCGGTAATTTAAATTCGGCAATACCCTGTTCACGCAGGAAACGACGCACCTGCACCGCGCGCAGCGGCTCTTTTACCACCAGATAAGCACAGCTTTTTTCGCCCATCAGCTCATCTTCCATACTGACCAGTGCGGCGTAGATCACCGCCGGATGGCGCAGCAACAGGTTTTCGATCTCTTCGGCAGCGATCTTCTCACCACCACGGTTGATCTGATCTTTCTCGCGCCCCTGCACGGTGATGTAACCCTCTGGATCAATAGAGATCAGATCGCCGGAACAGTAAAAACCGTTGGCATCAAAGGCGCTGGCATTGTGCTGCGGACTTTTGTAATAACCGCGGAAGGTGTACGGCCCGCGCGTCATCAGGCGTCCAACTTCCCCTTGCGGCAGTGGATTTCCATCGGCATCGGCAACCCACACTTCATCGTCCGGGCACATTGGGTAGCCCTGGGTATGGATAATTTTCTCCGCGCTATCATCAAGTCGGGTGTAGTTCACCAGCCCTTCCGCCATGCCGAATACCTGCTGTAACTGGCAGCCAATCTCTGCGGGAATACGCGCCGCAAGCGTGGCTGAAAGACGTGCGCCACCAACCTGTAACAGTTTCAGCGAGGCAAGCTGCGCCCGGCTTTCGCCTTCAGCCAGTGCCTGCAACCACAGGCTGACTGCCGGTGGCACCAGCGCGGTGACGTTAACCTGATGTTTTTCAATCAATGGGAAGCAAATCGTGGCGCTGGGATCGGCCGCCAGAACGACAGTGCCGCCAGCGAGAAATACCCCCAGCGATCCTGGCGAACTCATGGCGTAGTTATGAGCCGCCGGGATCGCGCACAGGTAGCGCGTCTGTTGTGTGAACTGACAAATCTCGACGCTACGGCGCACGCTGTAGTAATAGTCGTTATGGGTACGCGGGATCAGTTTCGGTGTGCCGGTAGTGCCGCCGGAAAGCTGGAAATAGGCCACTTCATCAGCAGGTGATGGCGTGGCAGTAAAATCCTCTGCCGGATGGTTAATCGCATCCTGCAAGTTATGCTCACCGCTGTCGTTGTGCAGTTGCACCACGCGAATGGAGGAATGTTCTGTGACGAAAGTATTGAGGAAATCATCCCCGCTAAACAGCGCATGTTGGCGATCGGCAATCAGCAATGTGGGTTCAATCTGGCTGGCATAGGCGTTCAGTTCACTACGCTGATGGCTGAACAGCGCCAGCACCGGCGCAACGCCCAGTTTCAGCAGCGCGAAAAAGGTAATATAAAGTTCAGCGACGTTACCCAGTTGTACCAGCGCGGTTTCACCAGGTTTAATGCCCTGACGGCGCAAACTACAGGCGAGGTTATCCGCCGCCTGATTCAGCTCCCGGTAACTCAACTGCCGCTCGCCGTCGATAACCGCGATGCTATCACTCGCGGCGTGGCGGGTCAGAATGTCGGTCAGCGGCAAATCCTGCCAGTAACCTTTTTCCCGATAGCGACGGGCAAACTCTTCCGGCCAGCGGGTGAATGGAATGCTCATCCTCGCTCCTTAATGCAATCCAAAAACGTTCAACATGGTAGAAAGTTTGACGCCTGTTTCGCGCCACTCACCCAACGGTGACGACGCAGGCACAATCCCCGCTCCGGCAAACAGACGCACCTGATTTTCCCGCAGCTTCGCGCAGCGGATAGTCACCACCCACTCGCCGTTACCTTCGCTGTCACACCAACCCACAATGCCGCCAAACAGCTCGCGGTCGAACGGCTCCAGATCAGCAATAACCTGGGTCGCGGCCTGATGCGGGAAACCACTCAGCGCGGGGGTCGGATGCAGCAGGCAGGCCAGAGTCAGTGCGTTTTCTTGCGAATTCGCTTTACCTTCAAAGGGAGTTGCGAGATGCCACAGCGTCGGCGTGGTGATCAATTGTGGAGAGGAGGGAACGTGTAACTCACTACTGCGTTCGCGCAGTACCTCTTTCATCGCCTGAGTCACTAGTTCATGTTCATGGCGATCTTTTTCTGACGCCAGCAGACGATTACCCGCTTCGCGATCGAGCACGTCATCCGGCTGACGACGCGCGGAACCGGCTAACGGAATAGAGCTAAAACGCTCGCCGTCTTTGCGCAGCAGCAGTTCCGGGCTGGCCCCGAGCAGAACGCCACCATCAGCCAACGGCACATGAAAGTTGTAACTAACCGGGTTTTGCGCAATCAACCGTTCCAGCAATACGCCGCTATCAATGGAGGCGTCAGTGGTGATATCAATCAACCGTGACAACACCACTTTGTCGACCTGCGGCGTGGCGGTAAGTGCGGCGGCGCGGGCAACCATTTGTTCAAACGTGGCTTGTTCCGGAATTGTCTGGCGTTCCACCACATTCAGCGACTGACTGCGGGTGAAACGGCGTGCGGAAGCTTGTTTTTCCTGACGGGAGAACGACTGCCAGGATTCGGGAATATACAGCGATGAAGGCTGACGTGGATCGAAGGGAATCGCCCCGACCATCACCGGATTTTTGATGCCCTGCGCTTTGGCATCGGCAAACAGCGCGGCGAGTTTTTGCTGGAAGGGACTGTCGGGCGAATCCCCGTTCACAGCCGGTTCATCGAAGCGGGCGAAACATCCTGACGTCGTAAAACTGCGGTACGGCGACATAAAGAAAAAGCGATTGGGCGCAAGTGTTGCCATGGTCTGCTGTACTTCCTCAGCCAGTGACGTATCCATATCATCCTCCACAAAATGATAAAGGCTTTAATAATGATTATCATTTATATTTTCGGTCGCTAACCTAAAAGCAAACGCGTACTATGTCAACTCTTGAGGTAACGCAATCTGCAACTCGGGGTTGCATCTGCTTGTGGTTACAATGAAAATGAGAAGCATTAACTTCATTAATAACAGGACGCTGATTTGTGAGACTCGCCCCGCTCTACCGCACCGCTCTTCTACTAACAGGCTTTTTACTTTCAGGAATATCCGCAGTGCAGGCCGCCGACTGGCCGCGTCAGGTGACTGACAGCCGCGGCACTCATATGCTGGAAAGCCAGCCACAGCGCATCGTCTCAACCAGCGTCACGCTGACGGGTTCGTTGCTGGCGATTGATGCCCCAGTGATTGCCAGTGGTGCAACTACGCCAAATAACCGCGTCGCGGATGACCAGGGCTTTTTACGCCAGTGGAGCGAGGTGGCGAAAGAACGCAAACTGCAGCGCCTCTATATCGGGGAACCGAACGCCGAAGCCGTTGCCGCGCAAATGCCAGATCTGATTTTAATTAGCGCCACCGGCGGCGATTCGGCGCTGGCGCTGTACGATCAGCTTTCCACCATCGCGCCGACGTTAATCATCAATTACGACGACAAAAGCTGGCAGTCGCTGTTAACGCAGTTAGGCGAAATTACCGGGCATGAGAGACAAGCGGCAGAAAGGATTGCGCAGTTTGATAAGCAACTGGCGGCGGCGAAAGCGCAGATCAAACTGCCGCCGCAGCCGGTTACCGCCATTGTTTATACTGCTGCCGCGCACAGCGCCAATCTCTGGACGCCGGAATCAGCACAAGGGCAGATGCTGGAACAACTCGGCTTTACGCTGGCGAAATTGCCCGCAGGGTTAAACGCCAGCCAAAGCCAGGGCAAACGCCATGACATCATTCAGCTTGGTGGGGAAAATCTGGCGGCAGGGTTAAATGGCGAGTCACTATTCCTGTTCGCTGGTGATCAGAAAGATGCCGATGCAATTTATGCCAATCCGCTGCTCGCGCACCTGCCTGCAGTACAAAACAAGCAGGTTTATGCGCTGGGAACCGAGACGTTCCGTCTGGATTACTACAGCGCCATGCAAGTGCTGGAACGACTTAAGGCGCTGTTTTAAGCATTAACTGTCGGACGCTGTCACCTGTGGCGGCGTCTGGCGAAAACGCCGCAACTCCACCAGCACCAGCAACAACAACACGCCGATAATCAACAAAGCAAAACCGCTCGCGCTTGCGGAAGCCACCGGTGTCATCATCGCTCCCAAACCGCCCAGCAGCGCCGCGCCTATGGCATCGCCCGTCACGTTCTGTGCCGTCCACAAACCGTTAATCCGCCCTAACATCGCTTCCGGGGTTTGCGTTTGCAGCATTGTATATTGCAGCAACGAACTGACCGCGCTCAGCCAGCCGAACAGCGCCAGACAAACCACGCCTAAAATCCACATCGGCATCAGGCCAAACAGACCAATGGCGAGGAACGATCCCAGCGTGGAGAGCAGCATCAATAACCCTGGTCGCGCACTATGTGCCAGCTTCCCGCTGGTTAACGCACCAATAGCCGCGCCGAGCGGGATCGCCGCATAGAGAAAACCAATCTGTGCCGCCGACATCTGCCAGTTGGTAGCCAGCGCCGGATACAGTACCCGCACCGCGCTCGCCATCGTCAATAAACCACCCAGCAGCGCAATGCCGCCCACCAGCGGGCTGGCGAGCAGAAAACGAAATCCTGCCAGTAATGATTTCAACGGATGCTCACGCGGCTGCGGTGGCGGTGGCAACGCCGGAAGGCTTAACAACGGTAGCAAGGTAATAAACGTGCCCGCCGCTGCCAGCCCATAGTTCCAGGCTACACCGCCAGTCGCCAGCAGTAAGCCGCCCATCATGGGCGAAATCACCGATCCCAGCCGCACGGTCAACATGGTGATCGCCCCGGCCTGCATTAAATTTTCACGCCCTACCAGTGCAGGTGTCGCCGCCAGTAGCGCCGTAACGCCAAGTGACGCGAAAAAGCCATCCCATAATCCGAGTAAATAGATTGCCAGCAAAGACGGCTCCGGCAGCAGCGCGTTCAGGCACAGTCCAATGAAGCCAATGCCACAGGTGCCGCGCGCCAGCAGAATCACTTTTTTGCGCTCATAGCGATCCGCCAGCACACCGCCAACCATCAGACCAACAAACATCGCGCCGCCGGTCAGCGTCACCGAAAGCCCCACCTGCCAGGTAGAATGGGTCATCATCTGGATCTGCACCGGCACCGCGACGCCGAGCAAACCCAGAGACACAATTGAGATAAAACGAGCGAGGAATACTGCGCGAAACGCCGGGTGCGTTTTCAACAGGCTGAGGTTAAGCAGCCAGGATTGTTTATTCATTACAATGCCTTGCCATCAAATATTTTAAATACCTATTCTTAGGCTGCACATGCTAACATATCCAAATAAGATCGATAACGATAATTAATTTCATTATCATGGAAGTTCGTATGTCTGGTTCTGTTGCCGTGACACGCGCCATTGCCGTGCCCGGATTGCTGTTATTACTGATTATCGCGACGGCATTAAGCCTGCTCATTGGGGCAAAATCACTCCCCGCTTCCGTCGTGTTGGAGGCCCTCTCCGGCACCTGCCAGAGCGCCGACTGCACTATCGTGCTCGACGCGCGACTGCCGCGTACCCTGGCCGGATTGCTGGCGGGCAGTGCGCTTGGCCTTGCCGGGGCGTTAATGCAAACCCTCACCCGAAACCCACTTGCCGACCCCGGCTTGCTTGGCGTGAACGCCGGAGCCAGCTTTGCCATTGTGCTGGGCGCGGCGCTGTTTGGTTACTCATCCGCCCAGGAACAACTGGTGATGGCTTTCGCCGGGGCGCTGGTGGCCTCGTTGATTGTTGCCTTTACCGGCAGCCAGGGCGGCGGGCAGTTAAGCCCGGTGCGTTTAACCCTGGCGGGCGTGGCGCTGGCGGCGGTGCTGGAAGGGCTGACCAGCGGCATCGCCCTGCTTAATCCTGACGTCTACGATCAACTGCGTTTCTGGCAAGCCGGTTCGCTGGATATTCGTAATTTACACACCTTAAAAGTGGTGCTGATCCCGGTGCTGATCGCCGGAGCAACTGCGCTATTACTGAGTCGCGCGCTTAACAGTTTAAGCCTTGGCAGCGACACCGCGACGGCGCTGGGCAGTCGCGTGGCGCGCACACAGTTGATTGGTCTGCTGGCGATTACCGTGCTTTGTGGTAGTGCGACGGCGGTAGTTGGCCCGATTGCCTTTATTGGCCTGATGATGCCGCATATGGCGCGTTGGCTGGTAGGTGCCGATCATCGCTGGTCGCTGCCCGTCACGCTACTCGCTACCCCTGCCCTGCTGCTGTTTGCCGATATCATCGGGCGGGTGATTGTGCCCGGTGAACTGCGCGTTTCCGTGGTCAGTGCCTTTATTGGTGCTCCGGTGCTGATCTTCCTCGTGCGACGTAAAACACGAGGTGGCGCATGATTTACGTCTCTCGCCGATTAATCATCACCTGCTTACTGCTGATTACCGCCTGCGTGGTGGCGAGTGTCTGGGGATTACGCAGCGGTGCCGTCACGCTGGAAACCTCGCAGGTATTCGCCGCGCTGATGGGTGATGCGCCGCGCAGTATGACGATGGTGGTCACCGAATGGCGTTTACCACGCGTGCTGATGGCGTTGTTAATTGGCGCGGCGCTGGGCGTCAGCGGCGCGATTTTTCAGTCGTTGATGCGTAACCCACTCGGCAGCCCTGACGTAATGGGCTTTAACACCGGAGCGTGGAGCGGCGTGCTGGTGGCGATGGTGCTGTTTGGTCAGGACCTGACGGCTATCGCGCTGGCAGCAATGGCAGGGGGTATTGTCACGTCACTGCTGGTCTGGCTGCTTGCCTGGCGTAACGGCATCGACACCTTTCGGTTGATTATTATCGGCATCGGCGTCCGCGCCATGTTGGTGGCCTTTAATACCTGGCTGCTGCTGAAAGCGTCTTTAGAAACGGCGCTAACCGCAGGATTATGGAATGCCGGATCGCTCAACGGCCTGACGTGGGCAAAAACCTCGCCTTCCGCGCCCATCATTATATTGATGCTCATTGCCGCCGCCTTACTGGTACGGCGAATGCGCTTGCTGGAGATGGGCGATGACACCGCCTGCGCGCTGGGCGTCAGTGTCGAACGTTCGCGTCTGTTAATGATGCTGGTGGCGGTGGTGCTTACCGCTGCGGCAACGGCGCTTGCCGGGCCGATTTCCTTTATTGCTTTAGTCGCGCCGCACATTGCCCGACGCATTAGCGGCACCGCTCGCTGGGGGCTGACCCAGGCGGCGCTGTGCGGAGCGCTGTTACTGCTGGCGGCCGATCTCTGCGCTCAGCAACTGTTTATGCCGTATCAACTTCCGGTTGGTGTCGTTACCGTCAGCCTCGGCGGTATTTACCTTATCGTCTTGTTAATTCAGGAGTCTCGCAAAAAATGACCGAATCAGTAGCCCGTTTGCGCGGCGAACAGTTAACCCTCGGATATGGCAAATATACCGTTGCGGAAAATTTGACTGTAGAAATTCCTGATGGTCACTTCACGGCAATTATCGGGCCAAATGGCTGCGGTAAATCCACGTTACTGCGTACCCTAAGCCGCCTGATGACACCTGCTCACGGGCATGTCTGGCTGGATGGCGAGCACATTCAACATTACGCCAGCAAGGAGGTAGCCCGTCGGATTGGTCTGCTGGCACAAAACGCCACCACGCCGGGAGATATCACCGTGCAGGAGCTGGTAGCTCGCGGGCGTTACCCGCATCAACCGCTGTTTACTCGTTGGCGGAAAAAAGATGAAGAGGCGGTAACGAAAGCGATGCAGGCCACGGGAATAACTCATCTGGCGGATCAAAGCGTGGATACCCTCTCCGGCGGACAACGCCAGCGAGC
Organism: Escherichia sp. E4385; assembly: GCF_963883145.1. Taxonomy (NCBI): domain Bacteria; kingdom Pseudomonadati; phylum Pseudomonadota; class Gammaproteobacteria; order Enterobacterales; family Enterobacteriaceae; genus Escherichia; species Escherichia sp. E4385. The sequence goes on from NZ_CAWOOJ010000014.1 coordinate 104,157, forward strand.
GTGGATCGCGATGGTGCTGGCCCAGGAAACGGCGATTATGCTGCTTGATGAACCCACGACCTGGCTGGATATCAGTCATCAAATTGATTTGCTGGAACTGTTAAGCGAACTGAACCGTGAGAAAGGCTATACCCTGGCGGCAGTGCTGCACGATCTTAATCAGGCCTGTCGTTACGCCAGCCATTTGATTGCGTTGCGGGAAGGGAAAATTGTTGCTCAGGGAGCGCCGAAGGAGATTGTCACTGCTGAATTGATCGAGCGCATTTACGGTCTGCGCTGCATGATTATTGACGATCCGGTAGCCGGAACGCCGCTCGTGGTGCCGCTCGGACGAACGGCACCTTCAACCGCGAAGATTTAAACTAAGTGGTCTGCCATCATGGCATCCTGTTTTCTGGATGCCATCGCATGGCGCAACAGCACGCCACTACAAGCCACCATACCGCCGATCAACGCGGAAAGGATCACAATAATCACCTTACCCGGACCGTCTTTTTTCACCGGCAATGACGGACGCAACTGATATTTAAACGGCGTAAAATCAACATCGTAGACATTTGCTTTTGTTAATTGTTCTACAAGATACTGACGATTACGTAATTCACCGTTCAGTTCCGCAACGTCAGTAACCGCTTTTTCAATTTCCAGTTTGCGTTCAATACCGTCTGCGCCGAGAGAAATAGAAAAATCAGGGTCATCTTTTACTGCCTGACCATTACTGTAAACAGGTTTTTTAATGCCTGCTGCATTAGCAATATCGAGTGAATAATTGAGACGCTGAATGTTTGCATCAAGTTGGTTTTTCGTTTTAATGCGATCCTGCGCCAGCTTTTCTTTTTCAAACTGGGTTTTGATTTCCAGTTTATTACGGACGTTTTCTATCGACTCTTTCACCACCAACGCAGAGATATAATCGATATACCCGGCCAACACTTTCTGTGCCTCTTCACTGGTGGGTGCGGTGAAACTTAGCGTCCAGGAGGTATACAATGACGGTTCATCTTTTTTCTTACTGGCATTGTCATCCACCGCTTTCATTTTTTCGCTCAATGCGACAATTGCGCGATGCAAATCCAATTCGTCGATTTTCGCCTCTTTTAATTGGTCCATCACATAAGGTGATGAGCGCAGGTACTCTTCCAACAAGCTAATTGACTGAAATTTCTTGATAAACAGATTAAATACACCGCCACGATCGATATTAACATCGAGATCAAGAACACGGAGTTTGGTAAAGGTTTTCTCCAGGTCCTGCCACTGAACAGCCTCTGCGGGCGTGATGACTGCCGAGCTGGTCCATTTTTGCGGCAGGATGAAAGACACCAGTAATCCGATACAGGCAAAGACAAAAGCCACCGCTATTATCCGCGTTTTTGCGTACCACAAAACTTCGATAAGTTTAAGTAAATCAATTTCATTATTGCTGGTCGGCGCCAGATGATAATCGGGAAAATGAGAATCGCTTCCCTGCTTAATATTCAGTGATGACATACGGTATAACCTGAAAATGAGTCCAATGAGGGTAAATTTCCACGGCGCACACTTTACCAGTTGGTGAGAATTATCCGAAGCTGAACTTTGTAAATTCCACGCAGCAAACGCAATGTTTGGCGCATTTTCAGACAAACCACTCAGTAAATATCAATACGATAAATAACAAAATCCATAATTATTTATCGTAATTATGGATTTGCATTTAAGATAAAGTTATTTATTTAGCGTCGCACGAATAATTGGTCCAATTTTTTCAAATGCGATTGGAGAAATAATATCCACATGCGCACAATCTATACGATAAATATCCAGCTCAGCTATCCACGGCGACCAGGCGCGTTCGGGGCTCATACCTTCCTGAAGTGTACGCTCCGCAACAAACAGCGTAGCTTTGCCATCAAACGGTACGCTATGGGCGGTGGTTAATAGCCGCACTGCATCGGCATAATTGCCTTCAATGGTGGTAAACAGCTCTGTCGACGCCGTTCCCTGCTGGGCTGCCAGGAAGGCCTCGCGCTCGCGGTTAATCTCCGCCAGCACTTCCGGGTCCAGACCATTGGCTTCTTTTTCCTGCCAGTTTTGCGTTTCTGGCGGCCAGGTATCCAGCAAGCCAAGAAATGCCACCTGTTCGCCACGAGCCCTCAACCGCGCCGCAATGCCCTGCGCCAGCGTACCGCCCAGCGAATACCCCAGCAGGTAATAAGGACCGTGCGGTTGTTGCTCAAGTAACGTTGCCAGATGCGCTTCGCAGACTTCATCCAGGTTTGCCGCCGTCTGCATGGGTCCATGAGGGCGCGGCGACTGAATGCCGATAATCGACCATTGTGGATCGAGATAACGCGAGAGCACGCTAAACTGCCAGGCAAAACCGGACGCCGGATGGAAACAAAACAACGTCGGGCCATTACCTTCACGCAACGGCAGAATGGTTTCGAATCCCATGCGCCGGGAGCTGTCTTCTTCACCATCAATAATCGTTGCCAGTTTGGCGACGGTTGACGCAACCATCACCTGCCCCGGCGTCACCTGGCGAGCAAACTGCCGACTTAACTGCGCTGCCAGTTTCATTGCCAGTAGTGAATGACCGCCAAGCGCAAAGAAATCAGCATCGGCATCCTGCACGTCACAACCCAGCAACGACGCGAATGCCGCGGCGATAATCGTTTCACTGCCCGCTTTCGGCGCACGCCCCGGCGCTTGTGCCTTCAGTTCAGGCAACGGTAAGGCTTTGCGATCCAGCTTGCCATTGGCGCTAAGTGGTAACTGTGGAAGTTGCAGCAGAACCACGGGCACCATATGCGGTGGCAATGTTTCGCGAAGCTGCGCCTGCAATGCGCTGGTATCCAGCGGCAGGCCTGATTGCGACACCAGATAGCCCACCAGTTGACGCGCATCACCACCAGTGGCTGCCGCCTGGTTAATTACACAGGCATGAGTAACAGCCTGTTCGACATCCGGCAGCGCCTGCATCACGCGGTCGATTTCGCCCAGTTCGATACGCTGCCCGCGAATTTTTAGCTGATCGTCACTGCGCCCGAGGTACTCCACCGCGCCGTTATCCAGCCAGCGGGCAACGTCTCCAGTACGGTACATCCGTTCACCTGGGGCAAAAGGATCGGCAATAAAGCGGCTGGCGGTCAGATCGGGTCGTCCAAGATATCCTTGCGCAAGTTGAATACCAGTGAGATAGAGATCACCCGCCACACCCGGCGGCACCGGATGCATCATCGCATCGAGAATGCGCAGGCCCGTGTTCCACACCGGATAACCAATCGGCACGCTGCTGCCGCGCTCCTGTGCCAGTTCTTCGCCAAAAGCCGGATACCAGCTGACATCTACCGCCGCTTCCGTCGGGCCATACAGATTATGTAACGGCGCACCGGTTAACTGCTGCCATTCGCGGCATAAATCGGCCGGTAAGGCTTCACCGCTACAGAAAACCTGTTTCAACGTCGCGCAACTTTGGCGAGCGGTTTCTGGCGTCAGCGAAGCAACAAACGCCGCCAGCATCGACGGCACAAAGTGCGTGGTCGTTACGCCATATTCGGCAAAGAATTGCTGCATAGCGAGCGGGTCGCGGTGCGCTTCCGGTTCAGCCATCACCAGTTTCGCCCCGGCAATAAACGGCCAGAAAAACTCCCACACCGAGACATCAAAACTACACGGCGTTTTTTGGGCAACGACATCTTCGCCCGTGAGCGGGTAATGATTTTGCATCCAAAGCAGGCGGTTAACGATAGCCGTCTGCCCGACCATCACCCCTTTTGGCCTGCCAGTGGAGCCAGAGGTAAAGATGATATAAGCCGTGTGGTGCGGTTGTGAAAGTTGCAGCGGCGCACTGCTCTGTACGGTAAGCGGGGCGTTATAGCAAAGGCGGGTTAAATCTGGAACATCAGCAAAGCGCGGCAGTTGATCGTCGGTGGTGATTAACAGCGACGGACGCGCATCTTCCAGCATCATTTTCAGGCGCTCGTCCGGATAGCCGGTATCCAGCGGTAACCAGGCCGCACCTGCTTCAACAATCGCATGTAGCGCCAGGGTCAAAAAGACCGAGCGCGGTAATGCCACCGCCACGCTGTCGCCTGGTTTAACGCCGCGCTCACGCAGCAGATTCGCCAGCGCCACCACCTGCTCGCGCATTTCCCGATAGCTAAACTGGCAACGCGCATCAACCAGCGCCGGAGCATCCGGTGTTTTTGCCGCTTGTTCTGCCACCAGCGCGCTCAGCGTGGTTTCTGGAATCTCAACCTGAGTGGCATTGATCTGCGCCAGCTGCGCATACTCACCTGGCAGCATAATATCGACATCGCCGCACAGCAGCGCCGGATCCGCGGCGAACTGGGCAATCAACATTTTCAGGCGTTCAGCATGCTGGATTAACGTTGGCTCATCGTAACGCTGTTTATTGGCGAGGATCTCAATACTCAAATCACCGTGTTCATCCGGGAACAGGGCCAGCTCCAGGTCATTAACCGGGCCGGTTGCCAGGGTATGGGTTTGCGCCTGAACATCAGGAATATCCAGTTGGTAATCAAATACCTTGATATTGAGTACCGGACCGAACAACGGTTCCTCTCCTGCCGCGCGCCCGCTGTCACGGACAATTTGTTCGGCATCGTAACGTTGATGACGACGCATTTTTTTCAGTTGAGCCGCCAGTCGGGTTGCCAGTTCCGGCAATGTTTCTTGTGCCTCAATGTGAATACCCAACGGCAAAACGTTGAGCACAGGTCCGGTAGCCGTCAGCGCCGCCGACCCCAGTCGACGCATAAAGATAAATCCGGCGGCGTAGTCCATGCGGTTGCACAATCGCCCCAGCCACAAAGCCGCCAGCGCAAGGGCTAAATCGGTACGCAGCACACCTGAAAGTTGCGTAGCCAGCTGGCGGAATTCCCCGTCGGTAAATACCAGTTTCAGGCGTAAAATATCTGCCGAAGCGCTGCGCCCCGGTAAAGGTGCCGGAGAAAGTGACGCGGGCGGTGGCAGTTGACGACGCTGTTCCGCCCAGAATGCCGCATCACGCTGCCAGGCTTCGCTTTCGCGGTATTGCTGGTACTCTTCCACTACATCAGCGAAAGGCGTAAACGGCGAAGCAGGCGTTGGTTCGCCACGCAGCCATGCGCAGTAAATGTTGGCGATCTGGCGGGTAATGGCCGGGAAACTGAAGCCATCGACCAGCAAATGGTGGTAACGCTGATACCAGTACCAGCGGTTATCTGCTACCTGTATTAGCTGATGAAAGACCAGTGGTTTACCGCTATCGACGCGCAGATCTTGTTGCAAATCTGCCTGCATTAATGCCTGCGCAGTACCGTGCGGATCAATGTTGGTTCTCAGGTCGATAATTTCTGGCAGTTCGAACGTCAGCGCATCATCGACCCACTGCCAGACTTCGCCGTTATCTTCCGTAAAACGCATCCGCAACGTATCTGCTTGCGCTAATCCGGCAACCACCGCGCGGGCCAGTAATGACGCATCAACCTCTCCGGTTAACTCAACGTAATGCGCCACGCTCCAGGCGGAGGGTAAATCCGACAGTTTTTCTGCCATCCAGATGCCGGGCTGTGCAGCGACCAAAGGTAAATGCTGGCTCATTGCGCCTCCTGCAACTGGGTGAAATTCGCCGGTGTCAGAGTACGCCAGTGGGCTTCCAGCCACTGCTGGCAGGACGCCTGTGACTGCGGCTGACACACAACGTCCCAGCCTGCCGGTAACGCGCATTGTTGCGGCCACAGACTGAATTGCCCCTGCGCATTGCGCAAAATGTAAAACGCTCCCTGTGGATCATCGAAGGGATTACTGAATGCCATATTCAACTCCTGTCATGGAAAAGCGGTTGCCAGAGGTCGATTAGCCCCTGCATCAAGCCACCGCGCCAACAAAGCGCATCATGTCCGCCGTCAACCTGACGCCAGAAAATGGATTCTTTTATGGGGTGTAATTGCGCATACAGCGCCTGATTGGCCCGCATGATCATCGGCTCGCGAAGACCCGCTTCCAGCACAATGCGCAGACCTTCGGCGCTAACTTCACCAGCTTTAAGCTTTTCAAGTAACACGCCCTCTTGCTGCCCGCCCCGATGCGGCCACCAGTACGATCCTGACTGGCTTAATACACAACCAAAGCGTTCAGGCCAGTGCAGTCCGGCATACAGCGCGGAAAGCCCACCAAAACTCTGCCCGGCGACCACGGTGCGATCGGCGCGATCGCTAAAAGGGGCAATAGCTTTCACCAGGGGTAATAACTCTTGCTGTACTGCCAGCCAGAAATCGGCATTACACGGCAGTTCGTGGGCGCGGTGCGTGGTGTCGATAGCGTCGATCAACACATACACGGCGGGAGGAAGTTGCTGACGATGGGTCAGCGAAGTCAGCACAGGCCAGACGGGCATACTCTGCGCCCAAAATTCGCCATCAAGCAAAACTGCCAGCGGGCGTTCTCCTGCTGTTACATCTCCGGTGGTAAAAATCCATACACGGCGTGAATTTTTCAACCGTTCACTTTTCCAGATAATTTCTTTGGCAGGTATTTCTGGCGCTTGCGGACAATCCCAACCAGGTTGCAGGGGCGCTTGCGGCATTTCGAGTGCAGAAACAGCGTGCCCTCGCCCGCCTTTCCAGCTTTGTGGATTCAGCGGATCGGCTATCGCCAGGGGGAGTAATTTTTGCCATCCCTCGCGTAACTCGAGGCGATCAGGGGATGGTGCAGAAAAAATGTCATCGCGTTCGGTGGGAATAAAACAGTAGCTGCCGCGCCAGTTGGCATTGAGTTGTGTCGTCCACTGCCAGACATCGGTACCTGCAATTCGCTGCATCGACTGGGGGCGGCTATTTTGATGGTGATCGGTGACGCCAGTGATGTAGACCCATACGCGCTTTATCGTCGAGTAGTCTTCAGAACCTTGTGGATCACGCCACCAGAAAGTGACCTCAAACATTTCGTCATTAAGACGCTGCCATTCAGGGCCATGTTTCGACTGCCACCAGCTATCACTTCCCACCTTTAACGCCGCCACATCATAACCTTATGTTTATTGTGAATTTTTCATTGATCGCAGAAATATATTGATAATATTATTGATAACTATTTGCATTTGCAATAGCGTAATGGCGCGCCGTGGGAAGCGCGGACATTTATTAACCAACTGCACTGCGTGTCTTTCAGGATCAAAGGTTTTCGCGGTAGCGGGATGCGTCGTGTTGATGACGACCATGCCCGACAGTTGCAATTCGTGGCAAAAATGCAGGAATAAAACAATGAACAAGAAGATTCATTCCCTGGCCTTGTTGGTCAATCTGGGGATTTATGGGGTAGCACAGGCACAAGAGCCAACCGATACTCCTGTTTCACATGACGATACCATTGTGGTTACCGCCGCCGAGCAGAACTTGCAGGCGCCTGGCGTTTCGACCATCACCGCAGATGAAATCCGCAAAAACCCCGTTGCCCGCGATGTGTCGGAGATCATCCGTACCATGCCAGGCGTTAACCTGACCGGCAACTCCACCAGTGGTCAGCGTGGTAATAACCGCCAGATTGATATTCGCGGCATGGGGCCGGAAAACACGCTGATTTTGATTGACGGCAAGCCGGTCAGCAGCCGCAACTCAGTACGTCAGGGCTGGCGCGGCGAGCGCGATACCCGTGGTGATACCTCCTGGGTGCCGCCTGAAATGATTGAACGTATTGAAGTTCTGCGTGGTCCGGCAGCTGCGCGTTATGGCAACGGCGCGGCGGGCGGCGTAGTTAACATCATTACCAAAAAAGGCAGCGGCGAGTGGCACGGCTCATGGGATGCGTATTTCAACGCCCCGGAGCATAAAGAAGAAGGTGCCACCAAACGTACCAACTTCAGCCTGACCGGTCCGCTGGGCGATGAATTCAGCTTCCGTTTATATGGCAACCTCGACAAAACTCAGGCTGACGCGTGGGATATTAACCGGGGGCATCAGTCCGCGCGTGCCGGTACATATGCGGATACGCTGCCCGCCGGGCGCGAAGGGGTGATCAACAAGGATATTAATGGCGTAGTTCGCTGGGACTTCGCGCCTCTGCAATCACTCGAACTGGAAGCAGGCTACAGCCGCCAGGGCAACCTGTATGCGGGCGACACACAGAACACCAACTCCGATTCCTATACCCGCTCAAAATATGGTGATGAAACTAACCGCTTGTATCGCCAGAACTACTCGCTGACCTGGAACGGCGGCTGGGATAACGGTGTGACCACCAGCAACTGGGTACAGTACGAACACACGCGAAACTCACGTATTCCGGAAGGTCTGGCGGGCGGTACAGAAGGGAAATTTAACGAAAAAGCGACACAGGATTTCGTCGATATCGATCTTGATGACGTGATGCTGCACAGCGAAGTTAACCTGCCGATTGATTTCCTCGTTAACCAGACGCTGACGCTGGGTACGGAGTGGAATCAGCAGCGGATGAAGGACTTAAGTTCCAACACCCAGGCGCTGACCGGAACGAATACCGGTGGTGCTATTGATGGCGTGAGCGCCACCGACCGTAGCCCATATTCAAAAGCAGAAATTTTCTCGTTGTTTGCCGAAAACAACATGGAGCTGACTGACAGCACCATCGTAACGCCAGGGCTGCGTTTCGATCATCACAGCATTGTTGGCGATAACTGGAGCCCGGCGCTGAACATATCGCAAGGTTTAGGCGATGACTTCACGCTGAAAATGGGCATTGCCCGCGCCTATAAAGCGCCGAGCCTGTACCAGACCAACCCGAACTACATTCTCTACAGTAAAGGTCAGGGCTGTTACGCCAGCGCGGGCGGCTGCTATCTGCAGGGGAACGATGACCTGAAAGCGGAAACCAGTATCAACAAAGAGATTGGTCTGGAGTTCAAACGCGACGGCTGGCTGGCGGGCGTCACCTGGTTCCGTAACGATTATCGCAATAAGATTGAAGCGGGCTATGTGGCTGTAGGGCAAAATGCGGCTGGCACCGATCTCTACCAGTGGGATAACGTGCCGAAAGCGGTGGTTGAAGGTCTGGAAGGATCGTTAAACGTACCGGTTAGCGAAACGGTCATGTGGACTAATAACATCACTTATATGCTGAAGAGTGAAAACAAAACCACGGGCGACCGTTTGTCGATCATCCCGGAGTATACGTTGAACTCAACGCTGAGCTGGCAGGCACGGGAAGATTTGTCGATGCAAACGACCTTCACCTGGTACGGCAAGCAGCAACCGAAGAAGTACAACTATAAAGGTCAGCCAGCGGTTGGCCCGGAAACCAAAGAAATCAGTCCGTACAGCATTGTTGGCTTGAGCGCGACCTGGGATGTGACCAAGAATGTCAGTCTGACCGGCGGCGTGGACAACCTGTTCGACAAGCGTTTGTGGCGTGCGGGTAATGCCCAGACCACAGGCGATCTGGCAGGCGCCAACTATATCGCAGGTGCCGGGGCGTATACCTATAACGAGCCGGGACGTACGTGGTATATGAGCGTTAACACTCACTTCTGATGCTAACGTCAGATTGTTGACAAAGCACGCGTCGTTCATGCCGGATGCGGCGTGAACGCCTTATCCGGCCTACAAAATCTTGCCAATTCAATATATTGCAGGACCACGTAGGCCTGATAAGCGTAGCGCATCAGGCAGTTTTGCGTTTGTCATCAGCCTCTAATATGGTCGACATGAAAACTACGCATACCTCCCTCCCCTTTGCCGGACATACGCTGCATTTTGTTGAGTTTGATCCGGCGAGTTTTCGCGAGCAGGATTTACTCTGGCTGCCGCACTACGCGCAACTGCAAAACGCTGGACGGAAACGCAAAGCCGAACATTTGGCCGGGCGGATCGCTGCTGTTTATGCGTTGCGGGAATATGGCTATAAAGGTGTACCCGCAATCGGCGAGCTACGCCAACCTGTGTGGCCTGCAGGGTTAAATGGCAGTATTAGCCACTGCGGGACTACGGCATTGGCAGTGGTATCCCGTCAACCGATTGGCATTGATATTGAAGAAATTTTTTCTGCGCAAACAGCGGCAGAATTGACAGACAACATTATTACCCACACTGAACACGAGATTATTACAGGCTGCGATTTACCTTTCCCTATGGCGCTTACACTGGCATTTTCAGCAAAAGAAAGTGCATTTAAGGCAAGCAAGTTACAGACAGAACAAGGTTTTCTGAATTATCAAATAATTAACTGGAATAAACAGCAGATCATCATTCGTCGAGAGGATGAGAAGTTTGCTGTGCACTGGCAGATAAAAGAAAAGATAGTCATAACGCTGTGCCAACACGATTAATTGACAATACCCGGAGCGATTCGCCCGCAGCCATCACTGACCGCGGGCGAAAATGTAAAGCAGGTGCCTTACCACCCTGACCTGACAACCGGATATGCGGGGATTACTCCCCGCACAGCGGCTACTTCTTCGGTTCGTAAGCGAGAACAGCCTTAAACTCAATATTACGTTCCTTTACGGTGAACTCACACAGTGAGTCTCCGACCAGAAGCGTAAATCCCAGCACTGTTAAGCACAGCACTATGACTGCCACAAGGGCATATTTCGTCAGCATGTTTATATTGCCTCCATGCGAAGAAGGGACTACCATCCAAATTGTCTGGTTTGGAGTGGCAGCCCCAGGGTTGATAGAAATATCTCCTGGGGCTTCATCTTTCCAGACCTCAGAGTAAACCTGAAACCGGAAAGCTTCAGGCACCCGCAGTTATCTTACCCTTCCTTAGCAAAATAGCTGTTTGTTTATACAGTAAATCCTGTTTCGGACTTCTGTCGGCAAAACTGATCATTGCCCTTAAAACAAAATCGCCCGCAGCCATCACTGACCGCGGGCGAAAGTGTAAAGCAGGTGCCTTACCATCCTGACCTGACAACCGGATATGCGGGGATTGCTCCCCGCACAACGGCTACTTCTTCGGTTCGTAAGCGAGAACAGCCTTAAACTCAATATTACGTTCCTTTACGGTGAACTCACACAGCGAGTCTCCGACCAGAAGCGTAAATCCCAGCACCGTTAAGCACAGCACTATGACTGCCACAAGGGCATATTTCGTCAGCATGTTTATATTGCCTCCATGCGAAGAAGGGACTACCATCCAAATTGTTCAGGTTTGGGTAGGTAGCCCCAGGGTTGATAGAAATATCGTCCTGGGGCTTCATCTTTCCAGACCTCAGAGTAAACCTGAAACCGGAAAGCTTCAGGCACCCGCCGTTATCTTACCCTTCCTTAGCAAAATGGCTGTTTATTTATACAGCAAATCCTGTTTCGGACTTCTCACTCCCCATTTGATCAACTGAAGCTGAACCCGTTTTTTCTGCATGCCTCAATCCTCAAAATTCTTCGCCGCCAGCCAGCTAAGACGCAACTGGTCACATTGCAAAATGTAGCCAAATTGCTTCAGTCACAATCAATTCACCATCACCAAAAAAAAGAAACATTCCAGAACTTCCGCATCTCGCCCAGCCGCTCCCACTTCTATACTGAAATGAAAACGCCAACATAAGAGAAACCTATGCCATTACCCAATTTTCATGTTTCTGAACCTTTTACCCTCGGTATTGAACTGGAAATGCAGGTGGTTAATCCGCCGGGCTATGACTTAAGCCAGGACTCTTCAACGCTGATTGACGCGGTTAAAAATAAGATCACGGCCGGAGAAGTAAAGCACGATATCACCGAAAGTATGCTGGAGCTGGCGACGGATGTTTGCCGTGATATCAACGAGGCTGCCGGGCAATTTTCAGCGATGCAGAAAGTCGTATTGCAGGCAGCCGCAGACCATCATCTGGAAATTTGTGGCGGTGGCACGCACCCGTTTCAGAAATGGCAGCGTCAGGAGGTATGCGATAACGAACGCTATCAACGAACGCTGGAAAACTTTGGCTATCTCATCCAGCAAGCGACCGTTTTTGGTCAGCATGTCCATGTTGGCTGCGCCAGTGGCGATGACGCTATTTATTTGCTGCACGGCTTGTCACGGTTTGTGCCGCACTTTATCGCCCTTTCCGCCGCGTCGCCATATATGCAAGGAACGGATACACGCTTTGCCTCCTCACGACCCAATATTTTTTCCGCCTTTCCCGATAATGGCCCGATGCCGTGGGTCAGTAACTGGCAACAATTTGAAGCCCTGTTTCGCTGTCTGAGTTACACCACGATGATCGACAGCATTAAAGATCTGCACTGGGATATTCGCCCCAGCCCCCATTTTGGCACGGTGGAGGTTCGGGTGATGGATACTCCGTTAACCCTTAGCCATGCGATAAATATGGCGGGATTGATTCAGGCTACCGCCCACTGGTTACTGACGGAACGCCCGTTCAAACATCAGGAGAAAGATTACCTGCTGTATAAATTCAACCGTTTCCAGGCCTGCCGTTATGGTCTGGAAGGCGTCATTACCGATCCGCACACCGGCGATCGTCGGCCTCTAACGGAGGACACCTTGCGTTTACTGGAAAAAATCGCCCCTTCCGCACATAAAATTGGCGCGTCGAGTGCGATTGAGGCCCTGTATCGCCAGGTTGCCAGCGGCCTGAATGAAGCACAATTGATGCGCGATTTCGTCGCCGATGGCGGCTCGCTGATTGGGCTGGTGAAAAAGCATTGTGAGATCTGGGCCGGTGACTAAGCCGGGAATTGCCTTACAGAAGAATATCCCTGACAATGGTGTTTTAACTTACATTTAACAATGTCATGAAACACCCTTTAGAAACCTTGACCACCGCAGCAGGCATTTTGCTGATGGCTTTCCTCTCTTGCCTGCTGCTGCCCGCCCCCGCACTGGGGCTGACGCTGGCACAAAAACTGGTGACCTCGTTCCATTTGATGGATCTTAGCCAGCTTTACACTTTATTGTTTTGCCTGTGGTTTTTAGTGCTGGGCGCTATTGAGTATTTTGTTCTGCGCTTTATCTGGCGACGCTGGTTCTCGCTGGCGGATTAAACGTCGATTATCGTCGTGCTTCGCGGCATACTTTGCTTATTCTCCTTCGCCTAAAGGAACGTTTATGGATAAGCAATCACTGCACGAAACGGCGAAACGCCTGGCCCTTGAGTTACCCTTTGTCGAGCTTTGCTGGCCTTTTGGCCCGGAGTTCGATGTGTTTAAAATTGGCGGCAAGATTTTTATGTTGTCGTCAGAACTGCGCGGCGTTCCCTTTGTCAATTTGAAGTCCGATCCACAAAAATCCCTGTTAAATCAGCAGATATACCCAAGCATTAAGCCAGGGTATCACATGAATAAAAAGCACTGGATTTCGGTTTATCCCGGCGAGGAAATCTCCGAAGCGTTACTTAGCGATCTGATCAACGACTCCTGGAACTTAGTGGTTGATGGTTTAGCAAAGCGCGATCAAAAAAGAGTGCGTCCGGGCTAAAGTGGAAATCTATAGCGCATTTTTCTCGCTTACCATTTCTCGTTGAACCTTGTAATCTGCTGGCACGCAAAATTACTTACACATGGAGTCTTTATGGATATCATTTCTGTCGCCTTAAAGCGTCATTCCACTAAGGCATTTGATGCCAGCAAAAAACTTACCCCGGAACAGGCCGAGCAGATCAAAACTCTGCTGCAATACAGCCCATCCAGCACCAACTCCCAGCCGTGGCATTTTATTGTTGCCAGCACTGAAGAAGGCAAAGCGCGTGTTGCTAAATCCGCCGCCGATAATTACGTGTTCAACGAGCGTAAAATGCTTGATGCCTCGCACGTCGTGGTGTTCTGCGCGAAAACTGCGATGGACGATGCCTGGCTGAAGCTGGTTGTTGACCAGGAAGATGCTGATGGCCGCTTTGCCACACCGGAAGCGAAAGCCGCGAACGATAAAGGTCGCAAGTTCTTCGCCGATATGCATCGTAAAGATCTGCATGATGATGCAGATTGGATGGCAAAACAGGTTTATCTCAACGTCGGTAATTTCCTGCTCGGCGTGGCGGCTCTGGGTCTGGACGCGGTACCCATCGAAGGTTTTGACGCCGCGATCCTCGATGATGAATTTGGTCTGAAAGAGAAAGGCTATACCAGTCTGGTGGTTGTTCCGGTAGGTCATCACAGCGTTGAAGATTTTAACGCGACGCTGCCGAAATCTCGTCTGCCACAAAGTATCACCGTAACCGAAGTGTAATTATCCTGACAGCCGGGACCCCATCCCGGCTCAGATTGCTAACAAAGTGCGCTTTGTTTATGCCGGATGCGGCGTGACCGCCTTATCCTGCCTACAAGTTCGTCCAGTTCATTCAAGGCAGGCATGATAAGCGTAGCGCATCAGGCAATTTTATATTTGCCATCAGCTCTCGCAGGAAATTCCCCCTCAGATTCTCCTGATTTGCATAACCCCCTTTCAGCCGTCATCATAGGCCGCTGTTGTATATAGGAGATGTTATGCAGGATTTAATATCCCAGGTTGAAGATTTAGCGGGTATTGAGTTTGATCACACCACCTCGATGGTGATGATTTTCGGTATTATTTTTCTGACCGCCGTCGTGGTGCATATTATTTTGCACTGGGTGGTACTACGTACCTTCGAAAAACGTGCCATTGCCAGTTCACGGCTGTGGCTGCAAATCATTACCCAAAATAAACTCTTCCACCGTTTAGCTTTTACCCTCCAGGGGATTATCGTCAATATTCAGGCGGTATTCTGGCTGCAAAAAGGCACTGAAGCAGCTGATATTCTGACCACCTGCGCGCAGTTGTGGATCATGATGTATGCGCTGCTTTCTGTCTTCTCGTTGCTGGATGTTATTTTGAATCTGGCACAGAAATTCCCGGCGGCAAAACAGTTGCCGTTAAAAGGGATATTTCAGGGGATTAAACTGATCGGCGCGATTCTGGTCGGCATTTTGATGATCTCACTGCTGATTGGTCAGTCACCGGCAATTCTGATCAGTGGTCTTGGCGCGATGGCCGCCGTGCTGATGTTGGTGTTTAAAGATCCGATCCTCGGTCTGGTGGCCGGCATTCAGCTTTCCGCGAACGATATGCTGAAACTGGGCGACTGGCTGGAAATGCCAAAATACGGCGCGGATGGCGCAGTAATTGATATCGGCTTAACCACCGTCAAAGTGCGCAACTGGGACAATACTATTACCACTATTCCCACCTGGTCGTTGGTATCTGACTCCTTTAAAAACTGGAGCGGGATGTCGGCATCCGGTGGGCGGCGTATTAAGCGCAGTATCAGTATTGATGTCACCAGTATTCGTTTTCTTGATGAAACTGAAATGCAGCGGCTGAATAAAGCGCATTTGTTAAAGCCTTATTTAACCAGCCGCCATCAGGAAATTAATGAGTGGAATCGCCAGCAAGGTTCTACGGAGTCGGTATTAAACCTGCGCCGAATGACCAATATTGGAACCTTTCGTGCCTATCTGAACGAATATCTGCGTAACCATCCGCGGATTCGTAAAGATATGACCTTAATGGTGCGCCAGTTGGCTCCGGGCGATAACGGTTTACCGCTTGAGATCTACGCGTTTACTAATACCGTGGTATGGCTGGAATATGAAAGCATTCAGGCTGATATATTCGACCATATATTTGCGATCGTCGAAGAGTTTGGTCTGCGACTTCATCAGTCGCCAACCAGCAATGATATTCGCTCCCTGGCGGACGCATTTAAGCAGTAATTAAAAAACCGCTCTCATCGAATGGATGAGAGCGGCTTCAGATTATTGTCATCGTTTTGTCGGATGCAGCGTGAATGCCTTATCCAATCGGCACTATTATTTCGCTTTCCGACGCAGCGTTTTAAACGCCACAAACAGGAATACAATCCACACCGGCAGCAGAATTGCCGACAAGCGCATATCATCCATCGTGCACATCAGCAGCAAAATCATGCCGAGAAAGGCAATGCAGAGATAGTTGCCGAACGGATAAAGCAGCGCCTTAAACTGTGTTTCACGCCCCTGACGTCGCATCGCCGCGCGAAAACGCAGATGTGCCAGGCAGATCATAATCCAGTTCAACAGCAGCGTTGCCACCACCAGCGCCATCAGCAGACCAAACGCTTTTTGCGGCAGCAGATAGTTAATCAGCACCACCAGCGAAGTGATCGCCCCGGAAAGCATCAGCGAGTTGATCGGCACGCCGCGATGGCTAACGCGAGTCAAAAACTTCGGTGCATTACCCTGCACAGAAAGGCCAAATAGCATCCGGCTGTTAGAGTAAACCCCGCTGTTATACACCGATAATGATGCTACCAGAATAACGAAGTTCAGCGCAGAAGCCACCACGTTACTGTCGAGATTATGGAAAATCATCACAAACGGGCTACTGTTGGATTTAACTTCCACCCACGGATAGAGTGCCAGTAAAACCACCAGTGAACCGATATAAAACAGCAAGATGCGATACACCACCTGATTCACTGCTTTAGGGATGCTTTTTTCCGGATCGCGCGCTTCAGCGGCAGTAATACCAATCAGTTCCAGCCCTCCGAAGGAGAACATAATCACCGCCAGCGACAAAATCAGCCCATTCCAGCCGGTGGCAAAGAAACCACCGTAGCGCCAGAGGTTGTCGATACTGGCTTTCTCACCGCCATGACCAGAAAACAGCAGCCACAGGCCAAATCCGATCATGCCGATAATCGCCAGCACTTTAATCAGCGCAAACCAGAACTCAGTTTCACCATATAAGCGCACGTTCACCAGGTTAACGGCGTTGATGATAATAAAGAAGGCGGCAGCCCAGATCCAGGTGGGGACATCCGGGAACCAGTACTGCATATAGATGCCCGCAGCGGTCAGCTCTGCCATTCCCACCAGCACGAACATCACCCAGTAGTTCCAGCCAGAAAGGAAGCCCGCAAACGGTCCCCAGTATTTATAGGCAAAGTGGGCAAATGAACCGGATACCGGCTCTTCGACCACCATCTCGCCAAGCTGGCGCATAATCAGGAAAGCGATGATCCCGGCGACGCCGTAGCCCAGCAATACAGCCGGACCCGCCATCTGAATCGCCGGGCCAATGCCAAGAAACAGACCAGTACCAATAGCGCCGCCCAGCGCAATCAGTTGAATATGACGGTTATGTAATCCGCGATGAAGCGTCGGCTCTTGATTCGACGCAGTATCTTCCGATACGGTTGACGCGTTTTTCACGCCTTTCCCCTGTGTGTCTTTTTTGTTGAGGGGCACCTTTTAACATTTAGTGCCCATCGTCGCAAGACACAATCCACACAGTTAAACCGGGTATCCTTCCCCGGCTCTACTTTTATTTCCAAACCCGATGCCGATGCAGCCACATCAGCTTATACGCCGCCGGGATAATAAACAGCGATAGCAGAGGTGCGGTGATCATGCCGCCAATCATCGGCGCGGCGATGCGGCTCATCACCTCTGAACCCGCTCCCGTTCCCCACAGAATCGGCAGCAGACCAGCGATAATCACCGCCACCGTCATCGCTTTCGGGCGCACGCGCAGTACCGCGCCGTGATACAACGCCTCATCCAGCTTCTGCTCGCTGAATGTTTGCGGATTATTCAGCGACGGCTCGGCCTCTATGGCGTGACGTAAATACATCAGCATCACCACGCCAAATTCGGCGGCGACCCCGGCAAGGGCGATAAAGCCAGTGCCCGTTGCCACAGAAAGATGAAAGCCCATCCACCACAGCAACCAGATGCCGCCCACCAGCGCAAACGGTACACTGCTGATAATCAGCAACGCTTCGCCCACCCGACGGAACGCCAGATACAACAGCACGAAGATGATCATCAGCGTCATCGGCACCATGAGTTTCAGCTTATGGTTGGCGCGCTCCAGCAACTCGAACTGCCCGGAGAATGCCACGCTGGTGCCCGGTTTTAACTGCACTTTCTCAGCAATTGCTTTTTGCAGATCGTGAACCATCGACACCATGTCACGATCGCGGGCATCGATATAAATCCAGCTCGTCGGGCGCGCATTCTCGGTTTTCAGCATCGACGGTCCGGTAGAGACTCTAACGTCGGCCACGTCTGCGAGGGTAATTTGCTGCTTCATCGGCGTCAGGATCGGCAGCTGACGCAGCGCCTGCGGACTATCGCGCCAGTTTTGCGGATAACGCAGATTAATTGGATAACGGGCAATCCCTTCCACCGTTTCGCCAACCATCGCCCCGCCCACTGCAGAAGTCACAAACAACTGCACATCCGCCACCGTCATACCGTAACGCGCGGCTTTTTCACGGTTAATCTCGACGTTGATATAGCGCCCACCTTCCAGACGCTCGGCAAGAGCAGAAGCCACGCCTGGTACCGTTCGCGCCACTTCTTCAATTTGCTCCGCCATCGCGTCGATATCCGCCAGCACAGTGCCGGAAACTTTAATGCCGATGGGGCTTTTAATGCCGGTTGAGAGCATATCGATACGGTTACGAATTGGCGGCACCCACAGATTCGCCAGCCCCGGCAGACGCACGGTGTTATCCAGTTCCTCAATGATTTTGTCCATCGTCATGCCTGGCCGCCACTGATCCTGCGGCTTAAGCTGGATGGTCGTTTCGACCATCTCCAGCGGAGCAGAATCGGTGGCGGTTTCCGCTTTCCCAGTTTTGCCAAATACCCGCGCCACTTCAGGTACACTCATAATCAGCTTGTCGGTTTTTTGCAGCATGCTCGCCGCCTCCGCTGCGGAAATCCCTGGCAGCGTCGATGGCATATACAACAAGTCGCCTTCATTGATCTGCGGTAAAAATTCCCCGCCAACTTTATTGAGCGGCCAGAGAACCGTCAGCACCGAAAGTGCCGCCACCAGCAGCGTGGTTTTTGGCCAGTGCAATACTTTCAGCAACAGCGGATGATAAATACGAATCAAAAAGCGATTGAGCGGGTTACTGCTTTCTGGCGGAATTTTGCCACGGATCCAGTACCCCATCAGGATAGGGATCACTACGATCGCCAGCAGCGCCGCCCCCGCCATCGCATAAGTTTTGGTGAACGCCAGCGGGCCAAATAGACGCCCTTCCTGCCCTTCCAGGGTGAAGATCGGGATAAACGACAGCGTGATAATCAGCAGACTGATAAACAGCGCCGGACCCACTTCAACA
Organism: Escherichia sp. E4385; assembly: GCF_963883145.1. NCBI lineage: Bacteria > Pseudomonadati > Pseudomonadota > Gammaproteobacteria > Enterobacterales > Enterobacteriaceae > Escherichia > Escherichia sp. E4385. The sequence continues at coordinate 123,196 of NZ_CAWOOJ010000014.1, forward strand.
GATGCATCGGTGATCACCTGCCAGCGCGTTTTATTATCCAGCGTGGCGTCAGGATGCTGGTGCTGCCACTCTTCCAGCCGTTTATGCGCATTCTCGATCATGACGATAGCGGCATCGACCATCGCCCCGACGGCAATCGCAATGCCGCCCAGCGACATAATATTGGCGTTCAGTCCCTGAAAGTGCATGACAATAAAAGCAATACACAACCCCAGCGGCAACGAAATAATCGCCACCAGCGCCGAGCGCACATGCCAGAGAAACAGCGCACAGACTACCGCCACCACAATAAACTCTTCCAGCAACTTGCCGCTGAGGTTGTCGATGGCGCGGTCAATGAGCTGACTGCGATCGTATGTTGTAACTATCTCCACGCCTTCCGGCAGACTGCTTTTCAGCGTTTCCAGTTTGTCCTTCACGGCGGCGATCACTTCACGGGCGTTTTTGCCGGAACGCAGGATCACCACCCCGCCCGCCACTTCGCCTTCGCCGTTCAGTTCGGCAATGCCCCGGCGCATTTCCGGGCCAATCTGGACCTTGGCAACATCACGCAGATAAACAGGCACGCCATTTTCACTGGCTTTTAAAACGATATGATTAAAGTCGTCGAGCGTTTGCAGATAGCCGCTGGCGCGCACCATATATTCCGCTTCCGCCAGTTCGATCGACGAACCGCCCGCTTCCTGGTTTGAAGCATCCAGCGCGCTTTTCACTTCGGCGAGACTGATGCCATACTGCGCCAGGCGCTGGGGATCGATAACCACCTGATACTCTTTCACCACACCGCCCACCGACGCCACTTCCGCAACGTCAGGGATGGTTTTTAGCTCATATTTGAGAAACCAGTCCTGCAATGAGCGTAAATCGGCCAGATCATGCTTACCGCTGCGATCCACCAGCGCATATTCATAGATCCAGCCAACACCCGTGGCATCTGGCCCCAGCTCGGCGCTGACTCCCGCAGGCAGCTTACCCTGTACCTGGTTGAGGTACTCCAGCACCCGCGAGCGCGCCCAGTACGGATCGGTGCCATCTTCGAAAATGACATATACATAAGAGTCGCCAAACTGCGAGAAACCGCGCACCGTCTTCGCGCCAGGCACCGACAACATGGTGGTAGTTAGCGGATAAGTCACCTGATTTTCAACGATTTGCGGTGCCTGACCGGGATAGCTGGTTTTAATAATCACCTGTACATCGGAAAGATCCGGCAGTGCATCCACTGGCGTGTTAATGATGGTCCAGGTGCCCCAGATACTCAGAAACAACGCGCCCATCAGCACCAGAAAACGGTTCGCCACCGAGCGACGAATAATCCATTCAATCATTGGCTATTCCCTCAATGCGCATGGGTAGCACTTTCAGAGCGCATCCGCTCCAGTGCGCCAGAAATATTGGCTTCAGAATCAATCAGGAACAGGCCGCTGGAAACCACCTTTTCACCTTCTGCCAAACCAGAGCGTAACGCGGTGACGCCTTGCGATGCCTGGAAAACGGCAACGCGTTTCGGTACAAAGCGCCCGTCGGCATCAATGGTAATCACCCGCTGTTCGTTGCCGGTATCAATCAGCGCCTGTGACGGAATGAGCAGCATCGGTTCGCTGGCAGTGTTGAGTTGCAACCAGGCGTTCATGCCCGGTTTTAGCGCCTCGTCGGCGTTGTCGACTTCCAGACGCAGCTGCAGCGTGCGGGTCGCAGCATCCACGCCGGGTAGCAGCGTCCATTTGCGGATGGTGAGTGTTTTATCGGGTCGCGCCGGAACGGTGAGCGTAAACTGCGAGGCATCTTTCACCAGCCAGGCGATGGATTCCGGGATCGCAGCAGTGACCCATACCGGGTCCATACCCTGAATTTTCGCGACCACGTTATCTTTGGCGATATTCATACCCGCACGCAGATCAAACGCGGTGATCACGCCATCAATGGGCGCTTTGAGCGTAAAGCGAGTCTGGATTTTTTGCGTGGCAATCAGGCGGCGAATATCCGCCTCCGGCATTCCCGCCAGTCTCAGCCGCTCAAGAATGCCTTCAGTCTGGGTCGCCGTACCGCCGGTTTCGCGCAGCAGTAAATACTCACTCTGCGCTTCCACCCAGTCGGGAATGGTCAGGTCGAGAAGCGGTGTGCCCTTTTGCACTTTATCGCCCACGGTAAGCGGATAAACCTTATCGATAAACCCGGCAGCGCGAGCCTGCACAATGGCATACTGATACTCGTTGTAACTGACATTCGCCGGAAAACTCTGGGCAAAAGTCAGCGGCCCGCGCGTGACGGTAGCCGTTTTCACCCCCAGATTTTGCGTCTGGGTCGGGTCAATGCGTACACCAGACGCAGAACTCTCTTCATCGGCATATTTCGGCACCAGATCCATATCCATAAACGGCGATTTACCTGGTTTATCGAACCGCGTATTGGGATACATCGGGTCGTACCAGAATAAGACTTTACGTTCTGCGGTCGACGTTTTTTCTGCGGGCGGTTCAGCTTGGGCAAACCAGGTAAAACCTGCCGCAGAAATAATACCGCCCGCGATCATGCTGCCGATAATAAGCGCGATTTTTTTCATCTCATTAAACCTGGGTTACTGGCTGACTTTAATATCCTGTAATAAAGAAAGGTTGCCCTGCTGGACAAAATTAAACGCCACTTTGTCGCCGGTTTTAATTTCACTCATTTTCGTCTGCGGGGTGATGGTAAAGCGCATGGTCATCTCCGGCCAGTTCACGGCAGCAATCGGATCGTGATGGATGGTGATTTTTTTGCTTTCCAGATCAATACCTTTTACCACGCCAGTGGCGCTAATAACCTGTGGTTGTGCTTCGCTCATGGTTTCATGATGATGTTCGTTAGCCTGGGCATTAAAGCCAATAACGGTAAACAGACTGAACATTGCGACTTGCAGTGCTTTTTTCATTTATTCTCTCCTGGAGTTAAAAGTCATACTCTAAATAATTCGAGTTGCAGGAAGGCGACAAGCGAGTGAATCCCCAGGAGCTTACATAAGTAAGTGACTGGGGTGAGCGAACGCAGACGCAGCACATGCAACTTGAAGTATGACGAGTATATTGCTGTCAACCGCCACCAAGTGCGGTATATAAAGAAATTTCGTTAACCTGACGGGCATAATTCAGGTCAAGTAAAGTTTGTCGGGTTGCAAATAAAGAACGTTCGGCATCCAGCACTTCCAGATAGCTTACTGCGCCGTGCTGATATAATGCCCGCGCCCGTTGCAAAGTAATTTGCAGCGATGCCAGATAACGCAGCTGGGCGCTGATTTGATCGTTCAGGCTTTGACGTAATGCCAGCGCATCTGCCACTTCTTTAAAAGCATTCTGGATTTTCTGTTCATAATTCACCACCGACTGCTGCTGGCGAATTTCGGCGATATCCAGATTTGCCTGGTTGCGTCCGGCATTAAAAATGGGGATCTCAATTTTGGGAATAAAATTCCACATCTCGCTGCTGGCGTTAAATAATGACGACAGATCGCTGCTGGCGGTCGATATTCCGCTGGTCAGGTTTATAGACGGGAAAAATGCCGCACGTGCTGCGCCAATATTAGCATTAGCCGCCATTAACGCGTGTTCAGCTTCCATAATATCCGGGCGCTGCAATAAAATTTGCGACGACAAGCCCGCCGGTAATTTAACGCTTTGCAGGCTGCCGCTGTTTACTGTCTGCGCTTGCGGCAGCTTGCCGTAGCTACCCAGTAACAGTTGCAATGCATTATTCGCCTGCGCCAGTTCACCCTGACGTTTAGCGATGTCGCTGCGGGTACTTTCTATCACTCCGCGAGCCTGTTCCAGCGCCAGAACATTGCTGCTACCGGTCAACAATTGTTTTTCGACAAACGCATAGGACTGCTGATAATTACGCAGCGTTTCTTCGGCTATTTGCAATTGCGCATACGCCAGCTGCTGATTGAAATAGCTTTGCGCGACATTAGAAACCAGCAGAATATGCACCGCGCGTCGGGCTTCCTCAGTGGCTAAATAATTCTGTCGCTCGGCTTCACTCATGTTCTTTAAACGACCGAAAAAATCGAGGTCAAAGCTGGCGTTAAGGCCAGTCGAGAACTCCCGCGTCGTGGCGGAATCGCCTTTAAGATTGCCGCTCCAGCTGCCGCTGCCCTCGCCATTGAGCTGTGGGTAGCGGTCGGCATCGGTCAGACGATATTGCGCCCGCGCTTCCTGCACTTTCAGCGTCGCCATGCGCAAATCCCGGTTATTCACCAGCGCCTCGCTAATCAGCGTCTTCACCTGATTATCAACAAAAAAGGTGCGCCAGCCCGCGTTCTGGTAGTTATCCGCTGCGTTAACCAGGCCGTTCTGGCTGAGTGAGAACTGCTGCGGCACGGGCATTGCCGGACGCTGATAATCCGGTGCCAGTGAGCAACCGCTTAGCGCAAGGGCCACACAAAGTGTCAGGAATTTACAATGAGACATAGGCGCATAATTTCTGGTGATTTTATGCCGCCAACTTTACTCGCCAGGCTCTGATTTTCCGGTGACAGGAAAATGACAAAATTGTCATTTTGCCAATAAGCGATTGCCATCTGATCCCGCTACTCTAGAATTGCCCGAGCAACATGCGGAGGAAATATGAAACTGTTGATTGTCGAAGATGAAAAGAAAACCGGAGAATACTTGACCAAAGGGTTAACCGAAGCCGGTTTTGTGGTCGATTTGGCCGACAACGGGCTGAATGGCTACCATCTGGCGATGACCGGTGATTATGACCTGATAATCCTCGATATTATGCTGCCGGACGTGAACGGCTGGGATATCGTGCGCATGTTGCGTTCCGCCAATAAAGGGATGCCGATTCTGTTGCTTACCGCGCTTGGCACCATTGAACATCGCGTCAAAGGGCTGGAGCTGGGAGCGGATGACTATCTGGTGAAGCCGTTCGCTTTTGCTGAACTGCTGGCGCGGGTGCGCACTCTACTGCGGCGCGGGGCGGCGGTGATTATCGAAAGTCAGTTTCAGGTTGCCGATTTGATGGTCGATCTCGTCAGCCGCAAAGTCACCCGCAGCGGCGCGCGCATCACTTTGACCAGTAAAGAATTTACTCTGCTGGAGTTTTTCCTTCGTCATCAGGGCGAAGTGCTGCCCCGCTCGCTTATCGCCTCGCAGGTGTGGGACATGAATTTCGACAGCGACACCAACGCCATTGATGTGGCGGTGAAGCGGCTGCGCGGCAAAATCGACAACGACTTTGAACCAAAGCTGATTCAAACCGTGCGCGGCGTAGGCTATATGCTTGAGGTGCCGGATGGCCAGTAAGCCGTTTCAGCGCCCATTTTCGCTGGCAACCCGCCTGACCTTTTTTATCAGCCTTGCCACCATTGCAGCATTTTTCGCCTTTGCATGGATCATGATCCACTCGGTAAAAGTGCATTTTGCCGAGCAGGATATTAATGATTTAAAAGAGATTAGCGCCACACTTGAACGCGTACTTAATCACCCTGACGAGACACAGGCCCAACGCTTAATGACGCTGGAAGACATTGTCAGTGGTTATTCCAACGTGTTGATTTCTCTGGCAGATAGCCAGGGTAAAACGGTGTATCACTCCCCCGGTGCGCCGGATATCCGCGAATTTGCTCGTGACGCAATACCCGATACAGATGCCCAAGGTGGCGAAGTGTTTCTCCTCTCCGGCCCGACGATTATGATGCCGGGCCACGGTCACGGGCATATGGAACACAGCAACTGGCGGATGATTAGCTTGCCGGTTGGCCCGCAGGCGGACGGCAAACCGATTTATACGCTCTACATCGCGCTTTCGATCGATTTTCATCTTCATTACATAAATGATTTGATGAATAAACTTATTATGACCGCATCGATCATCAGCATCCTGATCGTCTTTATCGTGCTGTTGGCGGTACATAAAGGTCACGCGCCGATCCGCAGCGTCAGCCGTCAAATCCAGAATATCACCTCGAAAGATCTCGACGTTCGCCTTGACCCGCAGACCGTGCCGATTGAGCTGGAACAGTTGGTACTGTCGTTCAACCATATGATCGAGCGTATTGAGGATGTCTTTACCCGCCAGTCCAATTTCTCAGCGGATATCGCCCACGAAATTCGCACACCAATTACGAATCTCATTACGCAAACGGAAATCGCCCTCAGCCAGTCGCGCAGCCAGAAGGAGCTGGAAGATGTGCTCTACTCTAATCTCGAAGAGCTGACCCGAATGGCGAAAATGGTCAGCGATATGCTGTTTCTCGCCCAGGCCGATAACAACCAGTTAATCCCCGAAAAAAAAATGCTCAACCTGGTGGATGAAGTCGGCAAAGTGTTCGATTTTTTTGAGGCGTTAGCAGAAGATCGCGGCGTGGAGTTGCGGTTTGTTGGCAACAAGTGTCAGGTTGCGGGCGATCCGCTGATGCTGCGTCGGGCGTTAAGCAACCTGCTTTCTAACGCCCTGCGTTATACGCCAACCGGAAAGGCAATTGTAGTGCGCTGCCAGACGGTCGATCACCAAGTGCAAGTTTCCGTCGAAAACCCCGGAACGCCCATTGCGCCCGAGCACTTACCACGATTGTTTGACCGTTTCTATCGCGTTGACCCTTCCCGTCAGCGAAAAGGCGAAGGTAGCGGCATTGGTCTGGCGATAGTGAAATCAATTGTTGTCGCGCATAAAGGCACGGTTGCGGTAACGTCAGATGCGCGAGGGACCAGGTTTGTTATCACATTACCCGCTTAATCATTCAGCAATCGGCAGCTTTTATAACCAGTGTAAAAATAACGTGCCGCAATAGTCATACCTATTAACGGTAAAAAGCTGTCACAATTCATAAAAAACCTTAATATACGCCACCCTAAACATAACCAGCGTTAATGTAAGGTTTTTGTGTGGACTGGCTTCTTGATGTTTTTGCTACCTGGCTCTACGGCTTAAAAGTAATCGCGATAACGTTAGCGGTCATAATGTTCATCAGCGGGCTGGACGATTTTTTCATTGATGTCGTCTACTGGGTACGCCGCATTAAGCGCAAGTTGAGTGTTTATCGCCGCTACCCGCGAATGAGTTACCGCGAACTGTATAAGCCGGATGAAAAACCATTAGCGATTATGGTTCCGGCGTGGAACGAAACAGGCGTCATCGGCAATATGGCCGAGCTGGCAGCGACCACGCTCGACTACGAAAACTATCATATCTTTGTTGGCACTTACCCCAACGACCCTGACACTCAGCGTGATGTTGACGAAGTGTGCGCTCGCTTCCCGAACGTGCACAAGGTGGTCTGCGCGCGTCCTGGCCCCACCAGTAAAGCAGACTGTCTGAACAATGTGCTGGATGCCATTACCCAGTTTGAACGTAGCGCCAATTTCGCCTTTGCTGGTTTTATCCTGCATGATGCTGAAGACGTGATTTCGCCAATGGAATTGCGTCTATTCAACTATCTGGTCGAGCGTAAAGATCTGATTCAGATCCCGGTGTATCCGTTCGAACGCGAATGGACGCACTTCACCAGCATGACCTATATCGATGAGTTTTCAGAACTGCATGGCAAAGATGTTCCGGTGCGTGAAGCTCTCGCCGGACAGGTGCCTAGCGCAGGCGTCGGTACCTGCTTCAGCCGCCGCGCCGTGACCGCGCTGTTAGCCGACGGTGACGGTATCGCTTTCGACGTGCAGAGTCTTACTGAAGATTACGACATTGGTTTCCGCCTGAAAGAGAAAGGTATGACGGAAATTTTTGTCCGTTTTCCGGTGGTGGACGAAGCCAAAGAACGCGAGCAGCGTAAATTTTTACAGCACGCGCGGACATCAAACATGATCTGCGTGCGCGAATATTTCCCCGATACCTTTTCGACTGCGGTTCGGCAAAAGTCTCGCTGGATCATCGGCATTGTTTTCCAGGGTTTTAAAACTCACAAATGGACCTCCAGCCTGACGCTGAACTACTTTCTTTGGCGCGACCGCAAAGGGGCAATCAGTAACTTTGTCAGCTTCCTCGCGATGCTGGTAATGATCCAGCTTTTGCTGTTGCTGGCGTATGAAAGCTTGTGGCCTGATGCCTGGCATTTCCTTTCTATCTTCAGCGGCAGTGCATGGTTTATGACCCTGCTGTGGCTAAACTTTGGCTTGATGGTTAACCGCATTGTGCAACGGGTGATTTTTGTCACCGGCTACTACGGTTTGACACAGGGCCTGCTTTCCATCCTGCGTCTGTTCTGGGGCAACCTGATTAACTTTATGGCTAACTGGCGCGCGCTGAAACAGGTTCTTCAGCACGGCGATCCGCGTCGCGTGGCGTGGGATAAAACGACGCACGATTTCCCCAGCGTGACTGGCGATACCCGTTCGTTGCGCCCATTAGGTCAAATTCTGCTGGAAAATCAGGTCATCACCGAAGAGCAACTCGATACAGCACTGCGTAATCGTGTCGAAGGTTTACGTCTCGGCGGTTCGATGCTAATGCAAGGATTGATCAGCGCCGAACAACTGGCGCAAGCGCTGGCTGAACAAAACGGCGTGGCGTGGGAATCCATCGATGCCTGGCAGATCCCTTCTTCGCTGATTGTCGAAATGCCGGCCTCTGTGGCGCTACATTATGCGGTGCTGCCGCTGCGTCTGGAAAATGATGAGTTAATTGTCGGCAGTGAAGACGGTATTGACCCGGTTTCTCTGGCAGCGCTGGCGCGTAAGGTCGGACGGAAAGTACGTTACGTCATTGTTCTGCGTGGACAAATTGTCACTGGATTACGTCACTGGTATGCACGTCGGCGCGGCCACGATCCACGGGCAATGTTGTACAATGCGGTTCAGCATCAGTGGCTCACGGAACAGCAGGCCGGTGAAATCTGGCGGCAATATGTGCCGCATCAGTTCCTGTTCGCCGAAATACTGACCACGCTCGGTCATATTAATCGTTCAGCCATTAACGTGTTGTTATTGCGCCATGAACGCAGTTCTCTGCCGCTCGGCAAGTTTTTGGTCACCGAAGGCGTTATCAGCCAGGAAACGTTGGATCGCGTACTGTCAATTCAACGCGAATTACAAGTTTCGATGCAATCATTATTACTCAAAGCAGGTTTAAACACAGAACAGGTTGCGCAACTGGAGTCCGAAAATGAAGGAGAATAACCTTAATCGCGTCATCGGATGGTCTGGTTTACTGCTGACGTCTTTATTGAGTACCAGCGCACTCGCAGACAATATCGGCACCAGCGCAAAAGAGCTGGGGCTGAGCGACTATCGCCATTTTGTTATTTATCCCCGTCTCGATAAGGCGCTGAAGGCACAGAAAAATAACGACGAAGCAACCGCCATCCGCGAATTTGAATATATACACCAGCAGGTGCCGGATAATATTCCGTTGACGTTATATCTGGCGGAAGCTTATCGCCATTTTGGTCATGATGACCGCGCGCGATTATTGCTTGAGGATCAACTGAAACGTCACCCAGGGGATGCCCGGCTTGAGCGCAGTCTGGCGGCAATTCCAGTGGAAGTGAAAAGCGTTACGACTGTTGAAGAGTTGCTCGCCCAGCAAAAAGCGTGCGATGCTGCACCGACCCTGCGTTGTCGCAGTGAAGTCGGGCAGAATGCCCTGCGGCTGGCGCAGTTGCCTGTCGCCAGAGCGCAACTGAACGATGCAACGTTTGCCGCATCGCCGGAAGGAAAAACGCTGCGAACCGATCTGCTACAAAGGGCAATCTATCTGAAACAATGGTCGCAGGCAGATACGCTATACAATGAAGCACGCCAGCAGAATACATTAAACGTGGCAGAACGCCGTCAGTGGTTTGACGTGCTTCTTGCCGGGCAGCTGGACGATCGGATCCTTGCTCTGCAATCAGTGGGGATCTTCACCGATCCACAGTCGTACATTACTTACGCGACCGCGCTGGCTTATCGTGGCGAAAAAACACGTCTCCAGCGTTATCTCGCTGAAAACACGCCGCTGTTTACCACGGACGCACAAGAGAAAAGCTGGCTCTATCTGTTATCGAAATACAGCGCCAATCCCGTGCAGGCATTGGCGAATCATCAGGTACAGTTTGCCGATAACCGCCAGTATGTTGTTGGCGCAACGCTACCGGTGCTGTTAAAAGAAGGTCAGTACGACGCGGCGCAAAGACTGCTCGCTACCCTCCCCGCCGATGAAATGCTTGAAGAGCGTTATACCATCAGCGTGGCGACCCATAATAAAGCAGAAGCGCTGCGTCTGGCACGATTGTTGTATCAGCGAGAACCGGCAAATCTTACGCGACTGGATCAACTCACCTGGCAACTGATGCAGGCCGGGCAGTCACGCGAAGCTGCCGATTTATTATTGCAACGCTATCCCTTCCAGGGCGATGCGCGTGTCAGCCAGACTTTAATGACACGGCTGGCTTCTCTGCTGGAAAGTCATCCTTACCTGGCAACTCCGGCGAAGGTGGCGATTTTATCGAAACCCTTGCCGCTGGCGGCGCAACGTCAGTGGCAAAGCCAGTTGCCGGGTATTGCGGATAATTGCCCGGCAATCGTTCGTTTGCTTGGGGATATGTCACCTTCTTATGATGCTGCCGCCTGGAACCGCCTGGCGAAGTGTTATCGTGAAACACTCCCCGGCGTGGCGTTATATGCATGGCTTCAGGCGGAAAAAAGGCAACCGAACGCCTGGCAACATCGCGCCGTGGCTTATCAGGCGTATCAGGTGGAAGATTACAGCACCGCCCTGGCAGCCTGGGAGAAAATCAGCCTTCACGATATGAGCAATGAGGATCTGCTCGCCGCCGCCAATACCGCTCAGGCGGCGGGAAATGGCGCGGCTCGCGATCGCTGGCTTCAACAGGCAGAACAACGCGGGCTGGGAAACAATGCCCAATACTGGTGGCTGCATGCGCAACGTTATATCCCAGCTCAGCCAGAACTTGCACTGAACGATCTCACTCGTTCAATCAATATCGCGCCTTCCGCCAATGCTTACGTCGCACGGGCAACGATTTATCGGCAACGTCATAATGTCTCAGCGGCAGTGAGCGATCTGCGCGCCGCGCTTGAACTGGAGCCCAATAACAGCAACACCCAGGCGGCGCTCGGCTACGCCCTGTGGGATAGTGGTGATATCGCGCAGTCGCGGGAGATGCTGGAACAGGCGCATAAAGGACTACCGGACGATCCGGCACTGATCCGACAACTGGCCTACGTGAATCAACGTCTGGATGATATGCCTGCGACGCTGCACTACGCACGGCAGGTGATTGATGACATTGATAATCAGGCGCTGATTACACCGCTAACGCCGGAACAAAATCAACAGCGCTTTAATTTCCGTCGTTTGCATGAGGATACCGGTCGCCGCTGGAGTTTTAATTTTGATTCCTCTATCGGGTTACGCTCAGGGGCTATAAGCTCGGCAAGCAATAATGTCGGCGGTTCGGCGCCAGGTAAAAGCTATCGCAGTTACGGGCAGCTGGAAGCTGAGTACCGCATCGGGCGCAATATGCTGCTGGAAGGCGACCTGCTCTCGGTTTATAGCCGCGTCTTTGCCGATACCGGAGAAAACGGAGTGATGATGCCGGTGAAAAGTCCGATGTCAGGCACCGGATTGCGCTGGAAGCCGCTGCGCGATCAGATCTTTTTCCTCGCCGTTGAACAGCAGTTCCCACTAAACGGGCAAAATGGCGCCTCCGACACCATGCTGCGTGCCAGCGCCTCGTTCTTTAACGGCGGAAAATACAGCGATGAGTGGCACCCGAACGGTTCTGGCTGGTTTGCGCAAAACCTGTATCTCGATGCGGCGCAATATTTTCGTCAGGATATTCAGGCGTGGACGGCAGATTATCGAGTTAGCTGGCACCAGAAGGTAGCGAACGGGCAGACTATTGAACCTTACGCTCACGTACAAGGTAACGGCTATCGGGATAAAGGTACTCAGGGCGCGCAGGTGGGCGGCGTCGGCGTACGCTGGAACATCTGGACCGGCGAGACGCACTACGACGCCTGGCCGCACAAAGTCAGTCTCGGCGTCGAATATCAACATACCTTTAAGGCGATTAATCAACGTACAGGGGAACGCAACAACGCGTTTCTCACCATTGGAGTGCACTGGTAAATGCGTAAGTTAATTTTCGTATTGCTGACACTTTTGTTGGTCAGTCCTTTTTCCTTTGCGATGAAAGGTATTATCTGGCAGCCACAAAATCGCGATAGTCAGGTCACCGACGCCCAGTGGCGTGGGCTGATGAGTCAGTTGCATTTGCAAGGATTCGACACCCTGATTCTGCAATGGACCCGTTACGGCGATGCATTCACCCAGCCAGAACAGCGGGCATTATTGTTTAAGCGTGCCGCAGCTGCGCAACAAGCTGGCCTGAAGCTGATTGTTGGTTTGAATGCCGATCCGGAATTTTTTCTGCATCAGAAGCAGTCGTCCGCGGCGCTGGAGAGCTATCTTAATCGCCTGCTGGTCGCCGATCTCCAGCAGGCCAGATTATGGAGCGCCGCACCCGGCGTTACGCCGGATGGCTGGTATATCAGCGCAGAAATTGACGACCTGAACTGGCGCAGCGAAGCCGCTCGCCAGCCATTGCTGAAGTGGCTAAACAACTCACAACGGCTGATCAGTGATGTTTCGGCAAAACCGGTTTATATCAGTAGCTTTTTCGCCGGAAACATGTCGCCCGATGGCTATCGGCAACTGCTGGAACAAGTGAAATCTACTGGCATCCACGTCTGGGTACAGGATGGTAGCGGTGTCGATAAACTTACTGCCGAACAGCGTGAGCGTTATCTGCAGGCCAGTGCCGATTGCCAAACTTTCTCCCCCGCCAGCGGCGTTGTTTATGAACTGTTTGTCGCCGGTAAAGGTAAAACCTTTGAAGCAAAACCAAAACCGGATGCAGAAATTGCTTCGCTGTTAGCGAAACGTTCCTCCTGTGGTAAAGACGTGCTCTATTTCTCCCTGCGCTATTTGCCTGTCGCTCACGGCATTCTTGAGTATTAATGATTTAAGGGAGCGACTTTGCTCGCTCCTTTCCTTTTCACTTTCCTGGTCAGAATCCTGTAAATATTAATTGGACACAAATAATCGGTGTAGCCACTACTCAGAGGCATTATATAATCATATTCATACCACTATATAAATTTTAAATAAGAACAATTATTTATTAACTGCATTAATATCAGCATATTCCTTTACACAGGAATACAACCTTTTATTTAATAAACAAAGAGGGTCCATAATGAGTAAAATTACAGGCGTTTTAGTTGATAACCATATCTATGATATTAACAATGATATGAAGTTTGGTTACAATTTTCCTAACAGCTTGTTTCCAGGCGCCACCTTCAAGATGGTCATTGATAATGACCCAGTTAATAATGATAAGGTAACATGGAGCTGTGTCACTGATGCAGACAATAATGTTCTGGCGGTGAGTCAGGATGGCACAGTGACTTTTCCGAACGTAGATGAAAAGTGTGTTTGGAATTTATTTGGTATTTACGCCACTGATAAAATAACAAATCAATCTGCCGGTGTTTATTTATTTATCGTAAAGCGTTTTTTCAAATACAGCATTGAAAATTATAAATCGGTTAAAGATGTTTTACCGTGGATTAAAAAAATGAACGGGGAATTTCCTGAAGCGCAGGATATCGATAGTTACGATTATGATGATCATTATGCAACACATATTATCAAGCGAGAAGTTAACGCAGGACTTTACCAGGAATGGGGTAATGTAGCTAATAGCGGATGGAACACAATTAATGAGGACTCCGGTTTGTGTGGCATTTACGCCTTTAATAAAGATAATAATTCTTATTATTATCTTAGCAATGATGGGTTCAGACAGAAATTTGGGGCAGGTTACCATGCTCAGGCAGTTGCATCCTACAGTGACCACATTGACTGATTGTGTTTTTTGTCCACTATCATTTGCATTATTGTAGCGTAAAAAAATCACTGAAATTATAAAATTAAACTTACGTAAAACCACCCGTTCAGCGGGTGGTTCTGATTTTTATCCACGATGAGTATGAATCTAAAAAAATAAACAGACTTAAGAGTTCCTTTTTATATTGCTATAAATCATTTAATCACAAATGCCGACAGCATTTCTCACCGAAAACTTTATTGCTACTGTTCAGAACGCAAATGTGGTAATCCCCAGCTCCACGTGCTTAAAAATATTTACCCGCAGTATAAAAAAGCAGCCCGTATAAACATACGGGCTGATGCATTTTATTAAACTCGAACGAAACTATTTTTAATGTGGTGCGCTTCGTGACAATAAGTTAATCACCAACACTCCGGCACAAATCAACATCATGCCTATAATGGCTGGCAGATCCAACCGTTGGCCGAAAAATCCCCAGGAAAGTAAACTAATCAGGACGATACCGACTCCTGACCAGATAGCATAAGCAATCCCTGTAGGAATATAAGCCAGCGTCTGAGCTAATAACCAGAATGATGCACAGTAACAAATAATTGTACCAACAGAGGGCCATAACCGTGTAAAACCCTCTGAAAACTTCATTAAGGTTGTACCAATGACCTCTGCAAGTATTGCACCACCAAGATAAATATAAGGGTTCATAGCATATTCTTTCCTGTTAATACCGAAGAGAATTGTACTACAGTTTGAACCTAACTCACTGGTTTCCTCCTGGTGCATTCATTGATGTTCTTCATCAGTGCTTCAGGAAATGGGCGGATGGGAATCCATAGAAATGGTGCGTAGATATGCTCACCTTGCGCCTAATCATTTGACGGAGCACGCGAGGAAAACTGACGACATTTTTGGTGATGATATCCCAAAGATGTTCCATTTCTGAAATTATGGGGAAATAAAGAAGGCGTAACTGATTGAATTGTAATGGCGCGCCCTGCAGGATTCGAACCTGCGGCCCACGACTTAGAAGGTCGTTGCTCTATCCAACTGAGCTAAGGGCGCATTACACCGCGAGATGCTGTAATCGCGTGAATTATACGGTCAACCCTTGCTGAGTCAATGGCTTTTGAACCGGTTGCTGAACAAGTGTACGGCGGTGTCTATTTATCTCACCATGAGAGCAAGGAAACACATATCCGCCCTCAGTCTGGGACAGGTAAACCTGTTTTCATTGATAAAGAGTACAATTTTCTTACGTTACGAATAATTGTGCGTTTATATGAGCCGGGTAACTATCAAACCAGCAACTCTCTGTTGCCAAAAAAACAGCGGATTACAGATAGTCCAGAAAACGAAACCTGACAGCGCGCCCCGCTTCTGACAAAATAGGCGCATCCCCTTCGACCTACGTAACAGATGGAATCCTCTCTCTGATGGCAGCAAAGATTATAGATGGTAAAACGATTGCGCAGCAGGTGCGCTCTGAGGTTGCTCAAAAAGTTCAGGCGCGTATTGCAGCCGGACTGCGGGCGCCGGGACTGGCCGTTGTGCTGGTGGGTAGCAACCCTGCATCGCAAATTTATGTCGCAAGCAAACGCAAAGCTTGCGAAGAGGTGGGATTCATCTCCCGCTCATACGACCTTCCGGAAACCACCAGCGAAGCAGAGCTGCTGGAGCTTATCGATGTACTGAATGCCGACAACACCATCGATGGCATTCTGGTTCAACTGCCGTTACCGGCGGGTATTGATAACGTCAAAGTGCTGGAACGTATACACCCGGACAAAGACGTGGACGGTTTCCATCCTTACAACGTCGGTCGTCTGTGCCAGCGCGCGCCGCGTCTACGTCCCTGCACTCCGCGCGGTATCGTCACGCTGCTTGAGCGTTACAACATTGATACTTTCGGCCTCAACGCCGTGGTGATTGGCGCATCGAATATCGTTGGCCGCCCGATGAGCATGGAACTGCTGTTGGCAGGTTGCACCACCACCGTGACTCACCGCTTCACTAAAAATCTGCGTCATCATGTAGAAAATGCCGATCTGTTGATCGTTGCCGTCGGTAAGCCGGGCTTTATTCCAGGTGACTGGATCAAAGAAGGCGCAATTGTGATTGATGTCGGCATCAACCGTCTGGAAAATGGCAAAGTTGTGGGCGACGTAGTGTTTGAAGACGCGGCTAAACGCGCCTCCTGGATTACGCCTGTCCCCGGCGGCGTTGGCCCGATGACGGTTGCCACGCTGATTGAAAACACGCTACAGGCGTGCGTTGAATATCATGATCCACAGGGTGAGTAACATGGCGACATTTTCTTTAGGTAAACATCCGTACGTTGAGCTGTGCGACTTGCTGAAACTGGAAGGCTGGAGCGAAAGCGGCGCGCAGGCGAAAATCGCGATTGCAGAAGGCCAGGTAAAAGTCGACGGCGAAGTTGAAACGCGTAAACGTTGCAAAATCGTCGCCGGTCAGACTGTGAGTTTTGCGGGTCACAGCGTACAGGTTGTTGCCTGAGCCCTTTCCCGGCCTGTATCAACAGGCCGGTTCTCTTTTCAGACTTTTGCCCTCTACGCCCCGTTCATCCATGCTGATAGCATCGACATTTTGCCGAAGCGACCATCATGCCAACCGTTATTACGCACGCCGCCGTTCCCCTATGCATTGGTTTAGGGTTGGGTTCGAAAGTCATCCCGCCGCGTCTGTTATTTGCCGGAATCATCCTGGCGATGCTGCCCGACGCCGACGTATTGTCGTTTAAATTTGGCGTTGCTTACGGCAATGTTTTTGGTCATCGCGGGTTTACCCATTCGCTGGTGTTTGCGTTTGTTGTCCCGCTGTTATGCGTACTGATTGGGCGTCGATGGTTCAGGGCTGGGCTGATTCGCTGCTGGCTTTTTTTAACCGTCTCGTTGTTATCGCACAGTTTGCTGGATTCGGTAACCACTGGCGGTAAGGGCGTTGGCTGGCTGTGGCCGTGGTCAGATGAACGCTTTTTCGCTCCCTGGCAGGTGATTAAAGTCGCGCCGTTTGCGTTGTCTCGTTACACCACGCCGTACGGGCATCAGGTGATAATTTCCGAATTGATGTGGGTATGGTTGCCGGGGATGGTGCTGATGGGAATGTTGTGGTGGCGCAGGCGATAACCGGATGCGAGAACTCGCATCCGGCAATAGCGCAATTACTTACGACGCCAGGTGGTCCCTTGCGGGCCATCTTCCAGCACGATCCCCATCTCGTTAAGACGGTCACGCGCCGCATCTGCCGCCGCCCAGTCTTTCGCTTTACGGGCATCCAGACGCTGTTGAATTAACGCTTCAATCTCAGCCACTTCGCTGTCGTCTGCCTGCGCACCGCTTTGCAGGAACGCTTCCGGTTCTTGCTCCAGCAGGCCCAATACAGCGGAAAGTTTACGCAGGTGAGATGCCATTGCGTTCGCCGCTGCCATATCTTCTGCTTTCAGACGGTTCACTTCACGCGCCATATCAAACAGCACGGAATAGGCTTCCGGGGTGTTGAAATCATCGTCCATCGCTTCAATAAAGCGCGCTTCAAACGCTTCGCCACCAGCAGGAGCAACGGTTTTGTCTGTACCGCGCAGCGCAGTGTAGAGACGCTCCAGCGCCGCACGCGCCTGCTTCAGGTTCTCTTCGCTGTAGTTCAGCTGGCTGCGATAGTGGCCCGACATCAGGAAGTAACGCACGGTTTCCGCGTCGTAGTATTTCAGCACATCGCGCACGGTAAAGAAGTTACCCAGCGATTTGGACATCTTCTCGCGGTCAACCATCACCATCCCGGAGTGCATCCAGTAATTCACATACTGACCATCATGGGCACAGGTGGACTGAGCGATTTCGTTCTCGTGGTGCGGGAACATCAGGTCAGAACCGCCGCCGTGGATATCAAAGTGGTTACCCAGCTGCTTGCAGTTCATTGCCGAACATTCAATGTGCCAGCCAGGACGGCCCGCGCCCCACGGAGACGGCCAGCTCGGTTCGCCCTCTTTCGACATCTTCCACAGAACGAAGTCCATCGGGTTGCGTTTGTCGTCGACCACGTCAACGCGCGCGCCTGCCTGCAGCTGGTCGAGATCCTGACGTGACAGCACGCCATAAGTCGGATCGGTCGGGACGTCGAACATCACGTCGCCGTTGTCAGCCACATAAGCGTGACCTTTGGCGATCAGTTGTTCAGTGAGTTCAATAATTTCTGCGATATGGTGCGTCGCGCGCGGCTCCATATCCGGGCGCAGAATGTTCAAAGCATCAAAATCTTTGTGCATTTCGGCGATCATGCGATCCACCAGCGCCACAAAGCTTTCGCCATTTTCATTGGCGCGCTTGATGATTTTGTCGTCGATATCGGTAATGTTACGCACATACTTCAACTTATAGCCGAGGAAACGCAGGTAACGCGCAACCACGTCAAAGGCAACAAAGGTACGCCCGTGACCGATATGACAGAGATCGTAAACGGTGATTCCACACACGTACATGCCGACTTCCCCGGCGTGAATAGGCTTAAATTCCTCTTTTTGGCGTGTCAGAGTATTGAAGATTTTTAGCATCGAAGATTCCGTTTAGACATGTGTGGGTAATTGAGTTGCGTATAATACCCATATTTCCCGCGCGAATCAGCATACATTGCGAGATGATCCGATCGTGCGGTTATGCTATAACACCACCCTATATATGACCCGAACCGGGTTGAAGCACCAATCAAACGGAACAGGATGCAAAAATGGTTACTTTCCACACCAATCACGGCGATATTGTCATCAAAACTTTTGACGATAAAGCACCTGAAACAGTTAAAAACTTCCTGGACTACTGCCGCGAAGGTTTTTACAACAACACCATTTTCCACCGTGTTATCAACGGTTTTATGATTCAGGGCGGCGGTTTTGAGCCGGGCATGAAACAAAAAGCCACCAAAGAGCCGATCAAAAACGAAGCCAACAACGGTCTGAAAAACACCCGTGGTACGCTGGCAATGGCCCGTACTCAGGCACCGCACTCTGCAACTGCCCAGTTCTTCATCAACGTGGTTGATAACGACTTCCTGAACTTCTCCGGCGAGAGCCTGCAAGGTTGGGGTTACTGCGTGTTTGCTGAAGTGGTTGAAGGCATGGACGTAGTCGACAAAATCAAAGGTGTCGCTACCGGTCGTAGCGGTATGCACCAGGACGTGCCAAAAGAAGACGTTATCATTGAAAGCGTGACCGTTAGCGAGTAATCGTGGCGACACTCTTTATTGCAGATCTTCATCTCTGCGTGGAAGAACCGGCGATCACCGCCGGTTTTCTGCGTTTTTTAGCGGGAGAAGCCCGCAAGGCCGACGCGCTGTATATTCTTGGCGATCTGTTTGAAGCCTGGATTGGCGACGACGATCCCAGCCCGTTTCATCGCCAGATGGCGGCAGCGATCAAAGCGGTATCCGATTCCGGCGTTCCCTGTTATTTCATTCATGGCAACCGTGATTTTCTGCTCGGCAAACGCTTTGCCCGTGAAAGCGGCATGACGTTATTGCCGGAAGAAAAGGTGCTCGAACTTTATGGTCGTCGGGTATTGATTATGCATGGCGACACGCTGTGCACCGATGACGCGGGTTATCAGGCATTTCGCGTTAAAGTCCATAAACCCTGGTTGCAAACGCTATTCCTCGCCCTGCCGTTGTTTGTGCGCAAACGTATTGCCGCGCGAATGCGAGCGAACAGTAAAGAAGCCAACAGCAGTAAATCGCTGGCGATCATGGATGTTAACCAAAACGCGGTGGTCAGTGCGATGGAAAAACATCAGGTGCAATGGCTGATTCACGGGCATACCCATCGCCCGGCGGTGCATGAGCTCATCGCCAATGTGCAACCGGCTTTTCGCGTGGTACTCGGTGCCTGGCATACGAAAGGTTCAATGGTGAAAGTCACGGCAGATGACGTTGAATTAATTCATTTTCCCTTCTGAACACGAATGAATAGATTCTGAAAAAGCGCCGGACTAACGCAACCTGTATATCTTTTTCTGAGCCAGCAAGGTAATAAATCCCTGAGTGAAATAACAACAGGGAATATTATTATGCAACGCTGCAACGGATTTTTGATTTCTGGCATCGCCCTTACGGCAGGTGCACCTCTGTGTATTAGCTGGTTCGGTCTTGTCGGCTTCTATTTTGGCGCATTGTCACTGGTAGCTGCGGCGGTCATTTCGTGGATAGTCTATTTCTGGCTCATTTATTTAGTACTCACCCGCCCTCACAACCAACGCTTTGTAGAAAGATTTATATTGATTGTTGGTATTTGCTTTTTTCCGTGGAGCATTGTGCTGATATGGGCATTCTTTGCCAGTTCAGCCAGAGCGCATAATCAACACGCAGAGCAGACTAAAAACTCAACAACTGACGGTTAATTCCGCCTACGCAACCGTTTTCCTTGCTCTCTTTCCGTGCTATTCTCTGTGCCCTCTAAAGCCGAGAGTTGTGCACCACAGGAGTTTTAAGACGCATGTCTTCCCGCAATAATCCGGCGCGTGTCGCCATCGTGATGGGGTCCAAAAGCGACTGGGCTACCATGCAGTTCGCCGCCGAAATCTTCGAAATCCTGAATGTCCCGCACCACGTTGAAGTGGTTTCTGCTCACCGTACCCCCGATAAACTGTTCAGCTTCGCCGAAAGCGCCGAAGAGAACGGTTATCAGGTGATTATTGCGGGCGCAGGCGGCGCTGCACACCTGCCGGGCATGATTGCCGCCAAAACGCTGGTGCCAGTGCTGGGCGTGCCCGTACAGAGCGCCGCACTGAGCGGTGTCGATAGTCTCTACTCCATCGTACAAATGCCGCGCGGCATTCCTGTAGGTACGCTGGCGATTGGTAAAGCAGGCGCGGCAAACGCGGCGTTACTGGCAGCACAAATTCTTGCGACTCATGATAAAGAACTGCACCAGCGTCTGAATGACTGGCGCAAAGCCCAGACCGACGAAGTGCTGGAAAACCCGGACCCTCGAGGTGCGGCATGAAACAGGTTTGCGTCCTCGGTAACGGGCAGTTAGGCCGTATGCTGCGCCAGGCTGGCGAACCGTTAGGCATTGCTGTCTGGCCGGTCGGGCTGGACGCTGAACCGGCGGCGGTGCCTTTTCAACAAAGCGTGATTACCGCTGAGATCGAACGCTGGCCGGAAACCGCATTAACCCGCGAGCTGGCGCGCCATCCGGCATTTGTGAACCGCGATGTGTTCCCGATTATTGCCGACCGTCTGACTCAAAAGCAGCTTTTCGACAAGCTCCACCTGCCGACCGCGCCGTGGCAGTTACTTGCCGATCGCAGCGAGTGGCCAGCGGTGTTTGATCGTTTAGGCGAGCTGGCGATTGTTAAGCGTCGCACTGGTGGCTATGACGGACGCGGTCAATGGCGTTTACGCGCCGATGAAACCGAACAGTTACCGGCAGAGTGTTACGGCGAATGTATTGTCGAGCAGGGCATTAACTTCTCTGGTGAAGTGTCACTGGTTGGCGCACGCGGCTTTGATGGCAGCACAGTGTTTTATCCGCTGACGCATAACCTGCATCAGGACGGTATTTTGCGCACCAGCGTCGCGTTCCCGCAGGCTAATGCGCAGCAGCAGGCGCAAGCTGAAGAGATGTTGTCGGCGATTATGCAGGAGCTGGGCTATGTGGGCGTGATGGCGATGGAGTGTTTTGTCACCCCGCAAGGTCTGTTGATCAACGAACTGGCACCGCGTGTGCATAACAGCGGTCACTGGACGCAAAACGGCGCCAGCATCAGCCAGTTTGAGCTGCATCTGCGGGCGATTACCGCTCTGCCGTTACCGCAACCAGTAGTGAATAGTCCGTCGGTGATGATCAACCTGATTGGTAGCGATGTGAATTATGACTGGCTGAAACTGCCGCTGGTGCATCTGCACTGGTACGACAAAGAAGTCCGTCCGGGGCGTAAAGTGGGGCATCTGAATTTGACCGACAGCGACACATCGCGTCTGACCGCGACGCTGGAAGCGCTGATCCCATTACTGCCGCCGGAGTATGCCAGCGGCGTGATGTGGGCGCAGAGTAAGTTCAGTTGAGCCATATCGGGTGGCTAATTCTCGTCACCCGTCACCTCATTTCAGCCGATGCCACGGAATCAGATTATCCATTAACACCGCCAACAAAATACTAACCAGCAATCCGTTACTTAATAATGGGCGAAGCGTTAATGGCAGATCCTGTAAATAGACAGGCGGTAATCCCATTAAAAAGATCCCAACAAATAACGGTAGTGCGAGTCGATAAACATTACGCGCCGTAAAGTTAATTTGTTGGCTAAAAAGTAGCGCAGAAAAGAGTAATGGCAAATAAGACACTAACATTACCGCACTCGTTACCGGCAGCGGAATACTGCTGAATAAGCGCGTCAGTGGCGGAGTCATCGCTACCAACAAACAAATCGCACTACCGTAGAGAAATGAACGACGTGTCGCATCGCCAGTTTGCGTTAATAAACCAATAGACGAAACGAACGGCGAAAAGGGAATAATAGCCATCGGCACCGTCACCAGCGTCATCACCCCTGTGACCACGAAACTTCGACGATAACGTCTGTTTCCCGCCCCTTGTTGTGGGTAAAAAATATCAGTACCCCGGACTGCGCCATAAGTATTGCTGATATTAACCAGACCGGTAATTACCGCCGTCACAATAATCCCTGGGGATAACTTGCCTCCGCTCCCCAAGGGAAACCATTGCCAGTGCAGTTCAGAATGAATGATTGGCGATGAAGGAAAGCAGAAATGCCAAAGTAGCCAACCTAGTATTGTCCCCACCAATACCCCATAACGTGCCAAACGCTGGGGAAGAAAAATAATCATCGCCAGCACCAGACACATTACCGCTACCGACAGAGCAAACGCTGGAAACTGAATTTTAAAATTTGGGTCAGCAATACCAAACGGCAAACCTAACATTCCCTTAAAGAAGATAGTGGTAAGCTGCGCGCCCAGCATCAACATAAAAACGACCATCACGGTTGGGGTGAACAAGCGTGCCAGACGGTGACCTAACCCACTAATACCAATTAAAATAGTCAGTACGCCGGAAATCGCAATTCCTGCTACCAGACTATTGGCAATATCATTGAGCGGTGTACCTCGCGATGATTCACCCAACGTGATGGTGAGGATCGTTCCCCACCATAAACCTCCAGGCCCTTCCATAATAGCGCGGCGATGACCGAAAAATGCCTGAGCAATACAGGCTAATGCGGTTGCCAGAAATGCATATTGCGTCAGTGTCAGCAAACAGCTTTGCGGTAGCTGAAATGCCGAAAGCAACGTTGGCGGAACCACTACGGTGTTACAAAAAATGAAGAAAAACCACTGAAAACCAGACAACATATTTTCGCGGTTAAATGAAATATTAAACATAGGAACACCTGTTAAAATCGCGCCAACTGCTATCATTTATCGAATACAGATAACTTCATTCCCCACCAGCCAGGTATTAAAAACCTTGTCTGCAGCATATTTTAATTTAGCAGTAAGGGGTAATCCACGCTAATCCCTCTTCCGTAGTGGTCTTCGGTTTATATTCACATCCTACCCACCCATCGTAGTTTGATTGCGCAATTACCGTAAAGAGATATTCGTAATTAATTTCTCCGGTCCCTGGTTCGCCGCGATGTGGATTATCGGCAATTTGCAGGTGACCAATTTTATCGGCCCACTGAGTCATGGTATTGGTTAATTCACCTTCCATCCGCTGCATGTGATAAATGTCATACTGAATTTTCAAATTGCAGCAACCAACATCATCAATCAATTTCAGCGCCTGCCGAGTTCCGGTGAGATGGAAACCAGGAATATCAAAATGGTTAATAGGTTCAATCAGTAATAAAATATCTTCTTTCATCAGCATATTCGCGGCATAACGCAGGTTTGCTACAAGCGTTGCGTGAATCTGTTCACTGCTGAAACCAGCCGGCGTTTTACCGACCAGACAGTTAATTTTTTTATTACCCAGTGCACGAGCATAACGAATCGCTGCTGCTACGCCATCCCGAAACTCTTCTTCACGGCCAGGAATACAGGCAATACCCCGCTCGCCCGCCGCCCAGTCACCTGCCGGTAAATTGTGCAGCGTATGTTCGAGTTTATTACTCGCCAGCACCTGTTTTAATTCTTCAATGTCGTAGTCATAAGGGAACATAAATTCAACACCACGAAAACCACACTGTGCAGCTTTCTCAAAACGGGCGAGAAAATCATATTCACCAAATAACATCGATAAATTAGCAGAGAAACGTAACATTATTTATCTCCCTTATTCATAGTGCATGAAGCAGGTTTCAGTCGGTGCATCCGCTGCGTTATCGGCGATATCTTCAAATTCCATGACGTTATCCAGTTCACTGCCCATCGAAATATTGGTTACACGTTCCAGCATAATTTCCACCACCACCGGGACACGGTACTGCGCCATTAAGGCTTTCGCCTGTTCAAAGGCTGGAGCAATATCTTCCGGTTTGAAAACGCGAATAGCTTTACAACCTAAACCTTCCGCTACTTTCACGTGGTCAACGCCATAACCGTTCACATCACTGGAGTTAATATTTTCGAACGCGAGCTGTACGCAGTAATCCATATCAAATGCGCGTTGCGACTGACGAATCAGGCCGAGATAGGCGTTATTGACCAGCACATGGATGTACGGAATGTTGAACTGTGCGCCAACGGCTAATTCTTCAATCAGGAACTGGAAGTCGAAGTCACCGGAAATCGCCACCACATTGCGCTCTGGATCAGCAGCACACACGCCCAGCGCCGCCGGAATGGTCCAGCCTAGCGGGCCTGCCTGACCACAGTTGATCCAGTGACGGTCTTTAAAGACATGCAGCATTTGCGCCGCAGCGATTTGTGACAGGCCGATGGTGGTGACATAGCAAACATCACGTCCAAAGGCTTTGTTCATCTCTTCATACACGCGCTGCGGTTTCACCGGCACGTTGTCGAAATGGGTTTTGCGCAGCAAAGTGCGTTTGCGCTGCTGGCACTCAGCAACCCACTCTTTACGACACGGCAGACGACCCGCTTTTTGCATCTCCTGGGCCACTTCAACCAGCAGCGTCAGCGCCGCTTTGGCGTCGGAGACAATGCCGAGATCCGGACACAGCACGCGGCCAATTTGCGTCGGTTCAATATCGATATGAACGATTTTGCGCCCTTCGGTGTATTTCTCTACCGAACCGGTATGACGGTTAGCAAAACGGTTACCGATACCAAACACCATGTCCGACGCCAGCAGCGTTGCGTTACCGTAGCGATGCGCGGTTTGCAGACCCACCATCCCGGCCATCAGTTCGTGATCGTCCCGAATACAGCCCCAGCCCATCAGCGTTGGGATCACCGGAACGCTGGTCAGTTCGGCAAACTGTTGTAACAGTGCGGCAGCATCGGCGTTGATCACCCCGCCCCCGGCAACAATCACCGGACGCTCGGCCTGGATTAACATTTCTACGGCTTTTTCGATCTGCATACGGCTGGCTGCAGGCTTGTAGACTGGCAGCGGCTCGTACATATCAGGATCAAACTCGATTTCCGCAACCTGAACGTCGAACGGTAAATCCACCAGTACCGGACCCGGACGCCCAGAACGCATCAGGTGAAATGCCTGTTGCAGCACACGAGGCACCAGCGCCGCTTCACGAACTGTAACCGCCATTTTGCTGACCGGTTTAGCAATTGCTTCAATATCTACGGCCTGAAAATCTTCTTTATGCAGACGGGCTCTCGGTGCCTGGCCGGTGATGCACAAAATAGGAATGGAATCAGCAGAAGCAGAATAGAGCGCGGTGATCATGTCAGTGCCTGCTGGTCCCGAAGTTCCCAAACAAACGCCGATATTCCCAGCCGTTGCGCGGGTATAGCCTTCCGCCATGTGCGACGCACCTTCCACGTGACGCGCCAGAATGTGACGAATACCGCCGTGCTTACGCATCGCTGAGTAGAACGGATTGATTGCTGCTCCCGGAACGCCGAAGGCGGTGGTGATACCTTCTTTCTCCAGCACATACATTGCCGCGTCAACGGCTCTCATTTTTGCCATTTTATTCCTACCCATATTAATTGGAAAAATTTTCCAACTTTCAAATTTTGTCAAAAAAACCCGCTCCGCAGAGCGGGATGCGACAGACACTATGGATGTGCTTTCAGTCCCAACGCCGTGCTGATATCGCGGGCGGTGTCTCTGACCAGCTCACCCTGACTGACAAAACGATCTTCTGTCAGTCTTGATGAAGGCCCGGAGATGGAGATAGCGGCAACAACACTACCTACATCATCGTAAATTGCTGAAGCTATGCAATTCAGGCCTACAACATGCTCTTCTTTATCTACGGTATAGCCCAGTTCACGCGCTTGTTCCAGGTCCTTCAGCAAGGTAGGCATATCCACAAGCGTAGTTGGCGTAAACTGCTGCAAACCAGTTTGCAGGATGATGCTCATCAGCTCCTCTTCCGCCAGCGGATAAAGCAGCGCCTTGCCCGCACCGGAAGCATGCAGCGGCAGACGACTGCCCAGCGGCGCACACATCCTGACCATCGATTTACACTCTAACTGACCAATTAATACCGCTTCATTGCCGTTACGAATCGCGACATTGACCGTCTCGCCGGAAAGCAGCATCAGGCGGCGCATAAACGGCCCGGCAACGGAGAGGACATCACGGTTATGGATGTACGCCGCGCCGACGTTAAAGACACCTAATCCTATATGCCACCAGCCTAACTGACTGTCCTGATAGACAAAATCCGCTGCCTGTAAAACCTTTAACAGGCGAAAGGTCGTCGAGAGCGGCAAATCCAGATTGAGAGAAATATCGCTAACCGACGAACTTCCTCCACTTTTTTCCAGATATTGCAGAATCGCAATTCCCCGCTCTAACGCCTGTGCGCCCTTCTGTGCCACAGGCTCCGCCTGTCCTGGCCTGCCGCGCCGTCTAACTTCCGTCATACCTACGTTAACTCCGACCTACAAGTGAGCATAAACAATGAACAATTAGTTTATCTTATGCAAGTCGGTTGCAGGCGTCACGCAAAACAGAGTTCCTGTTCAGGAATACTTTCAACATCACAGTTGTCACTGCCGCCGCGATCGATGGTCAGAAAATCGGTGACGCGCTGCCAGGCGAAAAGCGGGTGATGCCAGACGTTACGATGATAATTCACCCCCTGCTCACCGTTGGTGATAAACGCCCGCAGCGTTGACAGGTCTGGTTTATCGTCACCTGACGCCACGACCACTACAAACACTTCACCTTTCATCGGGATAAATGCCTGAGTACCCAGCGGATGACGTTCGAGTTCGTGGATGGTCAGCGGCAGATTCGCCGGTTGCGCGCGGTTAATGCTGATAAGCGTACGGTCTTGCTCAAAAATCTCAACCAGCGCCAAATCGTGATAGCGCTCCACCAGGCCATTGTTAATATGGAAAAAATCCCGTTGCTGCGTTTCGATAACGTCGCCATAAGCACAAAAGGCTTCCTGACTTAACGGTAATACCTGAAGTTTCATCTTTTTGTCCTTGTAACATAATTCCGTTCAACCACCGCCGACCGGTCAGCCAGGTTTCAATAACAGGCAATCTAAAACCTAAAGAGAACAACATCAACACAAAAGTTGGAATATTTTTCCAAAACTAGATTTAGCCCACAAATCACACAGGGTTATCATGTGAAAATACAGGTAAATCAAAGGACAGGAAAATCACGCAACCTGCGGATTTAAAAGGGGATACCTGAAGATGTTTGATCCAGAAACTTTGCGGACTTTCATTGCTGTTGCCGAAACGGGAAGTTTTTCAAAAGCGGCAGAACGATTATGTAAAACGACGGCGACCATCAGTTATCGCATTAAGCTTCTGGAAGAGAATACCGGAGTAGCGCTGTTTTTCCGCACGACTCGCAGCGTGACGTTGACAGCGGCTGGCGAACATCTGCTATGTCAGGCCAGAGACTGGCTGAGTTGGCTGGAAAGCATGCCGAGCGAGCTGCAACAGGTGAATGATGGCGTGGAACGCCAGGTGAATATCGTCATCAACAACCTGCTCTATAATTCCGAGGCCGTCGCCCAACTGCTGGCGTGGTTGAATGAACGTTACCCCTTTACCCAGTTTCACATCTCCCGACAAATCTATATAGGCGTCTGGGACTCGCTATTGTACGAAGGTTTTTCACTGGCTATCGGCGTCACGGGAACAGAAGCACTGGCAAATACTTTTAGCCTTGATCCCTTAGGTTCGGTGCAATGGCGCTTTGTCATGGCGGCAGATCATCCACTGGCAAAGGTTGAAGAGCCGCTAACAGAAGCGCAATTGCGGCGCTTTCCTGCGGTCAATATTGAAGACAGCGCCCGCACCTTAACCAAACGCGTCGCCTGGCGTTTGCCGGGACAAAAAGAGATTATTGTTCCTGATATGGAAACGAAAATCGCCGCCCATCTGGCGGGCGTTGGCATTGGTTTTTTGCCAAAATCACTTTGCCAGTCGATGATTGATAATCAACAACTGGTCAGCTGGGTCATCCCGACGATGCGCCCGCCTTCGCCATTGAGTCTGGCATGGCGTAAATTTGGCAGCGGCAAAGCGGTGGAAGATATTGTGGCCTTATTTACCCAGCGCAGGCCGGAAATCAGTGGATTTTTAGAAATTTTCGGCAACTCACACAGTTAAAAATCAAGTTTCCTTGCGCGTTGGCGCGTAAAATAGCGCGCAAGCTGATTTGAGGTTCACTTTTTACTATGCAAGAGAGACACACGGAACAGGACTATCGTGCCCTGCTGATTGCTGATACGCCCATTATTGATGTTCGCGCCCCCATCGAGTTTGAGCAAGGCGCAATGCCCGCCGCTATCAATCTGCCGTTAATGAATAATGATGAACGCGCCGCCGTTGGCACCTGCTATAAACAGCAAGGGTCTGACG
Organism: Escherichia sp. E4385; assembly: GCF_963883145.1. Classification (NCBI taxonomy): domain Bacteria; kingdom Pseudomonadati; phylum Pseudomonadota; class Gammaproteobacteria; order Enterobacterales; family Enterobacteriaceae; genus Escherichia; species Escherichia sp. E4385. The sequence goes on from NZ_CAWOOJ010000014.1 coordinate 151,997, forward strand.
CGGCGCTGGCGCTGGGGCATAAACTGGTGGCGGGTGAAATTCGTCAGCAGCGCATGGATGCCTGGCGGGCAGCGTGTCTGCAAAATCCGCAAGGTATTCTCTGCTGCGCCCGTGGCGGTCAACGTTCACATATTGTGCAACGCTGGCTGCATGAAGCGGGGATTGATTATCCGCTGGTGGAAGGCGGTTATAAGACACTGCGCCAGACCGCGATTCAGGCGACCATTGAACTGTCACAAAAACCGATAGTACTGATTGGCGGTTGTACCGGCAGCGGTAAAACGCTGTTAGTGCAGCAACAACCGAACGGTGTTGATCTGGAAGGGCTGGCGCGCCATCGCGGTTCTGCTTTTGGTCGCACATTGCAGCCGCAACTTAGCCAAGCGAGTTTTGAAAACCTGCTGGCTGCCGAAATGCTAAAAACCGACGCCCGTCAGGAGCTGCGCCTGTGGGTGCTGGAAGATGAAAGCCGGATGATCGGTTCGAATCACCTGCCGGAATGCCTGCGCGAGCGAATGACTCAGGCGGCGATTGCGGTGGTAGAAGATCCGTTTGAGATCCGTCTTGAACGCCTGAACGAAGAGTATTTCTTGCGTATGCATCATGATTTTACCCATGCGTACGGCGACGAACAGGGCTGGCAAGCGTATTGCGAATACCTGCATCATGGGCTTTCAGCGATTAAGCGTCGGCTGGGGTTACAGCGCTATAACGAACTGGCTGCAAGGCTGGATGCAGCGCTGACAACGCAACTCTCAACCGGCACAACCGACGGTCATCTGGCCTGGCTGGTGCCGCTGCTTGAAGAGTATTACGACCCGATGTATCGCTATCAGCTTGAGAAAAAAGCGGAAAAAGTTGTCTTTCGCGGTGAGTGGGCGGAAGTGGCGGAATGGGTTAAGGCGCGGTGATGGGCGGTATTCTGAAACGGCGATTGTCGTGAGAACAGAATGGTTGCACCAGAATACAGATATAAAAAAACCGACATGACAGTCGGTTTTTTTATTTTTTCCGCCCAAGACTTGGTGGTTCCGGGCAGAAATGAAACAGTCCTCATCTAGCAAGTGAATTATAAGTCAGGATGCCTGCATATTCAAACAGCTATGTTGGCGATACAATCCCGACGCTAGTAGCAAGACTGCCGGATGCGGCGTAAACGCCTTACCCGGCCTACAAAATCGTGAAAACTCAATACATTGCACGCTCTTCGTAGGCCTGATAAGCGTAGCGCATCAGGCAATCTAACGCCTGTCATCACCCCGCAAACTGCCTGAACAGCGCCTTACCCTTAACCAGTCGCGCGCCAAGCCAGCCGCCGCAAAGTGACAGCAGCAGTGCACCGCTGCACGGCAGCACAATCCACAACCGCCAGTCCGGTTCCCACGGGAAGTCGAACACTTTCGCCTGCAACACTGCCAGCGCCGTTTCCGCACCAGTTGCGGCCACCAGACCAGAAACAAACCCGAGCATGGCGAACTCGCTCCACAATGTTGTGCGCAGCAGTTTTTTGCCCGCGCCTAGGGTGCGCCACACCACCAACTCCTGATGACGCTGACGCATTCCTACCTGCACCTGTGCCAGCAACAGCAACATACCGCAGGCGGTGACCAGCACCACCATCACTTCCAGCGCCCGACTTACCTGCTGCAGCACCTGACCAACCTGTTTTAAAATCGCGCCAATGTCTAACAGGCTAATGGTCGGGAACTGGCGGTTGAGTTGCGTCAACATGCCGTTGCCATTCTCCCAGCGGAAACTGGTGAGCCAGCTTTGCGGCTGCCCATCCAGCGCCCCTTCCGGGAAAATAAAATAGAAATTAGGCCGCAGACTTTCCCAGTCCACTTTGCGCAGGCTGGTCACTTTAGCGCGGAACTCCTGGGTATCGCCCATAAAAGTCACGGTATCGCCGAGGGCAACGTTTAAGCGTTTCGCCAGCCCCTCTTCCATCGACACTTCATCGGCTTTTGGCGGCCAGTTACCGGCGACAATCGGATTATGATCGGGCCGCGTATTTTGCCAGGTAAGATTGAGTTCGCGGTTAAGCGCCTCATCGTCATTACCTTCTGTCGGCTTGTCGTTAATCGCCGTCAGCCGCGCACGCACCACTGGATAAAATGATTCCGGGACTATCTGATGTTCCGCGAGGAACGCTTTTAGCGGCGTAACCTGTTCTGTGGCGATGTTGATTAAAAAGTAGTTCGGGCTTTCTGGCGGTAGCTGCTGCTGCCAGCGGTCAAGCAGATCGCCACGCAACACCAGCAGCAGTGCCAGCAGCATAAAGGAGAGCGAAAATGCCGAAAGCTGGCTTAACGTTGACCACGGCTGACGTAACAGGCGGCTGACCGCCAGGCGCAGAGGCAGCGATTTCAGCGTCATGCGGCGAAGTACATTCAGCAGCATCCAGCCCAGCACACCGCACAGCAAAGCCAGCACCACCGCGCCCGCCAGCACCGCCCACAGCAGCATACTGCCGCCCATCAGCCCGACGAGCAACAGCACAACCACCACAGTGACAACCGGCAGATAAAACTTCAGCGGCCAGACGTTCGCTACCACATCATTACGTAGTACGCGTAAAGGCTGCGTTGCCAGCAACAGGCGGTACGGTCGTAGCCCCACCAGCAGCGAGATGACCGTCATGGTGCCGAGCGCCCACAGCCACGGCCAGAGGCTGGCAGGCGGTAGTGCGGCAGGCAGAACGGGCTTGAGCAGTACCATCAATACGCTTTCGAACAACAGGCCAATCGCCCCGCCGGTAACGGCTGAAAGCACCAGCACCATCAACCACTGACCGACGATTAACTTACGCAGTTGCGCTCGCCCTGCCCCCAGCGTTTTGAGGATCGCCACCAGATCGTAGCGACTGCGACAGTAATGATTCATCGCCACCGCCACCGCAGCCACTGCCAGCAGCAAGGTCAGAAGCGCCGAAAGCAGCAGGAACTGTTGCGAGCGTTCCATCGAGCGCCCCAGCGCGCCTTCGTCCTGTTCCAGACCGTACCAGCGTTGTTCGGGTTTAAGCTGGGGTAACAGCCATTTCTCATAGCCGTCGAGCTGATTCTCGCTGCCACCAAATTTATAGCGCCAGGTGACCCGACTCCCCGGCTGCACGGCTCCGGTTTTATCGACATCCGCCAGATTCATCATCAGGCGTGGGGCTATCTGGAAGGGGTTAAAACCGGAATCCGGTTCCTGAATCACTTCTCCGGCAATCCGCAAGGTGGCATCACCCACGTCAATGGTGTCGCCCGTTTTCAGGTTAAGCAGTGCCATCAGGCGTGGGGCCAGCAATACGCTACCCGCCTGCGGTTTCAGACCAGGGGGATTAGTTTGCAGATCGCCATACATCGGGTAGATATCATCCACCGCTTTGACATTCGCCAGCTGCGGTGTGTCGCCTGCAAATGTCATGGTGGCGAAAGTCAGCTGCTTGCCGACTTTCAGGCCGCGCTTTTGCGCTTCCTCCAGCCACGCTTGTGGCACTTCGCGCGAACTGTGCAACGCCCGATCGCCCGCCATAAACTCACGGCTTTGCTGGCTTAAACCTTTCTCCATGCGATCGCTGATATTGCCCAGCGCCAGCACGCAGGCCACCGCCAGGCTTAGCGCCAGCCAGACAATTAATAGCGACGGCGAGCGCCATTCGCGCCAGAACCAACGTGCAATCATGCTTCCTCCTGCAACTGCCCGTTCACCAGCCGTAAGCAGCGGTCACAGCGTGCCGCCAGTTGCAGGTCGTGGGTCACCATAATCAACGTGGTGCCATGTTCACGGTTGAGGGAAAACAGCAGGTCGGCAATTTTATCGCCCGTCTGGCGGTCAAGGTTGCCGGTGGGTTCGTCGGCAAACAGCACATCAGGTCGACCGTTAAAGGCTCGCGCCAGCGCCACCCGTTGCTGTTCACCGCCGGAAAGCTGTGCCGGAAGATGATCAAGACGTTTACCCAGCCCTAACTGTTCGAGCAACGCTTTCGCCCCGTTACGACTTTCCGCGCTACTCTCACCGCGCAGCAGCGCCGGAAGCTCGACGTTTTCCAGCGCGTTAAGGGTAGGAATTAACATAAATGACTGAAAAACAAAGCCTACGTGCTTCGCGCGCAACTTTGCCCGCGCTTCTTCGTCCATATTATGTAGCGGTTGTCCTACCAGATTCACTTCGCCACTGCTGCCGTCATCCAGCCCGGCGAGGATCGCCAGCAAGGTTGACTTACCCGATCCCGACTCGCCCACCAGCGCGATGGTTTCGCCACGTTTGACAACCAGCTCAACTCCGGTGAGGATGGAGAGTTCATGCTCCCCCTGACCGACGGACTTCTTAAGATGATGAACTTCAACAATGTTTTCCGCTGGCATTTGCCCTTCCTGTTCCTGGTCCTGTTAACTTTCCGTGCCGCCGCAGCGGACACGTTATTAATTCTGGGTGATAGCCTGAGCGCCGGGTATCGAATGTCTGCCAGCGCGGCCTGGCCTGCCTTGTTGAATGATAAGTGGCAGAGCAAAACGTCGGTAGTCAATGCCAGCATCAGCGGCGACACCTCGCAACAAGGGCTGGCGCGCCTTCCGGCTCTGCTGAAACAGCATCAGCCGCGCTGGGTGCTGGTTGAACTGGGCGGCAATGACGGTTTGCGTGGTTTTCAGCCACAACAAACCGAGCAAACGCTGCGCCAGATTTTGCAGGATGTCAAAGCCGCCAACGCTGAACCATTGTTAATGCAAATACGTCTGCCTGCAAACTATGGTCGCCGTTATAATGAAGCCTTTAGCGCCATTTACCCCAAACTCGCCAAAGAGTTTGATGTTCCGCTGCTGCCCTTTTTTATGGAAGAGGTCTACCTCAAGCCACAATGGATGCAGGATGACGGTATTCATCCCAACCGCGACGCCCAGCCGTTTATTGCCGACTGGATGGCGAAGCAGTTGCAGCCTTTAGTAAATCATGACTCATAAAGCAACGGAGATCCTGACAGGTAAAGTTATGCAAAAATCGGTCTTAATTACCGGATGTTCCAGTGGAATTGGCCTGGAAAGCGCGCTCGAATTAAAACGCCAGGGTTTTCATGTGCTGGCAGGTTGCCGGAAACCGGATGATGTTGAGCGCATGAACAATATGGGATTCACCGGCGTGTTGATCGATCTGGATTCGCCAGAAAGTGTTGATCGCGCAGCCGACGAAGTGATCGCCCTGACCGATAATTGTCTGTATGGGATCTTTAACAATGCCGGATTCGGCATGTATGGCCCCCTTTCCACCATCAGCCGTGCGCAGATGGAACAGCAGTTTTCCGCCAACTTTTTCGGCGCACACCAGCTCACCATGCGCCTGTTACCGGCTATGTTGCCGCACGGTGAAGGGCGTATTGTGATGACCTCATCGGTGATGGGATTAATCTCCACGCCGGGCCGCGGCGCTTACGCGGCCAGTAAATATGCGCTGGAGGCGTGGTCAGACGCACTGCGCATGGAGCTACGTCACAGCGGAATTAAAGTTAGCCTGATTGAGCCTGGTCCCATTCGTACTCGTTTCACCGACAACGTCAACCAGACGCAAAGCGATAAACCGGTCGAAAACCCCGGCATCGCCGCCCGCTTTACGTTGGGGCCGGAAGCGGTGGTTGCCAAAGTGCGCCATGCTTTTATCAGCGAGAAGCCGAAGATGCGCTATCCGGTGACGCTGGTGACCTGGGCAGTCATGGTGCTTAAGCGCCTGCTGCCGGGGTGCGCGATGGACAAAATATTGCAGGGGTGAGTTGAAGCGCGCGCTTAAGCCCCCATGTCAAAGAAAATATCGACAACAGAGAGCGACTCCATGTCCGTAGAAAATATTGTCAACATTAACGAATCTAACCTGCAACAGGTTCTTGAACAGTCAATGACCACACCTGTGCTGTTCTATTTTTGGTCTGAACGTAGCCAGCACTGTTTGCAGTTAACCCCAATTCTGGAAAGCCTCGCGGCGCAGTACAACGGGCAATTTATTCTGGCGAAGCTGGACTGCGACGCGGAGCAGATGATTGCCGCCCAGTTTGGTCTGCGCGCTATTCCGACCGTGTATCTGTTCCAGAACGGGCAACCGGTAGACGGCTTCCAGGGGCCGCAACCGGAAGAAGCAATCCGCGCCCTGCTGGATAAAGTGCTGCCGCGTGAAGAAGAGCTGAAAGCCCAGCAGGCGATGCAACTGATGCAGGAAGGCAATTACACCGACGCCCTGCCATTGCTGAAAGACGCCTGGCAGTTGTCGAATCAGAACGGGGAAATCGGCCTGCTGCTGGCAGAAACGCTGATTGAGCTGAACCGTTCTGAAGATGCAGAAGCCGTGCTGAAAACCATTCCGTTGCAGGATCAGGACACCCGCTACCAGGGGCTGGTGGCGCAAATCGAACTGCTGAAGCAGGCGGCAGATACGCCGGAAATTCAACAGTTGCAACAGCAGGTGGCGGAGAACCCAGAAGATGCCGCACTGGCGACGCAACTGGCACTGCAACTGCATCAGGTTGGGCGCAATGAAGAGGCGCTGGAGTTACTGTTTGGGCATCTGCGTAAAGATCTCACCGCCGCAGACGGTCAGACGCGTAAAACGTTCCAGGAGATCCTCGCTGCGCTGGGTACGGGGGATGCACTGGCGTCGAAGTATCGCCGCCAGCTGTATGCATTGTTGTATTGATATTCCGTTGATCGGCACATGAACCACAACGCCGGATGCGATGCTGCGCATCCGGCATCGCATCATTTCTTCTTCAATTGCGTCACCACCAACTGGTGGCGCGAATTATAAAACTTACGATAGGTTAAATAGCAGGCAATAATGGTTGACAGGCTGGCGGTTGAGAGCAGCATAAAGGTCACCATAATCTGATATTTAATCGCCTTCACCGGATCAATCCCGGCAAATATCAGCCCGGACATCATTCCTGGTAAACTCACTAAGCCAACCGTTTTTGCTGAATCGACCGTCGGAATTAAAGCCGCGCGAATACTGTCGCGAATCAATATCGCTGAAGCCTGTTTCGGCGTCGCGCCAAGACTCAGTTTCTCCTGAATCTGTTGCTGTTCGCTAATCACGCGTTGCCCTAAATTGTTGTAACACAACCCCACCGCTACCATGGCGTTACCGGCTATCATCCCGGCGATAGGGATCACTTGCATCGGGATAAATTCAATCGATCCTGAGAGAATCAGCACCGCCAGGGTAATTCCCGCCCCGACCGTAATGGCAATAAACGATGAGATAAAAGCTTTAGCAATATATTTACTGCGTTTTTGCGCATTCCACGCCGCATTAAAGCAGATAAATAACACCATCAATAATGTCAGGCTGGCATCATCAACGCTGAAAATATATTTCAATACATAGCCGACAATAATCAGCTGAATTATCGCGCGCCCCACACTCCAGAGAATATCTTTCTCCAGCGCCAGTTTTTCTTTATGGCTAATTAAGATTGCGACAACCACCAGCATTAATGCCAGTGCCAGTGACTCGTTGGTAATATTATGCGTGTTCATAGCGTGCTTCCTGCATTTCTCCGGCATACGGTTGCAGTGTAATCACTTTATCCGCATGATTAATTTCGTCTTTATCGTGCGTCACCCACAACACAGCAATATTTTGCTCACGTACATAGCGGTGGATCATCTCATTGACGTTGCGTTTGTTGCTTTCATCCAGCGCACTGGTGATTTCGTCGAGCAATAAAACCTTCGGCATAAATTGTAGATTACGAATCAATGAGATGCGTTGTTTTTCACCACCAGATAGCTCGGCGATATTTTTCGTCAAAATGGTGTCCGGCAAGGAAAAACGTTCGAGAAAATCGAGAAAAATGGCCGGATCAGGCTGCTGGTTACGGATCTGCCAGGGAAAGATCAGGTTATCGTAGACCGTGTCGCCAAACAAAGCCGGCGTTTGGGCGCAGTAAGAAACTTGTTGGCGATAGGTTTCTGGCTTTAGTGTGCTGACATCCTCACCTTCAAACAGTAACGTTCCGCAGGTCGGGCTGATTAATGAAGCAACTATTTTTAGTAGCGTACTTTTACCGCAGCCAGAAGGGCCGGTAATTAACTTAAATTCGCCAGCACGCAGCGAAAAATTGATGTTATTGAGAATCTTCGTATCGCCCGCCTGATATCCAACATTTTGCAGTTGGAGCAAAAGACTATTTTCCTGCATTACCCATCCCTTTTTCTGATTTTTACTAAAAACAGTTTATCCTCCGCAAGAATAAGGGGGAACTCTCTTTCAGTAATCAGGTATAATTTGTTTAATCAAGCAGCAACTTTGCTCTTTATGGACGGTACAACAGGAGGTTTTTCCGATGCTTATTTTTATCCCGATTCTCATTTTTGTCGCGCTGGTGATTGTTGGCGCGGGCGTCAAAATCGTGCCGCAGGGCTATCAGTGGACGGTAGAACGATTTGGTCGTTATACCAAAACGTTACAGCCGGGGCTAAGTCTGGTGGTGCCGTTTATGGACCGCATTGGTCGTAAGATCAATATGATGGAGCAAGTGCTCGACATCCCATCCCAGGAAGTTATCTCGAAAGATAACGCCAACGTCACTATCGACGCCGTTTGCTTTATTCAGGTGATTGATGCCCCGCGCGCGGCTTATGAGGTCAGCAATCTGGAACTGGCAATCATCAACCTGACCATGACCAACATCCGTACCGTTCTGGGTTCGATGGAACTTGATGAAATGCTCTCTCAGCGCGACAGCATTAACTCGCGTCTGCTGCATATTGTCGATGAAGCCACTAATCCGTGGGGGATAAAAGTCACCCGTATTGAAATTCGCGATGTGCGCCCACCGGCTGAACTTATCTCTTCAATGAACGCGCAGATGAAAGCGGAACGTACCAAACGCGCTTACATCCTTGAAGCAGAAGGGATTCGTCAGGCGGAAATTCTCAAAGCCGAAGGTGAAAAACAGTCACAAATCCTGAAAGCGGAAGGTGAACGTCAGTCGGCATTCTTACAGGCCGAAGCACGTGAACGTTCTGCCGAAGCGGAAGCCCGCGCGACCCAAATGGTGTCTGAAGCCATTGCTTCTGGTGACATTCAGGCGGTGAATTACTTCGTGGCGCAGAAATACACCGAAGCGTTACAGCAGATTGGTTCCTCCAGCAACAGCAAAGTGGTGATGATGCCATTAGACGCCAGCAGCCTGATGGGATCGATTGCCGGGATTGCTGAACTGGTGAAAGACAGCGCGAACGAGCGAAAGAAATCATGATCGAGATGATAGCTATCCATCCGCATATTTTTTGGCTGAGTCTCGGCGGTCTGCTGCTGGCAGCCGAGATGTTGGGCGGCAATGGTTATCTGTTGTGGAGCGGTGTCGCGGCGGTGATTACTGGCCTGGTGGTCTGGTTGCTGCCGCTGGGTTGGGAGTGGCAAGGGGTGATGTTTGCCGTCCTGACGCTACTTGCCGCCTGGCTGTGGTGGAAATGGCTGGCACGAGGCGTGCGCGAACAAAAGCACAGTGACAGTCATTTAAACCAGCGCGGACAGCAATTGATCGGCAGACGATTTGTGCTGGAATCACCGTTAGTCAACGGGCGCGGTCATATGCGCGTCGGCGACAGTTCATGGCCCGTCAGCGCCAGCGAGGATCTCGGTGCAGGTACGCATGTTGAGGTTATTGCGATTGAAGGGATAACGCTGATCATCCGTGCGGTCATCGCCTGATGCGACGCTGACGCGTCTTATCATGCCTACAAATCTGTGCCTGAACGTAGGCCGGATAAGGCGTTTACGCCGCATCCGGCAGTCGCGCACCGACGCCTGATGCAACGCGGGCGCGTCGGCCGCCTCCGCCATATTAACTGGCATTGGCAAATTACTCGTCACTGCCTTTATTCATGTTTTTTTGGTCTTCATCCGGATAGTGTTTTTTTAGATATTCCAGGACGTTTTTATTGACCTTGTGTTGGGTATACACCCACCCTTTCCAGTAATCAGGCTGGTCCAGGTAAACTTCTGGCGGAATGGTGAAATCAGAAAGCGTTAACCATTCGGCTAACAGATCGGGGTTTCTCTTCTGGATCAACTGCAACAGCATGATCAGCGACATGGCAGAGGCAGGAGCCGTACTATCGCCGCTTAAATACTTCCACACCGTAGAGCGATTCGAACGAAAAAGGATCGGGAGCAGCGCCCTGTCCAGATTCATTTCATTAAAAATCTTCTCAAATTCATTCATTTAATTTTCCTGCCTGGCGTAAACCTCTTAAAAATTGAGATTTATCAAAGAAACGCATTCTAGCACACATCAGGAACAGCTTCACGTTTAGCCCAGAAACAACATTTATTTCGCTTATCAAAACAAGTCTTTACTCTTTTTTACATTGAAAGAGCACAAAATGATTTTCTATTTTATTTATATAAGAAACATTTTTTGTTTCTTATTGGCAATATTTACGCTTACACCAACCAAAAATGCGCTTTACATCACACAAATGGCGGCGTAGATTTCGATTAAATTGCAACGTAGTTTATTTCTTAAAATGATATTATTTGTTTCTTATAGAAACACTAATGCGACTTATTTTGCACGAGAGAAAATGAATGAAAACTGTAAACGTAGCTTTACTGGCACTCATAATTTCAGCAACATCCAGCCCTGTTGTTTTAGCTGGTGATACCATTGAAGCGGCGGCAACAGAGCTTTCAGCCATTAACTCTGGCATGTCGCAATCGGAGATTGAGCAGAAGATTACCCGCTTTTTAGAACGCACAGACAACAGCCCCGCTGCGTATACCTATTTGACTGAACATCACTACATCCCTTCTGAAACACCTAATACCACTCAGACTCCCCCTGTCCAGACAGATCCTGACGCAGGACAAAAAACCGTTGCCGCTACAGGTGATGTACAGACAACTGCCCGTTATCAGAGCATGATCAACGCCCGACAGTCTGCGGTAACTGATGCCCAGCAAACGCAAATTACAGAGCAACAGGCGCAGATCGTAGCCACACAAAAAACGCTCGCCGCGACTGGAGATACGCAAAATACCGCGCATTATCAGGAGATGATTAATGCCAGACTGGCGGCTCAAAATGAGGCTAATCAGCGCACTACCACTGAACAAGGGCAGAAAATGAATGCGCTGACAACCGATGTGGCAGCACAACAGCAAAATGAAAGGACTCAATACGACAAACAAATGCAAAGTCTGGCGCAGAAGTCAGCCCAGGCACATGAGCAAATTGAAAGTCTGAGACAAGATTCCGCACAAACGCAGCAACAGTTAACCAACACCCAAAACCGGGTCGCTGATAACAGCCAGCAGATTACAACGCTCAATAACAATTTCAGTTCGCTGAAAAACGAAGTTGAAGATAACCGTAAAGATGCTAATGCGGGGATCGCGTCAGCCATTGCCATTGCCTCACAGCCGCAGGTGAAAACCGGTGATTTAATGATGGTGTCAGCGGGAGCTGGAACGTTCAACGGTGAATCTGCGGTGTCTGTCGGAACATCTTTTAATGCCGGAATTCATACGGTAATTAAAGCGGGAGTCTCAGCGGATACACAATCTGATTTTGGCGCAGGTGTCGGCGTGGGATATTCGTTCTAATTTTAATAGCAATTTCTTATTCGCAATTATCCGCACATTATTTAAGGTTAACAATGATGAATAGCACCATTAAATCGTTTTCCCTGCTGGCGGTTATATTACTGGCTGGCTGTAGCTCCCCCACTTCCCGCATCGCAGATTGCCAGGCGCAGGGCGTCAGTCATGACACCTGTTATCTCGCAGAACAACAGCGTCAGGCGGCTATTTTAAGTGCATCCGAGGCGCAGGCATTTAAAAATGCAGAAGCCGCACAACATGCCCAGGCCACTAAAAAATCCATTTATAAAGGATTTGGCCTTACCTTCAGAATGAGCAGTAAGAACTTCGCTTATCTCAATGATTCGTTATGTGCCATAGATGAAGATAATAAAGATGCCACCGTATATCAGTCGGGTCTGTATAACGTCATTGTTTATCATCACACAGGAAAAGTCGCCTTAATGAAAGAAGGCCAGTTTGTGGGCTATTTAAAATGAAGGAGCAAAAGAAAATAGCCATGACGCATATTATGATTATCGGTGCGTTTATTTTTGCCTTCCTGCAAGTGGTGTTATTAGCCTCCCTGGTTCACGCTGTGAATGTTAACAACGAAATCCAGGAAGGCTTATTTCAGTCGGGGCGCATTATGGTAGAAAGTTTGCAGCATATTCTTTCAGTGCAAACGGGGATTAACTGATTTTCACCCCGCCCGATGATGACAGCAGCCGGAGAGATTTTCGATAATCGGGCAGTCGGCGCTGTCATCGCCGGGGCAGGCATTCGCCAATGCCAGTAGCTGGTCGCGCATGGCTTGCAGCTCTTCAATATGTCGCTCGATCTCCGCGACTTTCTCCAGCGTGCGCCGTTTTACATCGGCGCTATGACGCTGCGGGTCGTTAAACAGATTCACCAGTTCGCCGCTTTCTTCCAGGTTAAAGCCCACCTGGCGTGCCTGGCGCAGTAAGGTCAGTTCGTTGAGATGCTGCTGCGTATAGGTACGATAACCGTTTTCGCTGCGCATCGGCGGTGTCACCAGTCCCTTCTCTTCATAGAAGCGAATGGCTTTGCTGGTCAGGCCGGTAATTTTTGCCACATCGCTAATGTTCATCGTTCGCGCAACGCCTCCTGTGCTTTGTTAAAGGGTTTCAACAGATAATCCAGCACGCTTTTTTTACCCGTGCGGATATCGACCGTCGCCACCATACCGGGGAATATCGGAAACTGCTGTTTATGTTTATTTTCCAGATGGTTGCTGAAGGTGCGAATGTACACTCGATAGTAATAAACATCGCGCCGTACTTCATCCTGAATGGTGTCCGGTGAAATCACCGCAACTTCTCCTGGTAAGCCGCCATAGATGGAGTAATCGTAAGCGGTTATTTTCACCAGTGATTTTTGCCCCGGATGGATAAACGCCACATCGCGCGGGGAGATTTTCGCCTCAATCAGCAGTTGCTCATCCAGCGGCACGATGGTCATGAGTTTACCACCTGGGGCGATGACGCCGCCAACCGTAGTGACGTCAATGTCTTTGACAATGCCACGCACCGGCGCGGTAAAGTCCAGCCTGGTGAGAGAGTCTTCCCGCCCGCGGATCACCGAACGCTGGGTTTCGACTTCTTCGTTGGCTTTTGCTAACTCTTCCCGTGCCTGAACGTAATATTGCGTGCGCACGTCGCTGAGTTTGTTTTCCAGTTCATTGGCCTGTCGTTGCAAACGCAGCACTTCGACGCTGCTCGCCGCCCCCTGTTTCACCAGCGGCTGGGTCATCGCCAGTTCGCGATTGACCAGGCTAATTCCTTGTGTCAGCCCGGTGGTGGCTTTGTTCAGCCCGTCGCGGCGAGTGTTGTACAACGCCGTTTCCGACTCGATAAGCTCGGGGAATTTATTCAGTTCGTCGGGGAACACCAGCGGTTTATTGCTGACTTCCGCCCGCAGCCGTGCCGAGGTTGCCAGCGCCGCGTACAGCCGCGACATTGCTTCCTGCACGTCGGATTCGGTTTTGGTGCGGTTAAGCTGCGCCAGCGGCTGGCCTTGCTCAACAATATCGCCCACTTTCACGTCGAGATGATACAAAATCCCGCCTTCCAGCGACTGCACCACCTGTTCGCGCCCGGAAGGTTCTACCGTGCCGCTGCCGGTGGTCACTTCATCAAGCTGGAAATACCACGCCCAGCCGAGAAAACAGAGCAGCATGACGACGGTCACACGTACCGCCAGCGCCGAGCGCGGCAGGCGGGGTTCAGTCAGGCCACGGTTATATTGCAGTTGTCCGTTCATGCGGCAGACCCCTTATTCTTCTCCTGCAACACCACCCGTCGCGCCGTGGGTTCGCCCTGTTCACGCAAAATGGCCTCTTTCGCGCCATCCATCACAATCCGCCCCTGATCCATCACGATTATCCTGTCCACCAGTTGCAGCATCGCCGTGCGGTGAGTGGCGATGACCAGCGTGCGATGTCCAATCCACTGTTTCAGTTGTTCGATTAAGTGCGCTTCCGCCATTTCGTCCAGCGAAGCGCTGGGTTCGTCGAGCAGGACGATATTCGGTTGAGAGATGAGGAGCCGCGCCAGCAGCAGCGTTTGCCGCTGGCCGCCAGAAAGACCAAATCCCCCTTCCTGAATCATGTAGTTGAGGCCGTTTTTCTGCTTCTGCACAAACGGCAGCGCCCCGCTGAGGGTTAACGCGCGTTCGATATCTTCATCGCTGGCTTCCGGCATCCCCATCGTCAGGTTTTCCCGCAGCGAGCCGAAGAACAGTCGTCCGGTCTGGCTGAGCAGCCCCATGTCGCGGCGCAGATCCGCCGGATCAAGCTGCCCGATGCTGATGTTATCCAGCAACACCTGCCCCTGCTGGGCGATACGCATTCCGGCGAGCATTTGCAGCAGCGTTGATTTACCCGCGCCGTTGCGCCCGAGAATGGCGATTTTCTCACCAGCCTGAATGTTGAGTTTGCCAATCGCCACATCGGCAATTTTCTCTTCTTCGTCGTAATAAAACACCGCGTTGCTGAACTGATAATTGCCGTGCAGCACCGCTTTATGCACCAGTTTGCCGTGTTCCGGCTGATCCACCGGGCGCTTCATCAGTTCATCAAGCCCGTTGCGCGCTACTTTCGCCTGCTGCCAGCGCGAGAGCACGCCGGATATCTGCGACAGCGGCGCAATGGTGCGCGAAGCCAGGATCGTCGTCCCGACCAGCGCACCGGTGGTCATGTCGCCGTTCATCACCATAAAGCAGCCCACCAACAGCACCACCACGTAGACGATGGATTGCACTTCCTGGGTCCAGGTGAGCAGTAGCCCGGTGAGAAAACGTTGCCTCATGCTGATGGACGAGGCCACGTCGTTGGTGTGGTTCCACTGATTCTGAAAACGCTGCTCGGCGCGCAGCAGTTTAATGTCTTCAATCGACTGCACGGCTTCCACCAGCGTAGCGTTGCGTACCGCTGACTCGCGCATCCCTTCGTTCGCCAGCCGCGCCAGCGGGCGTTGAATCAGCAGACCGGGGATCACCAGTAATGGCAGCGCCAGCAAAACCACCAGCACCAGCCAGCCGCCGATCATCCACAGAATAAAGACAAACAGCAGGAAGAACGGCAGATCCGCCACCGCGCCAATGGTGGTGGAAGTGATCAGCTCCCGCACTGATTCCAGTTCGCGGATCTGCGAGATAAACGATCCGGTGGATTTCGATCGCACGTTGTTTTTCAGCCGTAATGCGTGACCAAAAACGCGATCCGAAATGCGCAGATCCGCCCGCTTGCCAATCATATCCGAGAGGTGCGTGCGCACCATGCGCATACAGAACTCAAACAGAATCGCCATCATCACCCCGGCGAACAGTACCCACAGCGTCGGGTACGATTGCGCCGGAACGACGCGGTCGTAAACCTGCATCGAGAAAATCATCGCCGCCAGCGCCAGCACGTTCGCCACCAGTGAGGCCAGCATAATATCGCCGTAGCGCCGCCAGTCTTTCAGCGACAGACTCCAGAACCAGTTCGCCTGATACGGGCGAATGTAGTCATCCACCCGCGCATCAGGGATGGCGCTAAGCGGGCGCAGTAGCGCCAGTTCGACAATTTTATCTTCAACATCCGCGACGTTCAGCGTGGTTTCCAGCCCTTCGTCACCGCTGAACTGAACGCTGATATTGTCGTGATTGTCGCGGCGGGTGATCACACCAATCTGTTGATTATCAAACACAGCAATCAACGGCAGCCGCCAGG
Source organism: Escherichia sp. E4385 (assembly GCF_963883145.1). Lineage (NCBI taxonomy): Bacteria > Pseudomonadati > Pseudomonadota > Gammaproteobacteria > Enterobacterales > Enterobacteriaceae > Escherichia > Escherichia sp. E4385. The sequence continues at coordinate 167,787 of NZ_CAWOOJ010000014.1, forward strand.
GGTTAAGCGAATCGGCGGAAAACTCCACCAGCCGCAGCCCCATCCCCAGTTGCCGCGCCATATCGGTAAGTAACTCTTCCCGCTTGCTGTCGCGCTCCCAGTTGACGGTCGCGCGCACGTTCTCCTGTGAAAAATCAAGGCGATAATAGCGCGCCACGGCGATCATCGCCTCCAGCCAGGCTTCCACGGACTGGGCATTTTTTTTCATTATTTACACCACCATCAACTGATGATTCGCCAGCAATGTGGCGAGGTCGGTATGCACGCCCGTCAGCGTGACCACGTTAGTTGCCGCAAAAGTGCCGCCCGTGCCGTCGCGGTCGATCTGCACGATGGTGTCGCTGCCGCTCTGGGTGACTTTGACAAAATCACCGATGTTTCCGGCCTGCGCATCCAGCGTCGCCACGCCGTTGACGTAGCTGGCTTTGCCATTACCGGTATAGCCGCTGCCCTGTAACAGCTCGCGGATATCAATGCGATCGGTGTCGGCGGTGCCTTCCCATGTCCCTACCGTAAAGCCATTCACCACGTCCGAGCCATTGCCGCCAGTGGCGTCGCTGGCGTTGAGCAGTTTATAGAGCAAGGTGTCATGGCCCCCGTTGCCGATGTTGATGGTGTCGTTACCGCCGCGCCCTTCCAGTTGGTTATCGCCGCTGCTGCCCGTCAGGGTGTCGTTAAAGTTGGAGCCGGAAATGCCTTCGATATTGGTAAATGTCGAGGTGTTAAAGCCGGTCGCCTGGGCAGTGGTGGTGCTTAAGTTGGCGGTGATCCCCACTGTGGAGAGGCGGAAATCGACCACGTCCATTCCGCCGTTCGCCAGCCAGGTTCCGGTGCCGGAGCTGTACACCCAGCCGCCGGAACCGTCGTAGGTGTCGGTACCTGCGGTAGCGAAGAAGGTATCGTTATAGCCGGTACCAACGAACTTACCGTTGTTGCTCGCCGTGCCTGCTTCGGCGCTGAGATCGTAAGCGTGGGTAGCATCAGTGGCATGTAAACCGCCCCAACTGGTATTCACCGTCTGGTCGATATTGCTGGCAGTGGTGCCGGTGGATTTGATCAGCACCGCGTTGTAGGTTTCTCCGGCATTCAGCCCGTAGAAATTGACCAGCGCCGAGGTGTCGTTGACGCCCATCCCCGACTGCGGGTTGATGATTTGCGTAGCGACCAGCACTCCCGCCGAGTTGTAGAGTTTTACGGTATTACCGTAATAGACGTTAATGCCGTTGGGATCGGTGATACGCAGGTGCAGCGAGGTGCCGTAGCTCACCGTGTTGGTGTTACGGATGAGGAACACGCTGCCCGACTGTTTGGTCACCAGCACATCCACCGCGCCGTCCCAGTCGTAATCCATTGCCGCCACGCCGCTGGTGATGCCGCTCTGGCTGCCGCCGAGGGTAGATTGTGTCCAGTTACTGGCATTACTGACGTTAGTATAGAGGTACGACTGCCCGGTCTGAGCAATACGCGCGATATCCATTAACCCGTCATGATCCCAGTCCACTGCCACGCTGAACTGGCTGGCATAGGTTGTACCCGTTGCCCCCACCGCCACCGGATTCCCCAACACGCCGTTGGTATTGAATAACAGCGAGCCGTAGTTAGCTCTTCCCTGGCTGGCGGGCAGGAAGAGGTCCATATCGCCGTCACCATCGAAATCTGCCCAGGTCATGGACACAGACGTCGAGTTACCACCGCTGCCTGCAACGCTGAGGAAGGTGTTGATGGTGTTTTGTCCCCAGACAAACGTGCCGTTGCCCTGGCTGATGAGCGATGAAAGGGTGTAGTAGTTATTCAGGTTGAAGGTGTGCTGAACCAGGTCTACCCTGCCGTCATTGTTGAGATCGACGCCGGAACCTTCGTTAAGGGAAAGATAGCCGTTTACTACCCCGCCGACCGTGGCGCTCCCTCCGTTGTTGGCGGTGGTGGAGTTGCCTACCAGAGTGCCTGCGTTATTCCACAGGAAGGTATTAGAGTCCGGCCCACCTGCGTCGCCAATCCAGAAATCGAGATAGCCGTCGCCCTCTTTATCAAACGCCACAATCGAGCCATACCACGTCAGCGTACCGACGTTCACCTGAATCGCGCTGGAAAAGGTGCCGTCGCCGTTATTGGTAAAGCCGTTGATATAGCCCGTACCGTAGTCATCACGGGTGATAAACAGATCGCCCGTGCCGTTACGGTCATAATCGGCAATTGAACTGGTGGCGTAGTTGTTGCCGCTTTGCACCAGCGTCAGTGCGGTCTTCGACCAGGTGAGCGGATCGGTTGATTGCATAATTTGCTGGTTAGCCAGCACCGTCCACATCCCGTGGTTGTCGAGGCCGTAGGTCAGCCCCCAGGCGGTCGTTTTATTGGCAGTTGTCCAGGCGGGCGTGTAATCAATCGCCGCGTTGACCGTCACCGTGCCGTTGCTGACGTTGGCGGTGTTGCCGTTGCCCGCCGAGCTTTTTACCTGCGCGGTGACGTTATAGGCGGTCGCGGACGCCGCCAGCACATCGGTATCCGGTAACTGCACATACCAGGTGTTATGCGCCGGATCGACTACCACCGCACCGCCCGGCTGCGAGGTGTAGGTTTTGCCATTGATGACCACTTCGACATACTGCCCGCTGGCGAGCGCGGCAGTGATCACCCCGCTGATAATCGGCGTGGTATCGCGCGTGGTCTGGCTGGTGATTTGCGCCAGCGTGGTCGGAATAGAGGTATCGACCGTCAGGATAAAATCGCTGGAGGAGGTGATATTCCCTGCCAGATCCACTACCCGCGCGCTGTAGGTATAGGCGCCGCTGACCAGACCGCTGTCGCTGTAGGTCCAGTTCAGCGCACCTACCATCGTCACCGCGCCTAACAGCAGACCGTTACGGTAGAGGTAAACCACTTCACCGCTGGCCAGCGGACCGGAGAGCACGCCGTTCAGCAGTGGCGTGGTATCGTCAGTGGCCTGCGAACTGCTTAACGTCCCCTGCCGCTGCCCGACATCATCGGTATACGACACAATAGTTGGCGTGGCGGTGGGGTTAATCGTATCGACCACCACCGTTTTCGACACCACCGGGCCGGTGTTCCCCGCCAGATCCAGCACCCGCACCTGATAAACATAGCTGCCATCGGTCAGCGTGCGGCTGTCGGTGTAAGTCCACTGCGTGCCGTTGGTAGTGAGCGTGGTCCAGGTCGCACCGCCATCAAGGCTAATCTGCGCCACTTCGCCGCTGGCAAGCCCCGCCCCCAGCGAACCGGTCAGCGTGAGCGAGGTATCACTGGTGATAAAGTCGGTGGACGAACTCCCCGTGTCGGTGCTGATGCTGGCGATGGTCAACACCTGCGCCGGGTTAACGGTGTCAATCTGCGCCGACTGGCTGCCGGTTGCGCCAACGTTGCCCGCCAGATCGACCACTCGTACCTGCCAGGTCGTCGTGCCATTCGTTAGCGTGCGTCCGTCAACGTAACTCCAGTTCAGGCCGTCTGCCGCCAGCGTTACGTTCACCCAGGTTGCACCGTTGTCGGTGCTGATTTGCGCGAATTCATTAGTGCCGAGCGCCGCGCCCAGTACGCCGCGCACGGTAAGCGAGGTGTCGCTGGTAATAAAATCGCTGCTGCTGGCTCCGGTGTCATCGCTGATGCCGGTAATGGTGATGCTTTTCGCCGCTTCCGGGCTGGTGGTGTCGACCACCACGTTTTGCGTTGCGGTCTGCCCAACATTCCCCGCCAGATCCACCACCCGCACCGTGTAGTTCCAGGTGCCGTCGGTCAGTGAGCGACCATCGGCATAGCTCCAGCTGGTGCCGATAACGGTTAAGGTTGTCCAGGTGACACCGCCGTCGAGGCTGATTTGCGCCCGTTCATCGGCGGCCAGCGCCGCGCCGAGCGTCCCGCGCACGGTCAGCGTGGTGTCGCGAGTAACAAAATCGCTGCTGCTTAACCCGGTGTCATCGCTGATGCCCGCAATGGCGATGGTTTTACTCGCCAGCGGCGCGGTGGTGTCAACGGTGACAATCTGGCTGGCGGTCGCGCCGATATTTCCGGCAGTGTCGATAACCCGCACCTGATAGTTGTAGTTGCCGTCGCTCAGCGTGCGCCCGTCAAGGTACGTCCAGGTCAAACCGCTTACGGAAAGATTCTGCCAGGTTGTACCGCCGTCGATGCTGATTTGCGCGAACTCACCGGCAGAAAGCGCCGCGCCCAGCGTGCCGCTTACCGCAAGCGTCGTGTCGCTGGTGACAAAATCGTTAGTGATCAAGCCGGTATCGGTGGTGATCGCGCTGATGGCGATGGTTTTCACCGCTGGATCTGGCGCGATGGTGTCGATCATCACGTTCTGGCTGTCGGTCGCGCCAACGTTGCCCGCCGCATCAATCACCCGCACCTGATAGAGATAGTTGCCATCGGTCAGGGTGCGGCTGTCGTTATAGCGCCAGGTCGTGCCGGTAACGGTAAGCGTGGTCCAGGTTACGCCACCGTCGATACTGATTTGCGCCGTCTCGTTACTGGTAAGCGCAGCGGTGAGCGAGCCGTTGACCACCACCGGGCTGACGCTGGTGATAAAGTCGCTGGCGCTAAGACCGGTGTCAGCTTGCAGGGAATCGATATTAATGCCCATCGCCGGAGCGCTGAGATCGATGGTAATGGTGTGATTACTGTTACCGGTGTTGCCAATGGCGTTGCTCACCGAGGCGTTAATCACATAGGCATTGCCGTCCGCCAGCGCAGTGACATCGGCGCTGCCGAGCGTGTAGCTCCAGTTACCGCCCGTCTGCACGGTGGTGGTGTAGGTTTTGCCGTTTAAGGTCAGGGTCAGCGTCTGCCCGACTGGGGCGGTGGTGGTGCCGCTGATCACCAGCGACGAGCCATGTTCCGCCGCGTTCACTACATCGTCGCCCGCAAAAGTGTTGATGGTGACGGTAGGCACATCGCCGTTCAACGTCACGCCACGGCTGGCACTACCGGGGTTTCCGGCCTGATCGCTGACCGTCGCGCTGATGGTGTAGCTGCCGTCGCTTAATCCGGCAAACTGCTGCGCCGGAATAAACACTGACCAGCTTCCGCCGCTGCCGACCGTGGCGGTCCAGCTCTGACCGTTAAAGGTGACGGTCACCGTCTGCCCCACTTCGGCGGTGGTGGTGCCGCTGATGGTCTGCCCGGCAAGCTGCTCGGCGTTGTTGATAATATCGTCACCCGCCACGGTGGCGATGGTCACCGTTGGCGCAACGGTGTCAACGGTCAGAGCGTGCGTGGCCTGTCCGGGGTTGCCCGCGCGATCGTTCACGCTGGCGGTAATGGTCTGCGCGCCCTGCCCGAGCGCTGCCAGATCCGCCGCAGGCACGTTCAGCGCCCAGGTGCCATTGGCAGCAACCGTGGCGGTGTAGGTTTTGCCGCCAAAGGTGACGGTGACCGTCTGCCCCACTTCCGCGCTGGTCGAGCCGTTAAGGGTTAATGGCTGCTGTTGTTCTGCGGCGTTAAGTCGGTCGTCCGTCGAAACGGTGTTAATGCTGATAATCGGTGCGGTGAGATCCACCGCTACGCTGCGCGAGGCCGTGGCGCTGTTTCCGGCGCTGTCCTGAGCGGAAGCGCTGACCGTGTAGCTGGTACCATCCGCCAGCGCCGCGACGTCTGCCGCTGGCACGTTCACGCTCCAGCTCCCGTTGCTTTGAATAGTGGCGCTGTAGCCTTTGCCGTTAAGCAACACGGTCACCACTGTGCCTGTCGCAAAATTAGTGCCAGTGCCGCTCAGGGTCAGCGCACTGCCTGCTTCGGCGGCATTAATAAGGTTATCGCCGCTGATGGTGCTGACCGAAAGTGACACTGCCGCCGTATTGACCTGCACGTTGTGCGTCTGAGTGCTGCTGTTACCTGCGCTATCGGTGATGGTGGCGCTGATGGTCACCGTGCCGTCCGCAAGGCCGGAAATCACGCTGGCAGGCACGCCGACGCTCCAGTTGCCGCTGGCATCGGTGCTGGTGACATACTGCTGCCCGGCGATGGTCACCACCAGGCGGTCGCCCGCTACCGCGCCCGTGGCGGTGCCGCTGATAATCTGCGCCTGAGTGTGTTCGACGTTGTTAATCACATCATCGCCCGCCACGGTGTTAAAGCTGATGACGGGCGCGGTGGTATCGACGGTCACGCCTTTGCTGGCGCTGCCGGGGTTACCCGCCAGATCGCTGACCGTGGCGGTCAGGGTGTAGCCGTTATTAGCAAGCGTGGTTAAGGCGCTGGCAGGCAGCGTTAAGCTCCAGCTACCGTCCGCCTGCACCGTGGTCTGGTAGTTGCTGCCGTTGAGCGTGACGGTGAGCGTTTGCCCTGTTTCCGCCGTGCTGGTGCCAGACACCGTTACGCCCGCCGCGGCTTCGCTGGCGTTGATGATGTTATCGCTGGCTATCGTGTTGATGGTGACGATCGGCGCGGCGCTATCGACGCTGTATTCATGTGTTGCCGTGGCGCTGTTGCCATTAACGTTGGTCACCCGCACCTGAGCGCTGGCATCACCGTCACGCAACGTCGCCATATCCGCAGCCGGAACGGTGGTGCTCCAGCTACCGTTTGCTGCCACCGTGGTGGTGTAGGTTTTGCCACCAAAGGTGACGGTAACGGTTTGCCCCGCTTCGACGCCGGACGTGCTGCCGGAGAGCGTTAGCGCCGCGCCTTTTTCGGCGGCGTTAATCACATCATCGCTGGTGATGCTGTTCATGCTGATGGCGACGGTAGTGAGATCAACCGTGACCGGATGGGTAATGCTGGTTTGCGTTCCGGCACTGTTCGCGCCGCTAACGCTAATATTCAGCGTTCCCGCAGGCCAGTTGCTGACATCCGCAGCCGGAACGCCGACGCTCCAGGTGCCGTTTGCCAGCACCGTGGCGGCGTAAGTTTGGTTATTAATCACCACCGTCAATGCCGTCCCTGCCGCAAAGCCGGAACTGCTGCCGGTGATCACCTGCGCCTGAGCGTGTTCAATAATATTGACCACATCATCGCCTGCAACGGTATCGACTCGCAGACCTGGCAGACTGGCGTCAATGGTGATATCGCGCGTGCCGCTACCGGTGTTGCCAACGGCGTTGGTCACCGAGGCGTTAACCGTTAACTCACCGTTACCCAGCGCCTGCCAGTCGGCGGCTGGTACGCTCACGTTCCAGCTTAAATCTGGCTGGACGGTGGCGGTGTAAGTTTTACCGCCCAGTTCAACGGTGACGGTGCTGCCCGCCGCCGCCCCGGTTACCTGACCGCTGATGGTTTGTGCGCTGCCTGCTTCGGCGGCATTGATAATATCGTCCGTCGCCACCGGATTAATGGTCACACCCGGCAGCGCGGTATTGACCTGCACGTTATGGCTGGCGGTGCTGCTGTTGCCCTGGGCGTTGGTGACGCTCGCCGTGACGCTGTAGGTCGCTTCGCCCAGCGCACTGACCGCCGAGGCGGGCACGGTAACGCTCCAGTTGCCGGAAGCATCGGTGGTGGCACGGTAGTTTTGTCCGTTCAGCGTGACGGTGACCGCCGTACCCACAGGTTGATCGCTGGTGCCAGTCAGTTGTAGGTTCGATCCTTTTTCCGTCGCGTTGATCACATCATCGCCCGCGATGGTGTTGATGCTAATCACTGGCGCGGTGAGGCTGACGGTCACGGTGCGGCTGGCGTCGTCGCTGTTGCCCGCCCGATCGCTGACGCTGGCGGTGATCGTCTGCGCACCGCTACCGAGTGCCGTAACATCCGCCGCCGGGACGCCGACGCTCCAGTTGCCGGAGGCATCCAGGGTGGTGGTGTAGGTTTTGCCGTTGAGCACAACGCTCACCACATCGCCCGCTTCCCCGCCCGTGCTGGTGCCGGAAATCACCAGCGCCTGCCCGTGTTCGGCGTCGTTGATGATGTCATCGCCCGCCACGGTGTTAATGGTGAGAACCGGCGCGGTAGTGTCTACCGCCAGATTATGGCTGGCGCTACCTGGGTTACCCGCTTTGTCATTGACTGTGGCGCTCACGGTGTACTGGCTTGCGGTCAGCGCGCCTAAGGCTGACGTGGGGACGCTGACACTCCAGGTGCCGTCCGCCTGTACGTTGCCGGTATACGTTGCACCGTTAAGGGTGACCGTGACCGTTTGCCCCGCTTCTGCGGAGCTGGTGCCGTTGATGGTGAGCGGATTTCCGGCCTCGGTGGCGTTAAGAATATCGTCGCTGGCGAGGGTGTTTATGGTAAGCGTCGGCGCGCTGGCATCTACGCTGTACGCATGAGTGGCCGACGCGTTATTGCCGCTCGTACTGCTGACGCTGGCCTGCACATTCGCCGCACCGTCTGGCAGGGTTGCCAGATCCGCCGCTGGAACATTCACGCTCCAGCTACCGTTGGCGGCAACGCTGGTGGTGTAGGTTTTGCCGCCAAAGGTAACGGTAACGGTTTGCCCGCTTTCAATCCCGCTGGTGGTGCCGGAAAGGGTCAGCCCGGCACCTTTTTCCGCCGCGTTAATTACGTCATCGCTGGCGACCGTATTGATGCTGATCGCCACCGCCGTTAAATCGACGGTGAATGGATGGCTGACGTTGACTGGATTTCCGGCGCTGCTCTGGCCGGCCACGTCAACGGTTAACGGCCCCGCAGGCCAGGCGCTGACGTTTGCCGCCGGAATACCAACACTCCAGCTCCCATCCGCCTGTACCGTGGCGGCATAGGCCACACCGTTGATGGTGACCGTCAGCGCTGCGCCTGCATTCAGGCCGCTACTGCCACCAGTGATTACCAGCGCCTGCCCGTGTTCGATACTGTTGACGATATCATCGCCCGCTACCGTATCCACGCGCAGCCCCGGCAGGTTGGCGTCAATGGTGATATCCCGCGTGCCGCTACCCGTATTGCCATTCGCGTTGGTGACCGAGGCGGTAATGGTCAAATCACCATTGCCCAACGCCTGTAAATCGGCTGCCGGAACGCTGACGCTCCAGCTTAAGTTGCCCTGTACCGTAGCGGTGTAAGTGTTGCCGCCCAGCGTCACGGTGACCGTATCGCCAGCGGCGGCGCGGGTCACTACCCCGCTGATGGTTTGATCGGCCCCCGCTTCAGCGGCGTTGATAATATCGTCACCCGCCACAGTATTGATGGTGACGCCCGGCAGGCCGCTGTCGACCAGTAAATTCGCCTGGCTACTGGCGGTGTTGCCTGCCGGACTGGTGGCGCTGGCGCTGACGGTATAGTTTGCCTGGCCTAAAGCCGCCAGATCGCTCACCGGAACGGTTAAGGTCCAGTTGCCTGCTGCGTCGGTGGTGGCGCTGTAGTTATGACCGTTGAGCGTGACGGTAACCTGTGCGCCTGTCGCCAGCCCCGTACTGCTACCGCTAATGGCCAACGGCTGGCCTTTTTCATCGGCGTTCAGGACGTTATCGCCGCTGATGGCGTTAAAGGTAATTGACGGCAGGCCAGTATTGACCGTCACCTGATGCGTGGTGCTGCCGCTGTTTCCGGCGGCGTCGGTGACGCTGGCGTTAATGGTCACCGTGCCGTTCGCCAGCGCCGAGACGACGCTTGCCGGAACGCCGACGCTCCAGTTACCGCTGGCATCCAGCACGGTGGTAAAGGTGTTTGTGCCGATAGTCACCGTCACGGTGCTACCGGTTGCCGCGCCAGTAGCGGAGCCGCTGATAATCTGCGCCTGGGCGTGTTCCGTCGCGTTGATTACATCATCGCCCGCCACCGTGTTGATGGTGACGACCGGAACGGAAGTATCCACCGTCAGGTTGTGATTAACCGAAGCCGGGTTTCCGGCTTTGTCGCTCACCGCCGCGCTAACGGTGTAGTTGCTGGCGGTCAGCGCGCTTAAGTCGGCTGGCGGCACGCTGACGCTCCAGCTGCCGTCCGTCTGTACAGTGCCGGTATAGTTTGCGCCATTGAGCGTGACGGTCACCGTCTGCCCCGCTTCCGCCGTGCTGCTGCCGTTGATGGTCAGCGCCGTACCCGCTTCGGTAGCGTTAAGAATATCGTCGCCCGCGATAGTGTTGATGGTCACCGTTGGCGCGCTGGCATCGACGCTGTAAGCGTGGGTCGTGGTGGCGCTGTTGCCGTTAACATTGCTGACGCTGGCCTGTGCGCTGGCATCGCCATCACGCAGGGCTGCCATATCCGCCGCTGGAACCGTGGTACTCCAGGAACCATTCGCCGCGACACTTGCGCTATATGTTTTGCCGCCAAAGGTCACGGTGACCGTTTGCCCGGCTTCGACGCCGGAAGTGCTACCGGAGAGCGTTAACGCCGCGCCTTTTTCAGCGGCGTTAATCACATCATCGGCGGTAATGGCGTTGATGCTGACGGCAATCGCCGAGAGATCGACAGTCACCGGATGCGTAACGTTGACCGGGTTTCCGGCGGTGGTGCTACCGCTCGCCGTAATTGTGACCGTCCCCGCAGGCCAGGCGCTGACATCCACCGCCGGAACGCCGACGCTCCAGGTGCCATCCGCCAGTACCGCCGCAACATAGGTTTGCCCGTTAATGGTCAGCGTGACGTTGCTGCCCGCCGCCAGGCCGGAACTGCTGCCAGAAATCACCAGCGCCTGCCCGTGCTCGATGATATTGACCACATCATCGCCAGCGACAGTATCGACCCGCAGACCGGGAAGATTCGCGTCGATGGTGATTTCCCGCGTGCCATTTCCGGTATTGCCTACGCTGTTCGTCACCGAAGCCGAAATGGTCAGCTCGCCGTTGCCCAGCGCCTGTAGCGCGGAGGCCGGAACATCGACGCTCCAGCTTAAATTCGCCTGCACCGTGGCGGTGTAAGTCGCCCCGCCGAGCGTGACGGTCACCGTGTCGCCTGCCACAGCACCTGTGACCTGACCGCTGATGGTCTGGCCCGCGCCCGCTTCGGCAGCGTTAATAATATCGTCGCTCGCCACAACGTTAATGGTGACGCCCGGCAGCGCAGTATTGACCTGCACGTTATGGCTGGCGGAACCGCTGTTGCCAGCGGAGTCAGTCGCGGCGGCGGTCACCGTGTAAGTGGCTTCACCGAGCGTACCAACCGCAGACGCCGGAACGGTCACGCTCCAGTTACCGGAAGCATCGGCGGTGGTGGTGTAATTTTGCCCGTTGAGCGTAACGGTTACCTGCGTGCCCGCAGGCTGGTTGCTGCTGCCGGAAATCGCCAGATCCGCGCCTTTCTCCGTGGCGTTGATAATGTCATCGACGGCAATGGTGTTGATGCCGAGCACGGGTGCGCCGAGCGCCACGCTGACAGTGTGCGAGGCTGTGCCGCTGTTGCCTGCGGAGTCGGTGACCGTGGCGGTAATGGTTACATCACCCTGCGCCAGCGCGGAAATCACGCTGGCAGGCACACCGACGCTCCAGTTGCCGTTGGCGTCCAGCACGGTGGTGTAGGTGGTCGTGCCAATCGTCACGGAAACCGTGTTACCCGTCGTCGCGCCCGTTGCCGAGCCGCTGATAATCTGCGCCTGAGCATGTTCCGTGGCGTTGATGATGTCATCGCCCGCCACCGTGTTAATGGTGACGACTGGGGCAACGAGATCTACCGTCAGATTATGCGTTGCCGAGGCCGGATTTCCGGCTTTGTCGCTGACCGCCGCGCTCACCGTATAGGGGCTTGCGGTGAGGTTGGCTAAATCGCCAGTTGGTACGCTGACGCTCCAGCTACCGTCAGCCTGTACGTTCCCGCTGTAACTGACGCCGTTTAGCGTCACGGTCACCGTCTGCCCGGCTTCTGCCGTACTGGTGCCGCTGATGGTCAGCGCCGTTCCGGCTTCAGCGGCATTAAGAATATCGTCCGAGGCGATGGTGTTGATAGTAACGGATGGCGCGGTGGCATCAACGCTGTAAGCATGTGTTGCCTGGGCGATGTTGCCAGCTACGTTGCTGACGCTGGCTTGTACGTTTGCTGCGCCGTCCGGCAAGGTTGCGAGATCGGCGGCTGGGATCGTCAGCCCCCAGGTATTATCCGCGGCAACCGTGGTGGTGTAGCTTTTGCCGCCGAAAATAACGGTGATGGTCTGCCCCGCTTCCACGCCGGAGGTGGTGCCGGAGAGCTGCAAATCGCTGCCTTTCTCGGTGGCATTAATTACATCGTCGCCGGAAAGGGTATTGATGGTGATAGCGACGGCAGCGAGATCGACCGTAACTGGATGGCTGATGCTGGTTGTGGTTCCAGCAGTATTAGTGCCAGAGACGGCAATATTAACCGTCCCCGCAGGCCAGTTTGCGACATCTCCCGCCGGAACGCCGACGCTCCAGCTGCCATCGGCGAGTACCGTTGCGCCGTAGGTGACGTTGTTGATTTCCACTGTCAGTGGCGTTCCCACCGCCAGTCCGGTACTGCTGCCGGTTACCACCAGCGCCTGACCGTGCTCGATAATATTGACCACATCATCGCCTGCTACGGTATCGACGCGCAGACCTGGCAGGTTGGCGTCTATCACGATGTCGTGTGTGGCGGTGCCGGTATTACCCACGCCATTAGTCACCAAGGCGCTGATGGTCAGTTCACCGTTGCCCAGCGCTTGCAAAACGTTCGCAGGCACGCTGACGCTCCAGCTTAAATCTGGCTGCACGGTGGCGGTGTATTGATTACCGCCGAGCGTGATAGTGACCGTGTCCCCTGCTGCTGCCGTCCCTGTAACCTGACCGCTGATGGTCTGGTTAACGGCAATTTCAGCGGCGTTGATAATGTCATCACCTGCTACGGTGTTAATGATTACCCCAGGCAGGAGTGATTCGACATTCACCGTATGGGTGGTACTGCCGCTGTTGCCTGCGCTGTCGGTGGCGCTGGCGCTAATTTGATACACTGCCTCGCCCAAGGCACCGACTGCCGAAGCTGGCACGGTAACGCTCCAGTTGCCGGAACCGTCGGTGGTGGCGCTGTAAGCCAGGCCGTTCAACATCACGGTGACCGTGGAGCCCGTCGCCAGGCCACTGGAGCCGCCGCTGATGATTAGATCCTGGGTTTTCTCTGCATTATTAATAATGTCATCACCGGAGACGGTGTTGATGGTCAGCGTCGGGCCGCTGAGATCAACGGTCACATCGTGAGTCGTGCTGTCGCTGTTGCCCGCGCGATCGCTCAGGCTGGCGGTGATGGTCTGGCTGCCGGTCGCCAGTGCCGTGACATCCGCCGCCGGAATACCGACGCTCCAGTTACCGGAAGCGTCCAGCGTGGTGGTGTAGTTTTTGCCGTTGAGCGTGACGGTCACCACATCGCCGGGTTCCGCGCCCGTGCTGGTGCCGCTCACCACCAGCGCCTGCCCGTGTTCGATGGCATTGATGATGTCATCGCCCGAAACGGTGTTAATGGTGAGATCCGGCGCGGTAACATCCACCGCCAGCGCGTGGTCGGCGCTTGCCGGGTTGCCTGCTTTGTCGCTCACCGTCGCAGTCACGGTATAGCTGCTGGCGGTTAATCCACTTAAATCCGTTGCCGGAACATTCACGCTCCAGGTGCCATCGGCCTGGACGGTGGTCTGGTACGTGTTGTTATTGAGCGTGACGGTCAGCGTCTGCCCGGCCTGCGCCGTGGTGGTGCCGCTGATGGTGATCCCCGCGCCCGCTTCGCTCACATTAAGAATATCGTCGCTGGCGATGGTGTTGATGGTAATGATCGGCGCGGTGCCATCGACGCTGAAAGCATGAGTCGCCTGGGCGCTGTTGCCGTTAATATTGCTGACGTTCGCCTGCACGTTGCCCGCGCCGTCTGGCAACGCAGCGAGATCTGCAGGCGGTACATTCACCGTCCAGCTACCGTTGGCTTCCACGGTGGTGGTGTAATTTTTACCGCCAAAGGTGACGGTCACCGTCTGTCCGGCTTCCACGCCGCTGGTGCTGCCGCTCACCACCAGCGTTTCGCCTTTCTCCACGGCGTTGATCACATCATCGCCGGAGAGAGTGTTAATGGTGATGGCGACTGCCGCCAGATCGACGGTAACCGAATGGGTAATGGTGGAGGTTGTTCCGGCGCTGTTAGTGCCGCTTACCGTAATATCCACCGTACCCGCAGGCCAGTTGCTGACGTCGGCCGCCGGAACGCCGAGATTCCATGTGCCATCGGCTAAAACCGTGGCAGCGTAAGTGACGTTGTTGATCACAACCGTTAACGCCGTTCCTGCCGTCAGTCCAGTGCTGCTCCCGGTAATCACCAGCGCCTGACTGTGCTCAATGCTGTTAATAACATCATCACCCGCTACGGTATCGACACGCAGGCCAGGCAGATTGGCGTCGATAGTGATGTCTCGCGAGCCGCTGCCCGTGTTGCCAACGCCATTGGTGACCGAGGCGTTAACCGTCAGAGAACCGTTGCCCAGCGCCTGAATATCCGCCGCCGGCACGCTGACACTCCAGCTTAAATTAGCCTGTACGGTGGCGGTGTAGGTGTTGCCGCCCAACGTCACGGTAACCGTATCTCCCGCCGCTGCACCCGTGACCTGGCCGCTGATGGTCTGGGCGTTACCGGATTCAGCGGCGTTAATAATATCGTCGGTTGCCACCGCGTTAATGGTGACGGCAGGCAAGGCGCTGTTGACCAGCACGTTATGGCTGGCGGAATTGCTGTTGCCTGCCGTGTCAGTGACGTTTGCTGTTACCGTGTAGTTGGCCTCACCCAGCGCGCTAACCGCTGAGGCTGGCACCGTGGCGCTCCAGTTGCCGGAAGCATCTGTGGTGGCGGTGTAATTTTGCCCGTTCAGCGTCACCGTAATGGTGGTGCCTGCGGGCTGATTACTGGTGCCGGTGATTTGCAGATCCGCGCCTTTTTCCGTGGCGTTAATGACGTCATCGCTGGCGATAGTGTTGATGCCAATGGTTGGCGAGGTGAGATTCACAGTGACCGTGCGGCTGGCGTCATCGCTATTACCTGCTACATCGGTAATGGTGGCAGTGATGGTTTGCGGGCCGCTGCCCAGCGCAGTGACATCTGCCGCCGGAACGCCGACGCTCCAGTTGCCGGAAGCGTCCAGCGTGGTGGTGTAGGTTTTACTGTTTAACGTGACGGTGATGACATCGCCCGCTTCGCCGCCAGTGCTGGAACCGGAGATCACCAGCGCCTGCCCGTGTTCGGCGGCGTTAATAATGTCATCGCCGGAGACGGTGTTGATGATCAGCACCGGAACGGTGAGATCCACCGCCAGACCGTGAGTCGCGGTCGCCGGGTTACCCGCTTTGTCGTTCACCGAGGCGCTGACCGTGTACTGGTTGGCGGTCAGATTGCCGAGATCTGCCGTCGGCACGCTGACGCTCCAGCTGCCGTCCGCCTGAACGGTTCCGGTGTAAGTCACGCCATTAAGTGTGACGGTTACCGTCTGCCCCGCTTCGGCGCTACTGCTGCCGCTGATGGTCAACGGATTGCCCGACTCGGCGGCGTTGAGAATATCGTCTGTGGCAATGGTGTTAATGGCAAGCGTCGGTGCCGTGGCGTCGACGCTGTAGGCGTGGGTTGCCGAAGCCGTATTGCCATTAATAGTGCTGACGCTGGCCTGAACCGTGGCGTCGCCGTCGCGTAACGCGCTGAGATCGGCGGCGGGTACGGTGGTTGTCCAGCTACCATCGCCCGCTACGGTGGCGGTGTAGGTTTTACCGCCAAAGGTGACGGTGACGGTTTGCCCCGCTTCAACGCCGGAAGTGCTGCCGGAAAGGGTTAAATCGGCCCCTTTTTCGGCGGCGTTAATCACATCGTCGCCGGAAACGGCGTTAATGGAAATCGCCACCGCCGCCAGATCGACGGTGACCGGATGGGTGATGGTGACCGGGTTTCCTGCGCTAGTAGCACCTGAAACCGTGATATTCACCGTCCCCGCAGGCCAGTTGCCCACATCTGCCGCCGGAACACCAACGCTCCACGTGCCATCGGCTAATACTGTCGCAGCGTAAGTGACCGTGTTTATCACCACCGTCAGCGCCGCGCCCGCCGCCAGCCCGCTGCTGCTACCAGTTATCACCAGTGCCTGACCGTGCTCGATGCTGTTGACCACATCATCGCCCGCCACGGTATCAACGCGCAGACCTGGCAGGTTGGCATCGATAGTTATATCGCGCGAACCGCTGCCGGTATTGCCAACGCCGTTGGTCACCGAGGCATTAACCGTCAGGTCGCCATTACCGATGGCCTGAATATCCGCCGCCGGAACGTCCACGCTCCAGCTTAAATTGCCCTGCACGGTAGCGGTGTAGGTTTTCCCGCCAAGCGTCACGGTAACCGTATCGCCCGCCGCCGCGCCCGTTACCTGACCGCTGATGGTTTGCGCATTGCCCGATTCGGCAGCGTTAATAATATCGTCGGTCGCGACCGGATTAATGGTGACGCCAGGCAGCGCGGTATTGACCTGCACGTTATGGCTGGCGGAATTGCTGTTGCCCGCGCTGTCGGTGACGTTCGCCGTCACCGTGTAACTGGCTTCGCCCAGCGCACCGACGGCAGAGGCTGGCACCGTGGTGCTCCAGTTGCCTGCGGCGTCCGTCGTGGCGGTGTAATTTTGCCCGTTAAGCGTCAGCGTAATCGTGGTGCCAGCGGGCTGATTACTGGTGCCGGAAATTTGCAGATCCGCGCCTTTTTCGGTGGCGTTAATCACGTCATCGGTGGCGATGGTGTTGATGTCAATGGTCGGCGCGGTAAGGTTAACGGTAACCGTGTGCGTCTCGCTGTCACTGTTGCCTGCCGCATCGGTAACGGTCGCCGTCACGGTTTGCGGGCCGCTGCCCAGCGCCGTGACGTCCGCTGCCGGAACGCCGACGCTCCAGTTGCCGGAGGCATCCAGGGTAGTGGTGTAGGTTTTATTGTTTAACGTGACGCTGACGACATCTCCCGCCTCTCCGCCTGTGCTGGAACCGGAAATCACCAGCGCCTGCCCGTGCTCGGTGGCGTTAATAATATCGTCGCCCGCAATGGTGTTGATGGTCAGCACCGGAACGGTGAGATCCACCGCCAGATTATGCGTGGTGCTCGCCGGGTTGCCCGCTTTGTCATTGACCGTCGCCGTCAGGGTGTGGCTGCCATCCGTCAATGCCTCAAGATCTGCCGCCGGAATATTAATACTCCAGCTGCCGTCGGCCTGTACCGTTGCCTGATACGTCTGCACGGTCGGGCTATTGAGCGTTATCGTAACAATCTGCCCCGCTTCAGCGGTGGTGGTGCCGCTCACCGTCACGCCCGCGTCAGCTTCGCTGGCGTTAACGATATTGTCGCTGGCAACGGTATTGATAATGATGGTTGGCGCGCTGCTGTCGACGCTGTAGTTATGCACCGCCGAGGCGCTATTGCCATTGATATTGCTGACGCTGGCCTGCGCGGAGGCGCTGCCATCGGTTAATGACGCCAGATCGGCGGCGGGAACGGTGGCGGTCCAGCTACCATCGCTCGCCACGGTAGCGGTGTAGTTTTTACCGCCAAAGGTCACGGTGACCGTTTGCCCGGCTTCTACATTCGTGGTGGTGCCGGAAAGCGTTAAATCAGCGCCTTTTTCTGCGGCGTTAATCACATCGTCCGTGGCGATAGTGTTGATGGTGATAGCCGCCGGAGTGAGATCCACCGTTACCGGATGCGTAATGCTTATCGGATTTCCGGCGCTACTTTCCCCGGAAACGGCAATATTAACCGTCCCCGCAGGCCAGGCGCTAACCTGCGCCGCCGTGACGCCCACGCTCCAGCTACCATCGGCCTGCACCGCAGTGGTGTAGTCGACGTTGTTAATCGTGACGGTAAGCGGTGTGCCTTCTGCCAGCCCCGAGCTACTGCCGGTGACAACCAGCGCCTGCCCGTGTTCGATGATATTGACCACATCATCGCCCGCCACCGTATCGACCCGCAGACCGGGCAGATTAGCGTCGATGGTGATATCCCGCGTGCCGCTGCCGGTGTTGCCGTTTTGATTGGTGACCGAGGCGCTCACCGTCAAATCACCATTACCCAGCGCCTGAATATCTGCCGCCGGAACGCTCACGCTCCAGCTTAATCCCGGCTGGACGGTGGTGGTGTAAGTATTGCCGCCCAGCGTAATCGTTACCGTGTCGCCAACGGCGGCTCCGGTAACCTGCCCGCTGATGGTTTGCGCTACGCCCGCTTCGGCGGCGTTAATAATATCGTCGGTTGCCACCGGATTAATGGTCACACCGGGCAGCGCGCTGTCGACCAGTACGTTATGGCTGGCGGTGGCGCTGTTGCCGATACCGCTGGTCACCGCCGCCGTTACCGTGTAGTTGGCCTGGCCCAGTGCGGTTACCGCCGATGCCGGAACCGTTACGCTCCAGTTGCCGGAGGCGTCGGTCGTGGTGGTGTAATTTTGCCCGTTCAGCGTCACGGTGATGGCGGTATTGGCTGGCTGATCGCTGGTACCGGTAATCTGGACATCGGCCCCTTTTTCGCTGGCGTTTATCACATCATCGCCAGCAATGGTGTTAATACCAATTACTGGCGCGGCGGTATCGACCGTGACGGTCACTGACTGGCTGCCCGTGTTTCCGGCACGG
This sequence comes from Escherichia sp. E4385, assembly GCF_963883145.1. Lineage (NCBI taxonomy): Bacteria > Pseudomonadati > Pseudomonadota > Gammaproteobacteria > Enterobacterales > Enterobacteriaceae > Escherichia > Escherichia sp. E4385. The sequence continues at coordinate 186,218 of NZ_CAWOOJ010000014.1, forward strand.
TCAGTCACTGAAACATTGATCGGATAACTGCCGTCCACCAGCCCACTGACCACCGAGGCCGGAACGCCCAGACTCCAGTTGCCGGAAGCATCCACCACCGTGGTGTAATTCACATTATTCAGCGTCACAGTGACGATATCGCCCGCCTGTGCGCCAGTGACCGTGCCGCTGATAATTTGCGCCTGAGTGTGTTCCGGCGTGTTGATGACGTTATCGCTCGCCACCGGATTAATGGTCACCACGGGCGGCGTGGCATCCACCAGCGCCACACGTGAGACGCTGGTCGGGTTACCTGCGACATCGTTCACGCTGGCGGTGACCGTGGCGTTGCCGTCAGCCAGTGCGCCAACGTTGGCGGCAGGTACGGTCACACTCCAGGTGCCGTCTGCCTGCACGACGCCCTGATACGTCTGCCCATTCAGCGTGACGGTCACCGTCTGCCCCGGCTGGGCGTCAGTGGTGCCAGTGATTTGCAGATCCTGACCACTTTCGGCGGCGTTGATGACGTTATCGGCGGTCAGCGAATCGATACTTAAGGCTGGCGCCTGACTGTCGACGGTAATGGTGCGGGAGGTGTCGCCAGTGTTACCGCTGATATTAGTGACGGTCGCGGTGATTTCTGCTGCGCCATCGGGCAGGCTGCTTACCGCACTGGCGGGAACGGTCAGGCTCCAGGAACCGTCATTCTGAACAGTGGTCGTCAGGGTTTGCCCGGCAAATTTCACGACTACCGTTTGCCCGGCCTCTACTCCTTGAGTGGTGCCGGTCAGCGTCAGCGGCGCACCTTTTTCTGCGGCATTGATAATGTCATCGCCGGAGACGGTATTGATAACAATCGCCACGCTACCCGCATCAACCAGCACATTATGGTTGATAGAAACCGGGTTACCTGCCGGATCTTCCGCACTGGCGGTAACAATAACCGTGCCCGCAGTGAGCGCCTGCAAGTCCGCAGCTGGAACACCCACCTGCCAGTTGCCGTTGCTGTCGGTCACGCCCTGATAGCTTTCGTTGCCGAGTGTTACCGTCACGGTAGTGCCCGCAGGTAAATGGCTACTGCTGCCAGAAATGACCAAATCCTGCTGCTGTTCGAGAGCGTTAATAACGTCATCGCCGGAGACAGTATTGATACGCAGTCCCGGTAGCGTGGCGCTGATGGTGATATCACGTTCACCATTACCAGTGTTGCCATGCCCGTTCGTCACAGAGGCATTTATCGTTAACGCCCCATCGCCCAGCGCTTGTAAATCCGCCGTCGGTACGTTCACGCTCCAGGTAAGGTTGCTGCCCACCGTCGCCGTGTAGGTATGACCGCCCAGTTCAATAGTGACGGTATCGCCCTGCACCGCACCCACGACGCGCCCACTGAGGGTTTGATCTGCCGCTGCTTCGGCGTTGTTAACAATGTTGTCGCCTGCAAAGGTGTTGATGATCACCTGCGGCAGCACCGTATCGACCAGCAAATTGCTCTGCGCGGTGCCGGTGTTGCCGGTCACATCGGTGGCGCTGGCGGTAACGGTGTAATTGGTGTTTGCCAGATTCAGGACATCGCTCACCGGAACATTCAGCGACCAGACGCCGCCGCTGACCTGAGCGCTATACGTGACATTATTCAGCGTCACGTTAACCGTGCCGCCGTCAGGTAAATTGCTGGTGCCACTTAACGTGAGCGGCTGCTGAGATTCCAGCGCATTCAGTACGTTATCACCGCTGATAGTATCTATTGCCACCTGCGGCGCGACGCCTGCCAGCGTGATGTTATGGGTCGCTGTACCGGTATTTCCAGCGGCATCGGTAACCGTGACGATGATGTCGTTAGGGCCACGCGCCAGGGTGCGGGTTACCGCCGGATCCAGCGCCACATTCCATGTGCCGTCCGCCAGCACTACGCCTGTCAGAACAGTGGCACCTAACTTCACGGTGACGATATCCCCCGGAGAAGCCCCACTGACCTGACCGGAAATAATCTGCGCCACAATCTGTTCAGCGGTGTTAAGAATATCGTCGCCAGCGATGGTGTTAACGCTGACCACTGGCGCAGTGGTGTCTACCGTGAAATTCGCATTGTTACTGGTGGTATTTCCTGCCCGGTCGCTGACGCTGGCATTTACGGCGTAGTTGCCATCGGCCAGCGCCTGCACTTCTGCGGCAGGCAGCGTCACTTGCCAGGTTCCGTCGCTACCGACGGTTGCTGTGTGGGTGACGCCGTTCAGGTTCAGGGTTACGATTTGCCCCGCTTCCGCATTCGATGTACCGCTTAACACCAGCGCGGCGTTATGTTCCGCGGCACTGACAATGTTGTCCTGGGCGATGGTGTTGATAGCAAGTGTCGGCGGTTGGGTATCGACCGTTAACAGTTGCGCGCCAGTGACCGTATTACCCGTGGCATCTTTCCCACTGACCAGCACCGCCTGATTCCCTTCGCCTAACGCCTGTGCATCGGCGGTCGGTACTTGTACGCTCCAGACACCGTTAGCCCCAACGGTGGTGGTGTAGGTTTTGCCGTTTAGCGTAACGGTGAGTTCTGTTCCCTGTGCCAGATGGCTACTGGTGCCAGAAAGCGTAAATCCAGCGGCCTGTTCGCTGGCGTTAATAATGTTATCGCCTGCGGTGGTGGCGAGCTGTATGGCGGCCTGACTATTGTCGATGGTTAACGTTATCGACCCGGCGTTGGTAATGGTGCTACCGACGATCTGCACCACTGACCAGGTATGTTCGCCCGCGCTTTGCGTGGGCAAATCGACGCTCCAGCGTCCATCGCTACCGACCTGAGTACTGGCGATGGTGTCACCATTGCTGTCTTTAATCTGGATGGTCGCCCCCGCCTGCCCGCTGCCGCTAAAGGTTGGCGTAGTGTCATCGGTGGTATCGTTGGCGGAAAGAATACCGCGTTGATCGCCCTGATTATCGGTTACCAAAAACGATGGCGTGGCGTTGCCGGGTTCGGCTGGCGGTGGGTTGTTAACCACTTCAGTTTTTGAGCCATCATCGCCACCGCTTGCCAGTAAAGCGCCAAGCGCGCCGCCACCTACCGCCGCCCCCGCCAGCCATCCCCACGGGAAAGCCGTCGTCTGGCCGACGATATCAAGGTACGGCGCAATGCTTTCAATTGCGGTGGTCTGAGCGGTCAGCTCCACAGGCGCTAATCCACCTGCCGCGGTATCGGCAAAGGTGACATGAGTCAGCTGTTGACCATCGGCAAACACCAGTTCGGATTGTTCGCTGGTATTTGCCGCTTGCAGGAAATAACCGTTGCAGCGGATCACCGTGCCGTCCTGCATATAGATCAACAAGTCATTTCCGTCACGAACATAACGCGCAACGGCAGTTGCCTGAGCATGAACCTGCACCACAGAGGGCTCATAAATGACAACCGTAACGTCGCCAGGATTGATCAGCGTTTGTTTGACGGATGTTTTTCGCGAAATAACATCAATAATCAGGCTCATAATGGCATTCCTGATAAATGGCGCACATCCTTAGCGAGTCCATTTATCTAAATAAGACAAAGGTAATCACTCAACAACGATGCATACCTGATATTAATAATGGCAGGATTATTTCAAGTCGGGTAAGTCGTTGTATAAGCCCTGTTTAATTCCCGCTAATGGAATAAGGTTATTAACCGCAGCGGCATAATTCACTGCGGCGACCCAGCCATCATAATTGGCATTTATTTCAGCCGATTGCGCCTGAAAGACATCTTGCTCGACGGTTAATAGATCATTCAGGCTGCGTTTACCCAATTTATATTCATTTTGGTACACATCTCTCGTTTTGTGCGCACTTTCAGATTGCGCTAACCCAGCCTCTTCACGACCCCGTGCGCCAGTCCAGTTGGCATACGCCACCGACGCTCGTTGAAGCACGTCCAGTTTTGCCTGCTCAACCTGCGAAGCAGAGATTTTTTGTTGCCCTTCGGCCTGTTGCACCTGGGCTGAAACCGCGCCGCCCTGATACAGCGGCGCGTTGACGTTCAGTTGTAACTGATCATCCCAATACGAGCGGTCGCTGGTCTGGTAGCGCGTTTTGCCGCCCTGAATACTGAGCGTAGGCCAGTATTGCGATTTGGTTTTCTCCACGCCGTACTGGGCAGACTGGCGTAAGTTTTCTGCCGCCAGTACCAGCGGGATGGACTGATAGTCGATATTTTTTAGCGACACTGGCTGTTCGGCTAATGCGGCTGGCGGCGAAGCTATCGCCTCCGGCTGTACGCCTGTGAGCACCGCCAGCTGTGCTTTGGCGCTTGTCATCTGTGCCTGATATTGTTCCAGCGTCGAGCGCATTCCCGCTATACGCGTTTGCGCCTGTAACTCATCGGATGATGAATTAAGCCCGGCGTTGGCGCGTAGTGCGGCCATGTTGTAGACGTTTTCCAGAGAGTGAATGTTACGTTGCGCTGCGTCGCACAAAGCCTGATAACGACTGACTTCCATATAGGTCGTCGCCGTCTTTTCGGCTACGTCGGTTAAGGTTGCCATCAATTTAAAGCGGTAGCTGTCACGAGCAGCAGTTTGCAGTTTGATATCGTTACTGGTTTTACCAAAGTCATACACCAGCTGCGTCAGGGTTATGCCATAAGAAACGTTGTTATCCAGCCTGCCGCTGGAGTCCGTTTGCCGGGAAGGCCCCGCATTACCCGTTAAACCGATGTGCGGATACCAGGCGCTTTTGGCTTCATCGATTTGCGCTTCACCAATACCTATCTGCGCCGCCTGTTGGGTGACGTCGGGGTTTCGCGCAAAGGCACGCAATATGCTTTCCTGTAACGATAAACTGGCAACCGGCGTAACCGCAGGAGCATTGGCCCATTGCGGTAATGGCGCAGCAAGCGCGTCTCCACCCATCACAATAAAACTGATTAAAAATATCAGACCTTTATTTTTACGGTTTTTTAATTGTAATCGTGCCATAGATAAGTCACTTCCTTCCAGGTCATTATTTTAACTGATCTTTATAACCAGCATCATTTTATTTAAGAAGGGTAATAACTTGTGCATCTCTTTTGTTTTTACTTCCCCCATTAAAAGAAATGCAGTGAAAAAGCTTATACGTTATTTATTAAGAATACACTACGGCTTTTAGTTTACCATCATCCTCGTTAAGAATAATCCACGATAAGAAGTGATAGAAATCACAGTTTTATCGTCTATATATCTTTTTGGTGTGAATTATTTATTAAAAGCATAAGCAAGGGATTAAATTAAGGATAAAAAATAAAAGCGCAGTGCAGAAAGCACTGCGCACAAGAAGGTTTATACCGTTTTATTCCGTTTCATTACCATTGCCACAATAAGGCTTAGTAATAGTGCGCCTATAATCCACATCAGCGCACTGCTGCCCTGGGACCACAGGCTGTAAATAAAACCGATGATCACCAACAACATAACCAGCGTGCCAACGATGAGGATTGGCAACGAGGCGTGGATATCATGACGCAGGCGGATAGCGACCATAAACACCGCCAGGTAACAGACCAAAAAAGTGGCACTGGCGACGCTGGCGAGCGAGCCTAAATTCAACGCCGCCGTCATCAGCATGATCAACACCACCACGATGATGTTGCCCCATGTGCTCTGCCGCCACAGGGATTTATTCATTAGCTTCGGCAGTTCATGCTCGCTGCCCATGTTGTCCATGATATTAAATACCGCGAACAGGTTAGCGTTAATGGCTGAAGCCGTCGCCAGTAAAGCGCCGATCACCACAATCACATACCCCACATGCCCGAGCAGCGGAGAAGCGGCCTGCGCTACCGCGGTATCGGCATATTTTTCTAACTCTAATGCCGAAACATCGCTAAGCAGTACCAGCGCTAGTGCGATGTAAAGCAGCGTAGTAACGCCAATCGCCACCAGAAACGCCCGTGGCATAATGACCGCCGGATCTTTTACTTTATCCGCCGCGTTCGCCATCATGCCAAAGCCCGCGTAGGCAAGGAAGGTAATCCCGATACAAGAGAAGAACGCGCCGGAAGAGGGGGGCGCGGAGACAGAAATGTGCGCAGGTTGTAGCGACCAGACACCCGCAATGATCAACAACAACAGGATCATCATTTTGATGCCAACAAGGATAACTTCCAGTCGACCTACCGCGTGGTTGCTTAAAGAGTTGAAGAGAGTCATCAGCGCAATGATAGCCAGCGCGTACAGCAAAATAAGATGCTCATCCTGGCTGCCTTCATGCAGAAACTGCACGGCATAAGCACCAAATGCGCGGGCAACCATAGCAATACTCACCGCCAGCGTCATCAGGTAAAGCAAGGATAATGCCAGTGAAAAGACGCCGTTCCCTAATCCCCGGCGAAAGAAGTCAATAATCCCGCCATTACTGGGATAACTCGCCCCAAGTCGCGCATAGGCATAACCGGAAAACATCGCCACTATGCCGCCAAAGGCAAAGGCGACCCAGGTTGAGGCTTCCATTAACAACGCCGCCTGCCCCAGCAGGGCAAAGATCCCTGCCCCCACCATTGCCCCGATGCCAATGGAAACGACGTTCCATAGCCCGAGGGGCTTGTTACCGTTATCACCTTCCGCGTTCATCATGATCAGCCCTTAAACACGTTATAGCCGAGTTGGTTAGCAACAGATGCCACCATTTTCTGACCCCGAACACTATTACCGTCTTCATCCAGCGGCGGGGAGAACGCGGCAATCCCCATCACGCCAGGTACTACCGCCAGAATGCCGCCGCCAACGCCGCTTTTTCCTGGCAAACCAACGCGATACGCCCAGTCACCGGAACGACCATACAGCCCTTCCATCATCATTTCGGCCAGAATGTATGGCACGTTGTCGGCCTGCAGAATGCGTTTTTGACTTAGCGGATTAACACCGCCCGCCGCCAGCGTCGCGCCAAGCGTCGCCAGTTCCACGGTATTGATGAGCGTGGAACATTGGCGAGTGTAGACATCACAGGCTTCCATCGCATCGCAATAGAGATATCCGGCGGAGTACAGCAGCCAGGCAATAGCGCGGTTATGGAAGTTGGTTGTTTGTTCCGACTGGTTGACTTCGTCAGAGAGCGCGACTTGTTCTCCTGCAAGCTGTTGTTGAATATGTAAAATTCGCTGCCAGCGTTGTTCTGCATTCTCGGCTTTAATCAGACTGACGGCGGCGATAGCCCCCGCATTAACCAGCGGTGATAACGGTTTGCCACCATGAAGCTCTAAGGCAATGACCGAGTTAAAGGGAAGTCCGGTGGGATCTGCGCCAATTTTATCTTGTACAGCCCGCGGGCCGACATCTTCTAACGCGAGGGCTAACGTACAGACTTTGGAGATGGATTCCAGCGCAAAGCGGTAATCACTGTCACCGGCACTATAGATATTGCCATCGCAGGTTACGATAGCGACGCTCGCCAGTTGGCTGGGGACATTCGCCAGAAAGGGGATGTAGTCGGCGTTTTGTCCGCCGCTAAGTGAGTGAAATTGGGTATACGCCTGATCCACTGCTTGTTGTAGTTTGTTTGCATCTAACATCTTTTGTTAACTCCTTTTTATAGATGCGGGAGGTATTTCCTCACCCCGATGCCAGTTTTCAGGCATCCTGATTTAACTTAGCACCCGTACTTTAGATAAAGGAAAACAAAGAGATAAATGTCTAATTCTGATGCTAATTGCGCCAATTTTTTAATCTCTGCCGACTTTTCATTTCGCTGATAAATAATTTCTTGACCTTCCCCTTGCTGGAAGGTTTACCCTTTATCACAGTCAGTCAACACTGTCTTAAAGGAGTACGTTATGTCACAAACTATCGACCTGACCCTGGACGGCCTGTCCTGCGGTCACTGCGTTAAACGCGTGAAAGAAAGTCTCGAACAGCGCCCGGACGTTGAGCAGGCGGATGTGTCTGTCACTGAAGCACACGTTACCGGCACTGCCAGTGCAGAACAGCTGATCGAAACCATCAAACAAGCGGGTTATGACGCATCTGTAAGCCACCCAAAGGCTAAACCGCTGGCGGAGTCATCAATCCCGTCGGAAGCACTGACAGCGGTTTCTGATGAGCTTCCGGCAGCGACCGCCGATGACGATGACAGCCAGCAGTTGCTGCTGAGCGGCATGAGCTGCGCCAGCTGTGTCACCCGCGTACAAAATGCGCTGCAAAGCGTACCGGGCGTCACCCAGGCACGGGTAAACCTGGCGGAGCGTACTGCGCTGGTGATGGGCAGTGCCTCCCCACAAGATTTAGTCCAGGCGGTGGAAAAAGCGGGCTACGGTGCGGAAGCGATTGAAGATGACGCGAAACGCCGTGAGCGCCAGCAGGAAACCGCCGTCGCTACGATGAAGCGCTTCCGCTGGCAGGCGATTGTCGCACTGGCGGTGGGTATCCCGGTGATGGTCTGGGGGATGATCGGCGATAACATGATGGTCACCCCCGATAACCGCAGCCTGTGGTTAGTTATCGGCCTGATAACCCTGGCGGTAATGGTTTTCGCCGGCGGCCATTTTTACCGCAGTGCATGGAAAAGCCTGCTAAACGGTGCGGCGACGATGGATACGCTGGTGGCGCTGGGTACGGGTGTGGCGTGGCTCTATTCGATGAGCGTCAACCTGTGGCCGCAGTGGTTCCCAATGGAAGCGCGACATCTTTATTACGAAGCCAGCGCGATGATTATCGGTCTGATCAATCTCGGTCATATGCTGGAAGCGCGCGCACGTCAGCGTTCTTCTAAGGCGCTGGAGAAATTACTCGATTTAACGCCGCCAACGGCACGACTGGTTACTGACGAAGGTGAAAAAAGCGTGCCGCTGGCGGAAGTTCAGCCAGGCATGCTACTGCGCCTGACGACGGGCGACCGCGTGCCGGTAGATGGTGAAATTACCCAAGGCGAAGCGTGGCTGGATGAAGCGATGCTGACGGGCGAACCTATCCCGCAGCAAAAGGGCGAAGGCGATAGCGTCCATGCCGGGACAGTGGTTCAGGACGGTAGCGTGCTGTTTCGTGCCAGTGCGGTTGGCAGCCATACCACGCTGTCGCGGATTATTCGTATGGTGCGCCAGGCCCAGAGCAGTAAGCCAGAAATCGGTCAGCTGGCGGATAAAATCTCTGCCGTATTTGTGCCGGTAGTGGTGGTTATTGCGCTGATCAGTGCGGCAATCTGGTATTTCTTTGGTCCGGCACCGCAGATTGTCTATACCCTGGTGATTGCCACCACGGTGCTGATTATCGCCTGTCCGTGTGCGCTGGGGCTGGCGACGCCGATGTCGATTATTTCCGGCGTCGGGCGGGCGGCTGAGTTTGGTGTGCTGGTGCGGGACGCCGACGCACTGCAACGCGCCAGTACGCTTGATACCGTCGTGTTCGATAAAACCGGGACGCTGACCGAAGGGAAGCCGCAGGTTGTCGCGGTAAAAACATTTGCTGATGTTGATGAAGCGCAGGCATTGCGTCTGGCGGCGGCGCTGGAGCAAGGTTCCAGCCATCCGCTGGCTCGAGCGATCCTCGATAAAGCAGGCGATATGCAGCTACCGCAGGTCAACGGTTTCCGCACATTGCGCGGGCTGGGCGTGAGCGGTGAAGCAGAAGGTCATGCGTTATTGCTGGGTAATCAGGCGTTGCTAAATGACCAGCAAGTCGATACTAAAGCGATTGAAGCAGATATTTCAGCTCAGGCATCGCAAGGCGCAACGCCTGTGCTGCTGGCGGTTGACGGGAAAGCGGTGGCCTTACTGGCAGTACGCGATCCGTTGCGTAATGATAGCGTGGCGGCGCTGCAACGTCTGCATAAAGCGGGATATCGTCTGGTGATGTTGACCGGGGATAACCCAACCACCGCCAAAGCAATCGCCAAAGAAGCTGGAATTGATGAAGTGATTGCCGGGGTGCTGCCGGACGGTAAAGCCGAAGCGATCAAACGTCTGCAAAGTGAAGGACGTCAGGTGGCAATGGTGGGCGACGGCATTAACGACGCGCCAGCGCTGGCCCAGGCGGATGTCGGTATTGCGATGGGGGGCGGCAGTGATGTTGCCATTGAAACCGCGGCGATTACCCTGATGCGCCATAGCCTTATGGGTGTTGCGGATGCGCTCGCGATTTCCCGTGCAACGCTGCGCAACATGAAGCAGAACCTGCTCGGCGCGTTTATCTACAACAGTATCGGTATTCCGGTCGCCGCCGGTATTTTGTGGCCATTCACTGGAACACTGCTTAACCCGGTAGTCGCCGGAGCGGCAATGGCGCTCTCGTCGATTACCGTAGTGAGTAACGCCAACCGGTTGCTGCGGTTTAAACCGAAGGAATGATTGGTATTTACTTAATGCGTTTGTGAGATCCAGTTCTTGTTGCGCTCCTTTTATGAGTAATGCCATATAAAGTGACTGGCGCAGGGAGCGCGCAGGGGGCGGCCAATCGCCGCCGCCCCCTGCACCCCCGGGCTCTGGCGAACAAAATCGCCGCTGCGCGGTACCCTCAGCTTATCCCTTGCGGCTACCGGGTCGGGCGCGAGGTAACATCCCTGTAAAACGCGCCCTCAGCCCACATCCATGTGGGCTGCCCCGGCCTTCAGGGAACGCCTCGGCGATTTTGACGCCACCAACACCCGTGCAGTCTTTCGTTTCAAAGCAAAAACAATTTTTCGATCATATTTAAGCTACCACTGAACAAGCCTCATAACTCTATTTGCGCCATCCCTCCCCGCGCGCTAGCATGATATTTCACAAAGGGAGGTCGTATGGATCTGTTGTACCGGGTAAAAACGCTTTGGGCCGCGCTGCGCGGTAATCATTACACCTGGCCTGCCATCGATATAACCCTCCCCGGCAATCGCCATTTTCATCTGATTGGCAGTATTCATATGGGGAGTCACGATATGGCTCCCCTGCCCCCCCGTTTGCTCAAAAAGCTCAAAAACGCCGATGCGCTGATCGTCGAGGCGGATGTTTCCACCAGCGATACCCCATTCGCCAATTTGCCCGCCTGCGAGGCGCTGGAAGAGCGTATCAGCGAGGAGCAATTGCAAAACCTGCAACATATCAGCCAGGAGATGGGCATTTCCCCTTCGCTGTTTTCTACCCAACCGTTGTGGCAAATCGCGATGGTTCTTCAGGCGACACAGGCGCAAAAACTGGGGCTGCGGGCAGAATATGGTATCGATTACCAGCTATTGCAGGTGGCGAAGCAACAACATAAACCCGTGATTGAACTGGAAGGGGCAGAAAACCAGATTGCCATGTTGCTCCAGCTTCCCGACAAAGGACAGGCGCTGCTGGACGATACGCTGACCCACTGGCATACCAACGCACGGTTGCTGCAACAAATGATGAGCTGGTGGCTGAATGCACCGCCACAAAATAATGAAATAACGCTGCCCAATACGTTCAGTCAGTCGCTGTACGATGTCCTGATGCACCAGAGAAATCTCGCCTGGCGGGATAAACTGCATGCCATGCCGCCAGGGCGCTATGTGGTCGCGGTCGGTGCTTTACATCTGTATGGAGAAGGAAATTTGCCGCAAATGTTGCGCTAAAAAAATGGCCAATATCGCTATTGGCCCGTCAAAGAGGAATTTCATATTTTTATTATTATGCCGTCGCTTTAAACGACGGTGTAAGTCGATTGTCGCTCAATCTCACCATCCTGCCAATACTCTTAGGCAAGATGGCACTTTTTTTTGGACCACCATCAGGCGTATGCTTGCTTCGTTTTTTTGTTTAAGGCAGGAAAATTACGATGACACCGGCAGTTAAATTACTCGAAAAAAACAAAATTTCTTTTCAGGTTCATACCTACGAACACGATCCGGCAGAAACCAATTTTGGCGATGAAGTCGTCAAAAAATTAGGTTTGAATCCGGATCAGGTCTACAAAACGCTGCTGGTCGCAGTGAATGGCGATATGAAACACCTTGCCGTGGCCGTCACGCCAGTCGCAGGTCAATTAGATCTCAAAAAAGTAGCAAAGGCGCTGGGTGCCAAGAAAGTAGAGATGGCCGATCCGATGGTCGCGCAGCGTTCAACGGGATATCTGGTTGGGGGAATTAGCCCGTTAGGGCAGAAAAAACGTCTGCCGACGATTATCGACGCCCCCGCACAAGAATTTGCCACTATTTATGTTTCCGGCGGTAAACGCGGGCTGGATATCGAACTGGCGGCAGGCGACTTGGCGAAGATCCTCGATGCTAAATTTGCTGATATCGCCCGTCGCGATTAAGCATTGTGCCGGATGTGAGCATCCGGCACTTTCAGATTACTGCCAGCTCACCTCACCTTTCGGTTCATAGACACTCACATCCAGCGGCGAGTTTTTCTGGATATACGCTTTCAGCACTTCGGCATCAATAAAGCCGGTATTCACATAGCCCGGTTTGTTATCAAGGTGCGGGTAACCATCACCGCCAGTAGCATTAAAGTTTAATGTTGCCATGCGGTAGGTTTTTGCCGGATCGACCGGTTCGCCTTTGATTTTCAGGTCGTTGAGTTTGCCGTCTTTCGCCACAAAGCTGACGTTGGCAAATTGCGGGTAGGCACCGGAATCCGGCTTCATCTGCGCGACGGCAGTCAGATAATCAATCGCCTCTTTACCGGTCATGTCGGCATACACCACCACATTGCCGAACGGCTGCACTTTCAGCACGTTTTTATAGCTGATATTGCCTGCCTCGATAGAATCACGAATCCCGCCTCCGCTCATCACCGCAAAGTCAGCACCAGTACGATCCATTTGGGCTGCCAGAATCAACCGCCCCATATTGGTCTGTACAAAACGCACTTTGTCACGATCGCCTTCCAGACGACCGTTGGTTTCGCCTATTTTCACTTCCAGCTGCGCTTTGCCTTTGTTCTGGAACGGCGATAACAGCGAGATCATTTGCTGATTCTCGGCGATTTCCGGGGTGTACAGCACACGCTCGCTTTTCCCGTCTTCCCAGGTGACTTTTTTCTTCAGGTTCACCGGAATCAGCTGGTAGTTGACCATTTTCATTTCGCCGTTGCGAAACTCAAAGTCGGCCCGACCAACGTACTTGCCCCACTCATGCGCTTGTACAATCCAGATGCCGTTTTGTTGATCCGGTTTGCATGGCGTACCAGGAACGTAATCTACCTGCTTTTTATTTTCCGCAGCCATACAGACTGGATCTTGCGAATGTCCGCCGACAATCATCGCCAGCGATCCGGCAGGCAAACTGCGCGCCATCTCTACATCACCCGGCGCGTTAGAACCGTGCTCACCGTTGTCGTAATGCCCCATATGGGTCGCCGCGATAATAATGTCCGGCTTTTCTGTCTGTTGCAGCTCCTGGATCACCAGTTTGGCTTCGTCGGCAGGTTTACGGAATTCAATGTCGGTGAAGTTTTCTGGGTTACCTAATTTCGCTGTTTCATCAGTTGTTAAACCGATAACGGCGATTTTCAGATCCTGGCGTTTAAACAGCGCCCAGGGTTTAAACAGGCGCTCGCCGGTACTTTTTTGATAGATATTGGCAGAGAGCAACGGGAACTTTGCCCACTTTTCCTGCTGGCTTAATACGGTGAGCGGGTTATCAAATTCATGATTGCCAATCGCCATTGCATCATAGCCCACCAGATTCATGCCGCGAAAATCTGGCTCTGCGTCCTGTAAGTCAGACTCCGGCACACCGGTATTAATGTCGCCACCAGAAAGTAGCAGCACGCTCCCGCCTTCAGCGGCGACCTCTTTACGAATACCGTCCACCAGCGTTTTTTGTGCCGCCAGACCGTATTCGCCATATTCATTGCGCCAGAAATGACCGTGATGGTCGTTGGTATGCAGAACCGTAATTTTATAGGTTTTATCCTGCTCATAGGCCAACGCAGTTTCACTCGCCAGTGACAATGTGGTTAACAGTGCTAATGCCACACCCCGCTGCAATAATTTCATACTTCTCTCCCTGACCAGATAATAACGTGTTGAAAATTAGTATGACGCGACATCATAGACAAGTCTGCGTTCGGTTACGATAAATCTACATCCAGATTGGAAATTCTGTTTTCCACATTGAGACTTCCTTCAATCAGCGCATACAGGTATGTTAGTCGGGTAATAATCACAAATAAGATCATTCTTTACATCGCAACCCTAAAAAAGTGACTTTCCTATGGCAATGAGTGAACAAACCCAGCCTGTGGCGGGCGCGGCTGCATCGACCACTAAGGCTCACACATCGTTTGGCATTTTAGGCGCTATCAGCCTTTCGCATCTGCTGAACGACATGATCCAATCGCTGATTCTGGCGATTTATCCGCTATTACAGTCAGAGTTTTCCCTGACATTTATGCAGATTGGGCTGATAACCCTCACCTTCCAGCTCGCCTCTTCGCTGCTGCAACCAGTGGTCGGTTACTGGACAGATAAATACCCAATGCCGTGGTCGTTGCCAATTGGCATGTGCTTTACCTTAAGCGGCCTGGTGCTGCTGGCGCTGGCGGGCAGTTTTGGCTCGGTGTTGCTGGCGGCGGCGCTGGTCGGTACCGGTTCGTCGGTATTTCATCCAGAATCTTCCCGCGTGGCACGTATGGCGTCTGGCGGACGTCATGGTCTGGCGCAATCCATCTTCCAGGTCGGCGGTAACTTTGGCAGTTCGTTGGGGCCTTTGCTGGCGGCGGTACTCATCGCCCCCTATGGCAAAGGCAACGTTGCGTGGTTTGTACTGGCGGCACTGCTGGCAATCGTGGTGTTGGCGCAAATCAGCCGCTGGTACTCTGCGCAGCACCGAATGAGTAAAGGCAAGCCGAAAGCGCCAATAATCAATCCGCTGCCACGAAATAAGGTCGTGCTGGCTGTTTGCGTACTGTTAGTGCTGATTTTCTCGAAATATTTCTATATGGCGAGCATCAGCAGCTATTACACCTTTTATCTGATGGAAAAATTCGGATTATCCATCCAGAATGCCCAACTTCATCTGTTTGCCTTCCTGTTTGCCGTTGCGGCGGGGACGGTGATTGGCGGGCCTGTTGGCGATAAGATTGGTCGAAAATATGTAATTTGGGGCTCTATCCTCGGCGTTGCACCTTTTACGCTTATTTTACCGTACGCAAGCCTGCACTGGACGGGGGTTTTGACGGTGATTATTGGATTTATCCTCGCCTCTGCGTTTTCTGCCATTCTGGTTTATGCGCAAGAGCTGTTGCCGGGGCGTATCGGCATGGTTTCCGGGCTCTTTTTCGGTTTTGCTTTTGGCATGGGTGGCCTTGGAGCCGCAGTTCTGGGGCTTATTGCCGACCATACCAGTATCGAGTTAGTTTATAAAATCTGTGCTTTCCTGCCGCTTCTTGGCATGTTGACCATATTCTTACCTGATAATCGGCATAAATCCTGAATTCCCGGCAGCCAAAGGTAAACTTTGGCTGCTTCATTTTGCAGTAACCATAAGCCTTTCCTCTTCATACACCTCATCACTTTTCCGATCCGTGCCTTTTTTGCGGCTAATTCCATTTTTCTGCAAAATTCAATAATTATTCATAAACATCATCTATGAAATTGTCATAAACTATTACCTGTAATTTTGGTTTTCCCGGCCAAAATATGGACAACCACCACCAGGAAAAGGAGACGGAATGCATCACGCCACCCCGCTTATCACCACAATTGTTGGCGGCCTTGTGCTTGCCTTTATCCTCGGCATGCTGGCCAATAAACTGCGTATTTCTCCTCTGGTGGGATATCTGTTAGCGGGTGTGCTGGCAGGCCCCTTTACCCCAGGTTTTGTTGCCGATACAAAACTTGCGCCTGAACTGGCGGAACTGGGCGTTATTCTGTTGATGTTCGGCGTCGGCCTGCATTTTTCACTCAAGGATTTGATGGCGGTAAAGTCTATCGCCATTCCCGGCGCAATTGCCCAGATAGCCGTGGCGACGTTGCTGGGTATGGCTCTTTCTGCCGTGATCGGCTGGTCGTTGATGACCGGCATCGTGTTCGGCCTGTGTCTTTCCACCGCCAGTACCGTGGTGTTACTGCGCGCACTTGAAGAACGGCAGTTGATAGACAGCCAGCGAGGGCAAATCGCCATTGGCTGGCTGATTGTGGAAGACCTGGTGATGGTCCTGACGCTGGTGTTGCTGCCAGCGGTAGCCGGAATGCTGGAACAGGGCGATGTGGGCTTTGCGACGCTGGCGCTGGATATGAGTATCACCATCGGCAAAGTCGTCGCGTTTATTGCCATTATGATGTTGGTAGGTCGCCGTCTGGTGCCGTGGATTATGGCACGTAGCGCGGCAACGGGTTCGCGCGAGCTGTTTACCTTGTCGGTGCTGGCGCTGGCGTTAGGGATTGCTTTTGGCGCGGTGGAGCTGTTTGACGTCTCCTTTGCACTCGGCGCGTTCTTTGCCGGGATGGTGCTGAATGAGTCCGAACTTAGCCACCGTGCCGCCCACGATACACTGCCATTACGTGATGCGTTTGCAGTGTTGTTCTTCGTCTCTGTCGGGATGTTGTTTGATCCGTTAATCCTGATTCAGCAGCCGTTGGCAGTGCTGGCTACGCTGGCGATTATTCTGTTTGGTAAATCGGTCGCGGCGCTTTTCCTCGTCCGGTTGTTTGGTCACTCCCAGCGCACGGCGTTAACCATCGCCGCCAGCCTGGCGCAAATTGGTGAGTTCGCCTTTATTCTGGCGGGTCTGGGGATGGCGTTGAATCTGCTGCCGCAGGCGGGGCAAAACCTGGTGCTGGCGGGGGCGATTTTGTCGATTATGCTCAACCCGGTGCTGTTCGCGCTGCTGGAGAAATACCTGGCGAAAACCGAAACGCTGGAAGAACAGACGCTGGAGGAAGCTATCGAAGAAGAGAAGCAGATTCCGGTTGATATCTGCAACCATGCGCTGCTGGTAGGTTATGGTCGTGTGGGCAGCCTGCTGGGGGAGAAATTGCTCGCATCTGATATTCCTTTAGTGGTGATTGAGACGTCACGTACTCGCGTCGACGAACTGCGTGAGCGCGGAGTCCGGGCGGTATTAGGCAACGCGGCTAACGAAGAGATCATGCAACTGGCGCATCTGGAATGCGCAAAATGGCTGATCCTGACGATTCCCAACGGTTACGAAGCCGGCGAGATTGTGGCGTCTGCTCGCGCGAAAAACCCGGATATTGAGATTATCGCCCGCGCCCATTATGACGACGAGGTGGCGTATATCACCGAACGTGGCGCGAATCAGGTGGTGATGGGCGAGCGTGAAATTGCCCGCACCATGCTGGAACTGCTGGAAACGCCACCGGCGGGTGAAGTGGTGACGGGGTAAACGGTGATTACCGGATAATAGGCGCGGATATGTAGGCCTGATAAGACGCGGCCAGCGTCGCATCAGGCATCGAGCGCCAAATGCCAGATGCGGCGTGAACGCCTTATCTGGCCTACGAACCGACGATAACTTAACGATCCCAGTAAGATTCTTCCAGGCTGTCTTCACGCTCCGGCAGCCCGCGCGTTAAGCGTGGAGAATGCTGGTTCAGTACCTGATAGCTCACACGGTTGGCGTATTTACACACCTGCGCTAATGACGAATACGTCAGCCAGGTGAATTTATGTTTGCTGGAATTTGGTACGTTGCTACGGTGATAACTGTTAGCGGTAATGTCATGCAACAGCGCCGCCAGCGCCCCATCTCCGGCACCGTTGGTGTTCATGATTTTTTCTGGTCCGCCCATATACGGCGCAATGTGCGAATAGACGCGCAGCGGATTCTGGCAATCCTTGTGGCGCATAGCGCGGCTAAACTCATACTGGTTAAATTCCGCGATAGCGCCCGGCAGCAGCGGATGCTGGGTTTTGCGTTTCGCTTCGTCTTCAGTAAAGCCCGCCATATACAAACCGATTGGCCCGGCGGTACACAGCACCAGATCCACCCAGTCCAGCGCCTTGTCAGACGCCAGCAGCGGATCGCTCTCTCCGGTCAACGCTTCGGCTTCTTCTTCGTTCATCGCAAGGATGGAAACGTGTTCTTTGAGGAATTGCTGCCACCACTGCGGATTCTCGGCGATGACAAATTTAGTCCCCAGCGTCAGCACCACCGGCACGTTATATTTCTTCGCGTACTCAATGGCTTTCATGGTCGCTTCCGGCATCGGTTCGCCCGGCTTGCAGCGCACCAGATATGAGGTGAGTACCAGCGCCGACGCTCCGGCAATCACATCTTCCGGAATGCTTTCTGCCCGTAGCTGGTTCATGTGGCCAGGGCTAATGGCAAAAGTGCGTTCGCCAGACTCACCAATCAGCGTAAAGCAGCGTCCAATCGGGCCGTCTACGCCTTGCAGATAATTAAGATCGGTACGGCTGGAGGTATTACACAAATAGCGATAGGCGTAGCTGCCAATTTCAATATTGCTGCACATCACGCCCAGTAGTACCGAGCGGTCATCCGCCAGTACCGAGTAGTTATGCATGGTGTTACCAATAGTGCCACCCGCAAACTGATGGGTAATCAGGTTTTTCTCTTTAAGTTCCTGATAGAGTGCTTCGGCAACATCATCTTCAATCACCAGTGAATGCCCGGCGCTTAATCCATAACGCTCAATAAATTCATCATCCACTTTTGCTTCAATATCTACCAACGTCTGGTCGATACCCACCACCCAGGCAGCGCTGGTTTCGTTTTCTGGCTGGATTTGCTGCAACAGCGGATCGCGTGCGTTTACAGGGAAGTAATGTTTGGATTTACGTTTACCGGGAAATTTCATGGTTGTTTTTACGGGTGGTTAACTGAGCGGCGAATGTTAACACAATCTCACGGGAACGCGCGAGATGCAGCCAGTTTCAATATCAGCAGACGAGATCGCATTATCATGGCAGAGCTTCCTTACAATGGCGTAATTTGAAAGGAGTTTTTCTATGAAGATGGAAAACAAATTACCCGCACTGGAACTGATTTCTGCCGAAATGAGGGCCGTTGTTAATACGCTTCAGCCTGATTTACCGCCCTGGCCCGCAGAAGGAACACTTGCCGAGCAGCGTCAGCATTACACGCTCGAGCGGCGATTCTGGAATGCGGGCGCTCCAGAAATGGAAACCAGGGATTACGCAGTTCCGACAAAATATGGACAAGTGGAGGCCCGTTTATTTTGTCCAAATTCAGATAGCCCAGCGACGCTATTTTATCTTCACGGCGGTGGTTTTATTCTCGGCAATCTCGATACTCACGATCGCATCATGCGCCTGCTGGCAATCTACACTCAGTGTACGGTGATTGGCATTGATTACACCCTTTCGCCAGAAGCGCGTTTTCCGCAGGCGATAGAGGAAATCGTGGCCGCCTGTTGTCACTTCCACCAGCAGGCGGGCGATTATCAAATTAATATGTCACATATTGGCTTTGCCGGTGATTCCGCTGGCGCAATGCTGGCGCTCGCCAGCGCCTTGTGGCTGCGGGATAAACAGATCGATTGCGGTAAGGTTGTGGGCGTTTTGCTGTGGTATGGACTTTATGGGTTACGGGATTCCGTGACTCGTCGCCTGCTGGGCGGTACCTGGGATGGCTTAACGCAACAGGATTTACAGATGTATGAAGAGGCATATTTAGGCAGCGAAGCGGATCGCGAGTCGCCGTATTACTGCCTGTTTAATAATGATCTCACTCGAAATGTGCCGCCCTGTTATATCGCCGGAGCGGAGTTCGATCCGCTGCTGGATGACAGTCGCCTGCTTTACCAGACGTTAGCGGCGCATCAGCAACCTTGTGAGTTCAAACTCTACTCCGGTACGCTGCACGCCTTTTTGCATTATTCACGGATGATGAAAACCGCCGACGATGCTCTACGCGACGGTGCTCAATTCTTTAGCGATAGGCTGCAACAAGATTAGCCATCATTTCGATATGCTCCGGTGTAGCATTAAGCGCCGGAATATATTCGTATTTTTTCCCGCCAGCGCCGAGGAAGACTTCACGGTTTTGCTCGGCAATCTCTTCCAGCGTCTCCAGACAATCCGCAGCAAAGCCCGGACACACCACCTGAATATGACCGACACCTTTTTCTCCGAGCATTTTCAGCGTTTCGTCGGTATAAGGCATCAGCCAGGGTTCCCGACCAAAGCGCGACTGAAAGGTCATCATCACTTTTTCCGGTGCCATCCCCAGTGCGGAGGCCAGTTCGCGAGTCGTTGTGCGGCAACGCTGCGGGTAATCATCACCTTCATCCGCGTAACGCTGAGGAATGCCATGATAAGAGAGCAGCAGCAGATCCGGCTCGCCATGTTTTTCGAAAGAGGCCCGCACGCTGTTCGCCAGCGCATTAATGTAATCGTGGTTATCGGCGTAATCACGAATAAACGAAATCCCCGGAATGCTACGCTTGCGCGCGAGAATGCGTGCAAGTTCATCCCACACAGCGCCAACCGTAGAACAGGAGTATTGCGGATAGAGCGGCAGCACCACAATATGATCAACATGTTCTGCCAGTAGTTCATCGACGGCGCTTTCCAGTGATGGCGAGCCGTAGCTCATGCCCAGCGCCACTGGCGTTTCCGGTAAACGTTGTGCCAGCGCCTGCTGTTGCTGGCGGCTGTAAACCATCAGTGGCGAGCCGTCTTCCATCCAGACCGAGGCGTACAGCTTCGCCACGCGCGGTGAGCGCAGCGGCAAAATCACACCACGCAGCAACGGCCACCACAACAGCCGTGAGGTATCAACCACGCGTCTATCGCTTAAAAATTGTTTCAGATAGCGTTTTACCGCTTCAGGAGTGGGGGCATCGGGCGTCCCCAGGTTTGCCAGCAGGATACCGGTT
The DNA here is from genome assembly GCF_963883145.1 of Escherichia sp. E4385. Taxonomy (NCBI): domain Bacteria; kingdom Pseudomonadati; phylum Pseudomonadota; class Gammaproteobacteria; order Enterobacterales; family Enterobacteriaceae; genus Escherichia; species Escherichia sp. E4385. The sequence goes on from NZ_CAWOOJ010000014.1 coordinate 206,893, forward strand.
TTAGTCTGACGCATTACCGCCTCTTATCGATTCAACTTGTTGATAATTGTAGCGGAAAAGTGAGGAAGAAGAACTAATTGCTGTGAGAGGCCTGGCCTGAGGAGGATACGCAGACCTGCCCGAGAGCAGATCTGCTGCGGCTTGATTAGCCGAGGATTTTTTCCAGAGCCGCGCGAACTTCAGCGACCGGTTTGGTGCCGTCAACTTTCGCGTATTTGGTGTTACCCGCTTCTGCTTCTTTGGAGTAGTAGCCAATCAGCGGTGCAGTCATCTGATGGTATTCAACCAGACGTTTACGCACGGTTTCTTCCTGATCGTCTTTACGAGTAGTCAGCTCTTCACCGGTCACGTCGTCTTTGCCTTCTACTTTCGGCGGATTGAATTTAACGTGATATACACGACCAGACGGCGCGTGAACGCGGCGGCCCACGATACGATCAACAATCAGTTCGTCCGGCACGTCGAATTCCAGAACGTAATCAACATTGATGCCCGCTTCTTTCATCGCGTCTGCCTGCGGAATGGTACGCGGGAAGCCGTCCAACAGGAAACCATTACGGCAATCTTCCTGAGCAATGCGCTCTTTAACCAGCGCGATCACCAGTTCATCGGTGACCAGTTTGCCAGCGTCCATAATGTCTTTAGCTTGTTTACCCAGCTCGGAGCCAGATTTGACTGCGGCACGCAGCATATCGCCAGTGGAGATTTGCGGAATACCATATTTCTCCATGATGAACTGAGCCTGAGTCCCTTTCCCCGCGCCCGGAGCGCCAAGCAGAATGATACGCATTGCGAAAATCCCCTTAAATTGTGTCGAATTTTTTGAAAAAGCGATAAACGATACCACCAACAGGCGATTGCCTCAAGAAAGGCGCCCGGGGCTGAAACGGTTAATGGTGAGATAATTTGCGGAAAGTGCAGAGGATGAAAAGAAAAATGCCGGATGACACGAAGGTCATCCGGCACCACATTCAGCTGTATGCCGGATAAAATTCATCCGGCATTACATCAGGAAACCAGTAACTGGTTCATACGACGAATAAACAGGTTCGGATCTTCCAGCGTACCGCGTTCTGCCAGCAGCGCCTGATCCAGCAGCAGTTCTACCCACTCGCTGAACTTGGCTTCATCTTCAGTATCTGCAGCACGTTTCACCAGTACGTGATCCGGGTTCAGTTCGAAGATGTATTTCACTTCTGGCACTTTCTGGCCCGCTGCGGCGAACAGTTTAGCCATCTGGGTGCTCATTTCGTCCGCGTCGGTAGAAACAATCGCTGGCGTATCGGTCAGACGGTGAGTCAGACGGACATCTTTCACGCGCTCGCCGAGCAGGGCTTTCACACGGTCGATGAATGGAGTCAGTGCTTTTTCCGCTTCCTTCGCACTTTCATCGACTTCATCAGCCAGTTTTTCCAGCGACTCGTCAACTTTAGACACTGACTGGAACGGTTTACCGTCGAACTCGGTCAGATAGTTCATCATCCACTCATCGATGCGGTCGGAAAGCAGCAGAACTTCGATGCCTTTCTTACGCAGCAGTTCCAGGTGCGGGCTGCTCTTCGCCGCCGCATAGCTGTCTGCGGTGATGTAGTAGATTTTCTCCTGCCCTTCTTTCATGCGGGAAACGTAGTCTTCCAGAGACACGGTCTGCGCAGAAGAATCTGTATGGGTAGACGCAAAACGCAGCAGTTTGGCGATCGCTTCCTGGTTAGCGAAATCTTCCGCCGGACCTTCTTTCAGTACCAGGCCAAACTGTTGCCAGAAGGTCTGGTATTTTTCCGCGTCGTCTTTCGCCAGTTTTTCCAGCATTTGCAGCACACGCTTGGTCAGCGCATTGCGCAGATTGCGGGTTACGGTGCTGTCCTGGAGGATTTCACGGGAAACGTTCAGCGGCAGATCGCTGGAGTCAATCAGACCACGCACGAAGCGCAGATAGTTCGGCATGAACTGTTCTGCGTCGTCCATGATGAACACACGCTGGACGTACAGTTTCAGGCCGTGTTTATGATCGCGGTTCCACATATCCCACGGTGCCTGCGACGGGATGTACAGCAGGCTGGTGTACTCCTGCTTACCTTCAACGCGGTTGTGGCTCCAGGTCAGCGGATCGTTAAAGTCGTGGGCGATGTGTTTGTAGAACTCTTTGTACTCTTCATCGGTGATTTCCGACTTGTTACGGGTCCACAGCGCCTGCGCTTTGTTGATTTTCTCCCAGGAGATAACGGTTTCGCCGTCTTTCTCTTCGCGTTTTTCGATCTCTACCGGCAGCGCGATATGGTCGGAGTATTTGCTGATGATGGAACGCACGCGCCAGTCATCGAGGAACTCGTCTTCGCCTTCACGCAGATGCAGGGTGATTTCAGTACCACGATCTTCTTTGGTGATGTCGGCAACGGTGTATTCACCTTCACCAGCCGATTCCCAGAACACGCCGTTTTCTGGTTTTTCGCCCGCCGCACGAGTACGCACGGTCACTTTATCGGCCACGATAAACGCAGAGTAGAAACCAACACCGAACTGACCGATCAGCTGGCTGTCTTTTGCCTGGTCAGAGCCCAGGGATTCGAGGAATGATTTGGTGCCGGATTTAGCGATAGTCCCCAGATGGTCAATCACTTCGTCGCGGGTCATCCCCACGCCGTTATCGGAGATGGTCAGCGTGCGCTTGTCTTTATCGAAAGAAACACGAACGCGCAGTTCGCCGTCACCTTCGTACAGATCCGGGTTAGAGAGCGCGCGGAAACGCAGCTTGTCCGCCGCATCGGAGGCGTTAGAGATAAGCTCACGCAGGAAGATTTCTTTATTGGAATACAGAGAATGGATCATCAGGTGCAGAAGCTGTTTCACTTCTGACTGAAAACCACGAGTTTCTTGTCCTTTCATGTAGGTCTACCTCAATAATGCCATTTTAAGGTTAAAAACAGGATGAGGGGTAAATGGGGACAAGGAAGGATAATTTCAAGCGAGAGCAGGTGATCCTGCTCTCGTTTGCTTAAAAACGAATCTTATGACGCCCGGCAAGGGAGTGTGACAGCGTGGTGCCATCGACCATTTCCAGCTCGCCGCCAACCGGTACGCCATGAGCGATACGGCTGGCTTCCACGTCATATTGCGCGCAAAGCTCGGCAATGTAGTTAGCGGTGGCTTCACCTTCGACCGTCGGGTTGGTGGCGAGGATCACTTCGGTGATTTTTTCTGCCGCCAGACGCTGTTCCAGGCGATCAAGTCCGATATCATCCGGGCCAATACCGTCCAGCGGTGACAGATGCCCCATCAACACAAAATAACGACCGGAAAACTGCCCCGTCTGCTCAATGGCGTAGATGTCCGCCGGACTCTCCACCACGCAGATTTGACCGTTTTCCTGACGACGCGGATTTGAACAGATGTTACAGACTTCCTGTTCAGTGAAGGTCCGACAATCGGCGCAGTGGCCGATTTCCGACATCGCCCGGGTGAGCGCCTGCGCCAGACGCATCCCGCCGCTACGATCGCGCTGAAGCAGCGTGAACGCCATACGCTGCGCCGACTTCGGGCCAACGCCCGGCAGACAGCGCAGTGCTTCCATAAGCTGTGTTAACAGCGGGCTGGTTTGCATCAGAACGGCATCTTAAAGCCTGGCGGCAGCTGCATTCCGGAGGAAACAGAGGCCATTTTTTCTTTCTGGGTTTCTTCGATGCGACGCGCTGCGTCGTTGAATGCCGCAGCGACCAAATCTTCCAGCATCTCTTTGTCGTCTTCCAGCAGGCTCGGGTCGATCTCTACGCGACGGCAGTTGTGAGCGCCATTGATGGTCACTTTCACCAGACCTGCGCCGGATTCGCCAGTCACTTCCAGCTTCGCGATTTCTTCCTGCATCTGCTGCATTTTTTCTTGCATCTGCTGGGCTTGCTTCATCAGGTTGCCCAGACCGCCTTTACCAAACATAGGTTTCTCTCTCAATCACGTTAAGGATGACGATCGTAAGCAGTGCTTACGATCAAATGGGGCGGATACTTTCTTCATCCAGCTCTGCATCAAAGAATCGACGCAGGGTCTGAATATTATTATCCGCAATAATGGACTCGCGCGCCTGCGCAAGTTTTTCTTCGTATATCGCCTGACGCCACTCCAGCGGCGTACGCACCGCGGGATTATCATCTTCAACGATAGTCAGTTCAACCGTTGAACCTTTTAACGTGCTCAACGCTTCAGCCAGTTTTTGCTGTGCGCCGCGGTTATTCAAATGCCGCTGAGAGGAGCGCAAATGCAGGCATACAGCGTTGTCGCTCTCCTCTTTCCAGGCATTTAACGCCACCTGCTCGACCAGTTTGGGTAGCGATAGTTGGCTCACCTGTGCCGCCCACGGGTCGCGCTCAATGGCTTCTGCCGCCAGCTTCGCCGCCAGTTCCGGCGTTTTTTCATGTTCCAGCGCTTTTTTTAGCGCCTTCGGCGTGGCGACCACTTCTTTTTGCTGCATCACTGGGGTGGTCGCCTTCCAGCGATACGCTTCTTTTTTGGCTGGCGCTTTTTCCAGCGCCGATGGCACAGGACGCGACTGAACGCGATCGGTGACCGAAGCCAGTCTTTCCAGCGCAGCGTTATTCACCGGCCGCGCGCGGGTAGCGGCTGCCGGTTCACTCTTTTTTGCTTTGGTTGCTCCCTGAGCGCGCTGCAGTTGCTGACGCGCCGCCAGCACCTGGCTGGTGGTTTCTGAGAGCGGTACAGTCGGTGCCTGCTGCGGCGCTGGTTGCGGTTGCGGCGGCACCTGGGTTGGCGTCATTACTGCCGTTGGCGCGACGGGCGCAAAGGACTGGCGTGGCACTTCTGGCTCAGGCAGCGGCATACGCGGATGGAACGCCAGCGCGCGCAGCAGTGTCATCTCAACGCCCATGCGGCGGTCCGGCGCATACGGTAATTCTTTGCGCCCAATCAACAGCGTTTGATAGTAAAGCTGAATATCCGTCGGCGGTATGGTGCGCGCAAGTTCACGCATCCGCAACTCGATGGCGGCCATGTCGTTGCCCAGCGCGGCAGGCGAAAGTTGTACCATCGCAATGCGGTGCAGAAGGCCGAGCATTTCCACCAACAACGCTTCCCACTCGATACCACGGGCAGCGGCTTCATTAATCAGCGCCATTACGCGCTCGCCGTTGGCCTCGACCATCGCTTCAACCAGCGACAGCGCCTGATCGTCGTCAAGCGTACCCAGCATCGCGCTTACTGACTGGGTCGAAACCTGGCCGTCGCCGCTGGCAATCGCCTGGTCGGTCAGACTTAAGGCGTCTCGCAGGCTGCCTTCAGCGGCGCGCGCCAGCAGTTGCAACGCACGTGGTTCGTGGGCGATATGTTCTTCGTTGAGGATGTGCTCAAGCTGATGGCGAATTTGCTCGACATCCAGCGCCTTGAGATGGAATTGCAGACAACGTGACAAAATCGTCACCGGCAATTTCTGCGGATCGGTCGTCGCCAGCAGAAACTTAACGTGCTCTGGCGGCTCTTCAAGGGTTTTTAACAGTGCGTTAAAGCTGTGACGCGACAGCATATGCACTTCGTCGATCAGATAGACTTTAAAACGACCACGCGCCGGAGCGTACTGAACGTTATCCAGCAGGTCGCGGGTATCTTCAACTTTAGTGCGCGAGGCGGCGTCGATTTCAATCAAATCGACAAAGCGCCCCTGCTCGATTTCACGGCAGTTATCGCATACGCCGCACGGCGTCGCGGTAATGCCGGTTTCGCAGTTTAGCCCCTTCGCCAGCAGTCGGGCGATAGAGGTTTTTCCGACGCCACGGGTGCCGGAAAAAAGATAAGCATGATGAATACGCCCTAACGACAAGCCGTTCGCCAGTGCGGTCAGCACATGTTCCTGGCCGACGACGTCAGCAAAGGTTTGTGGGCGCCATTTTCGGGCTAAGACCTGATAACTCATTGGCAGGCTCTGAAACGCTGGAAGGTGGATTCACGAAGGGGTAATGCTAACACAGCCCCGTCAGAACGGCGAGGCTGAATGTACAACTTGTGCTGCCCATGACGTGGGCTGGCGAAAATTAATGGCCCGGGAACGGGACAAGGCTATAACAGGTAATGCCCTGCTTTTCGAGGCGCTGTTCGCCGCCAAGATCGAACAGATTAATGATGAACGCAGCGTCAGTAACTTCACCACCTAAACGGCGGATCAGTTTAACCGTCGCTTCAATGGTGCCGCCAGTTGCCAGCAAATCATCAACCACCAGCACTTTGTCGCCAGGTTTAATGGCATCAACGTGGATTTCCAGCTTATCGGTGCCGTATTCCAGTTCATAAGATTCGTTGATAGTTTCGCGCGGCAGTTTGCCTGGTTTACGTACCGGCACAAAACCAACGCCCAGACCCAGTGCTACCGGAGCGCCGAACAAGAAGCCACGAGCTTCAGTGCCGACAACTTTGGTAATGCCCGCATTTTTGTAACGCTCAACCAGTAAATCGATGCTGAGAGCGTAAGCTTTCGGGTCTTCCAGTAAGCTGGTGACATCACGGAAAAGAATGCCGGGTTTCGGGTAGTCCTGAATGCTTTTGATGCTATTTTTGAGATACTCAAGCTGCTGTGCAGTCGCGGTCATAAGTGTATGCCTGCTTGTTACGGTGGTACTCACGGCGCGTTTTAAACGAGTCAAAAGTAACAGTTGTTTAACCTTTGACCGCCTGCGCCTGTGCTCGAAAACGCCAGAATGTACTGGCTGTGGGCGATAATTGCAACAGCGATTGTTGTGCTTTGCCGTTTTTATTGCTTTTCATCAATCACCGGGATTCGCCACATAAAAATCAGCAAACAGCCGAGGATCACCAATAACAGAATCCGCACCCACGTCATATGGACGAACCAAAGTGAAATAGCAAAAGTCAGTAAAATAATGAATATCGCCCGAGGCTTTGCACCGCGTGGCATCGCATGATATTTCTGCCAGAAGCGTAAATAGCTGCCAAACCATGAGCGGTACAGCAACCAGGCGTGGAAGCGCGGCGATGAACGGGCAAAGCACCAGGCGGCCAGTAGGATAAATGGCGTCGTCGGCAATACTGGTAATACCACGCCCAGCGTACCCAACACTACCGCCAGCCAGCCAATGATGATTAAAATGATTCGTTGCATATTATGTGTAGTCAGCATACAGAGTGGCTACTTTAGCATAACAATTATCATTTTCATTGAGGTCTTATCGTGAAAACTGCCCTGCTGCTGGAAAAACTGGAAGGTCAGCTCGCCACGCTGCGCCAGCGTTGTGCCCCGGTGGCGCAGTTCGCCACGTTAAGCGCCCGTTTCGACAGGCACCTTTTTCAGACCCGTGCGACAACGTTACAGGCGTACCTGGAAGAAGCGGAAGATAATTTGTCAGCGCTTCGCCATGCGGTTGAGCAACAGCAACTGCCGCAAGTCGCCTGGCTGGCAGAACATCTGGCGGCACAACTGGAAGCCATCGCGCGTGAAGCCGCAGCCTGGTCGCTACGCGAGTGGGATAGCGCACCACCAAAAATTGCCCGCTGGCAGCGTAAACGTATTCAGCATCAGGAGTTTGAACGACGGCTACGTGAAATGGTTGCCGAACGTAAAGCCCGTCTGGTGCGGGCGACCGATCTCGTGGAACAGCAAACGCTACATCGTGAAGTGGAAGCCTATGAAGCGCGCCTGGCGCGTTGCCGTCATGCGTTGGAAAAAATCGAAAACAGGTTAGCGCGTTTAACCCGCTAACAATGGAGAAAGTATGTCACTGGAAAATGCCCCTGACGATGTCAAACTGGCCGTCGATTTAATTGTGCTACTGGAAGAAAATCAAATCCCTGCCAGCACCGTGCTGCGCGCGCTGGATATTGTAAAGCGTGATTATGAAAAGAAATTAACGCGCGATGATGAGGCGCAAAGTGATAAATAAATGGGGCCGCTAAATGTCCCCTAAGATTGCGGGCAAACGCAAAACTGCCTGATGCGCTACGCTTATCAGGCCTACACCGCTCCTGCAATATATTGAATTTTCGCGGTTTCGTAGGCCGGATAAGGCGGTCACGCCGCATCCGGCATGAACAACGCGCACTTTGTCAGCAATCTCGGGGGCAACTAAATGCCGCCCCTTTCGTTATTATCCTACCGCAGGCGTCGGATCGTCACCTTTGTAGTCACGTTTCACTTCCGTCACTTCATCGCCCTTCTCGTTATGCAAATGCACTTCAAGCTGGTTAAAGGCAATGTTGATGTCGTTTTCACGGCATAACTGATCGATAGTACGGTTCAGTTCATCGACGGTGCGGCTACGGTCGCGCAGTTCACGAACATACAAGCGCAGTTCGTGATCCAGCGTGCTGGCGCCAAATGCAGTAAAGAAGACTTCTGGCATTGGCTCGTGCATCACCCTTGGATGCTCAGTCGCTGCCTGGAGCAGAACTCTGCGGACTTTTTCCAGATCGGAGCCATAGGCCACGCCCAGACGGATCACCAGACGCGTGGTGGTATCAGTCAACGACCAGTTGATCAGACGCTCGGTAACAAACGCTTTGTTCGGGATGATCACTTCTTTGCGATCGAAATCGGTAATCGTTGTCGCACGAATACGGATCTTACTGACCGTCCCAGAGTAGGTACCAATGGTTACCGTATCGCCAATGCGCACCGGACGTTCGAACAAGATGATCAAACCGGAGACAAAGTTACCGAAGATCTCCTGTAAGCCAAAACCAAGACCTACGGATAATGCTGCTGCCAGCCACTGGAGTTTATCCCACGAGACGCCCAGCGATCCGAACACCATCATCGCACCAACGGCAATGATGATGTAGTTAAGGATAGTGGTGATGGCATACGATGCCCCCTGGCGCATGTTCAGGCGCGACAGCACCAGCACTTCCAGCAAACCAGGCAGGTTGCGAATCAACGCCCAGGCCACCATTGAGACGATAATCGCAAACAACAGACTGCCCATGGTGACGTTTTTCACCACCGCAGCGCCAGCTTCAGTGCCGTTGTAATGCCAGAGCGTGATGCTGTCGAGATAGCTGAACACGGTGATCAAATCGGACCAAATTGCCCAGAACATGACACCGAACAGCGCAAACATCAGCAACATGGTAATACGCAGCGTCTGTTGGTTAACCTGCTCCAGCGCGATGGTGGGTTCTTCCGGCGGTTCGGCACCTTCTGCGCCCTCTTTCACCAGATTCTGCCGACGCGCCAGCGCACGACGCCAGGCGATACGCCGCGCCGCTACGCTTAAACCGCGCAATACTGTCTGGTAGAGCAGGTTCCAGATGATCACCAGATAAACGGTTTCAATCCAACGCCCGGAGAGGCGAAGCGTGGTGTAGAAGTAACCTGTAGCGGTCAGCACCATCAGCGCAATCGGGATAATCGACAGCACGGTAATGGTGACCAGTCGCATGGTGTGCGACTCTTTATCACGCCAGCTTTCGCGGCACATCGGCCACACCAGGAAGGCAATCAGCAGCAGGTTGAAGAAAATCATCGCCTGCCCCAGCACATCATCCATCAGATGCAGCGGGGAAAGTTCTGCCACCACAGACCAGAAATGGATCGGCAGCAACGCGAGGCTGATGCGGACAATTTGCCGACGCCAGTGGCTGGTCTGCTGTTCCGGCATACCAAAGTGACGCACGGCAACACCGTTTTTCTCCAGCACTTTCCAGCACAGGCCAAACACCAGCCAGAAAATCGCCAGTTTTTTGCTGAACGACCACAATAATTCACTGATGTTGAGTTGCATCGTCAGTAGAATCAGGCCGACAGCGAGAATAATCAGGCACACCGGCAGTGCGCGGATCAGATCAATAAGAATCGCTTTTGGCGTATTGAGCTGGCTATCGTTACGCAGGGAACCTACCGCCGAAGCCAGTTTTTGTTGATATGCTTTCAGCCAGCCTAAACGCCAGTGAATCAGCCCTGCAATCAACAGCAGCGGCAAACCGGCAAGGAAAGCGATAAATACGGCGGGCCAGGCTTTTTCCCAGTTCACCGTAATTTTCATCGATTTAAACTCATCTTTCAGGGTTTGCGGGAACGCTTTGATCCAGTCCCAGTCCATCGGACGGTTACTGTTCACCCAAAAAATTTGCTGAGTCAGGATGGATTTCAGGTTTTTCGATACGCTCATTAACTGCTGCTGGTTGATTTGCAGGTTAATGGCCATCATCAGCTGGTTACCCAACTGTTTGTTAAGCTGATCCAACAGTTCGCGACGCATATCAACCACTTGCAATAACGCATCGTGAACTTCGCTGTTGACTTCGTTGGCGTGACCTTCTTCCAGCTTGCTGACGAACGCATCGCTCTGGAACAGCGCGTCACGTTGCTGGTTGACTTCAAACTGTTCGAGACGCAAGTCCGCGATGCGGTTGGTCATATTTTCCAGTTCATCCGCCGAGGGCAGCGTTTGTTGTTGCTGATAAAGAATGCGTGAAAGCAGCAGACTGCCCTTCAGGACAGAAATCTGCTCTTTGATGTTACGTTCCGATTGCAGCGCCCGCTCCAGCCAGTTTTTGACTTTGATGTTTTGCTGCATCAGGACATTACCGTTTTCGGTAGCGGTAATCAGACGCTGGCTTAATTGCTGGTTTATTTCCAGCTCCTGCTTCACCAGCGGATTAGCCTGAATACGCGCAGCTTCATCCGGGGTAACGGCTTCCTGCGCCGTTTTTTCGGTTAATGTCAGGCGCTTGCTGTTCACCGCCTCCTGCAACAGTTGTAGCTGATGTTCAAGTCGCGTACTGTTCGCCGTCACGTAATCACGCTGCTTTTGCAGGGTATCCTGTAAGACTGTGTTCCCTTCCAGGCTTTTACGCTGTTGGTCAATCTCGGCATTCAGCAAAGCCTGCTGTGCCTGCATTAACACTTTCTGGCTGGGACGTAAGGCGGCTTCGCCGACCTCGGTTCCATCCAGGCGGCTGCGAATTTGTTGCAATTGCTGCGAGGCGGTATACATCGCATTTTGCACGCGTTCAGGCTGCGTCTGTAACGAAACTAACTGGCTGTTATAAGAAGCCAGATCATTTTGTGCATTCTGCAAATCGTCCAGCGCCTGGGAGACACGTAACTCCAACTGGCGCAACGATAGCGTACTCAGAATTTTGCGGGTTTCTTCGTCGTTATCCACATCGTTGAGCGCAGTTAACGCTGCGGTCGCTTGACGCATTTTCTCTGGCGCTTCGGCAACTTTTTGCCGTAATTGCACCGTTTCGTCTTTTATGCGATCGATTTTCTCGAGGGTGGCTAACGTGTCAGTAATATCTTGCTGCACCAGCTTGTCCTGGGCAGAAAGATCTTTTTGTTTATTCAGTGAGTCAAGTTGTGCCTGCAGGTCTGCTTTCGTCGGTAGATCACCATTCGATGACGCCCGCGCAAACGCCGTGTTCTGGCATAACAAGACAAGAACAAAAGCAATAAATGCTGAAAAAACAAAATGCCGTGATCGTTTGTAATACTGGAACATAGTCATGATGAATGAAGGTTTCTGAACCTGAAGAACGACCTGAACGAGTCGGGTGGCTAGAATATCACGGTGTAGAGAGCCAGAATAGCAACAGCGAAAATGTCCAGGATAAATCCTGGAGTCTGATTCAGGATTTTTCGTTGGCGGTGGGAGTACGAAGAGTCGGGCAAAGAAGATACATTTCCAACAAGATGGCTACATAATCGCGGGCTTCTTTTTTGAGATCAAAAGATTGTGGTGCAAACAGCCAGTTTTCCATCAGGCCGGAAATATAACCGCGCATAATTATCGCCGCACGGCGCGTCATTAAATTGGTTGGTAATAATTTTTTTTCAATACAATGTCTTAACGTTTGCTCTATACGTTCATAACTTTCCAGGCAGAGATTTCGTTGTGCCTGTTGGACAACCGCCATTTCTCCGACAAACTCGCATTTGTGGAAAATAATCTCCATCAATAATCGACGCCGTTCTTCCGTCACCGTCGATTCAAGCACATGAATTAGTATTTCTCTTAAAACTGAGAGTGGATCGTCAGGGAATTTTGCCTGATACTCAAGCTCTAGTTCACCAATATTGGACTCTGACAGCTCCCAGATCTCACTGAACAAATCCGACTTGTCTTTAAAATGCCAGTAGATTGCACCGCGCGTAACGCCTGCCGCTTTTGCAATCTCTCCCAGTGAGGTGGATGATACCCCCTGCTGTGAGAAAAGACGTAGCGCCACATCGAGGATGTGTTGACGCGTTTCTTGCGCTTCTTGTTTGGTTTTTCGTGCCATATGTTAGTGAATTTACAGGCGTTAGATTTACATACATTTATGAATGTATGTACCATAGCACGACGATAATATAAACGCAGCAATGGGTTTATCGACTTTTGACCATTGACCAATTTGAAATCGGACACTCGAGGTTTACATATGAACAAAAACAGAGGGTTTACGCCTCTGGCGATCGTTCTGATGCTCTCAGGCAGCTTAGCGCTTACAGGATGTGACGACAAACAGGCCCAACAAGGTGGCCAGCAGATGCCCGCCGTTGGGGTAGTAACAGTCAAAACTGAACCTCTGCAGATCACAACCGAGCTTCCGGGCCGCACCAGTGCTTTCCGGATCGCAGAAGTTCGTCCTCAAGTTAGCGGGATTATCCTGAAGCGTAATTTCAAAGAGGGTAGCGACATCGAAGCAGGTGTCTCTCTTTATCAGATTGATCCTGCTACCTACCAGGCGGCGTACGACAGTGCAAAAGGCGATCTGGCGAAAGCGCAGGCGGCAGCCAATATCGCGCAACTGACTGTTAATCGTTACCAGAAACTGCTGGGTACTCAGTACATCAGTAAGCAAGAGTACGATCAGGCGCTGGCTGATGCGCAACAGGCAAATGCGGCTGTCACTGCGGCAAAAGCGGCTGTTGAAACCGCGCGGATCAATCTGGCTTACACCAAAGTCACCTCTCCGATTACTGGCCGTATTGGTAAATCGAACGTGACGGAAGGCGCCCTGGTGCAAAACGGTCAGGCGACTGCGCTGGCAACCGTGCAGCAACTTGATCCTATCTATGTGGATGTTACCCAGTCCAGCAACGACTTCCTGCGTCTGAAACAGGAACTGGCAAACGGTACGCTGAAGCAAGAGAACGGCAAGGCCAAAGTCTCGCTGATCACCAGCGACGGCATTAAGTTCCCGCAGGACGGTACGCTGGAGTTCTCTGACGTGACTGTCGATCAGACCACCGGTTCTATCACTTTACGCGCTATCTTCCCGAACCCGGATCACACTCTGCTGCCGGGTATGTTCGTGCGCGCTCGTCTGGAAGAAGGGCTTAATCCTAACGCCATTTTAGTTCCGCAACAGGGTGTAACTCGTACACCACGCGGTGAGGCTACCGTTCTGGTGGTTGGCGCGGATGACAAAGTGGAAACCCGCCCAATCGTCGCAAGCCAGGCTATTGGCGATAAGTGGCTGGTGACAGAAGGTCTGAAAGCAGGCGACCGCGTAGTAATAAGTGGGCTGCAGAAAGTGCGTCCTGGTGTCCAGGTAAAAGCACAAGAAGTTACCGCTGATAATAACCAGCAAGCCGCAAGCGGTGCTCAGCCTGAACAGTCCAAGTCTTAACTTAAACAGGAGCCGTTAAGACATGCCTAATTTCTTTATCGATCGCCCGATTTTTGCGTGGGTGATCGCCATCATTATCATGTTGGCAGGGGGGCTGGCGATCCTCAAACTGCCGGTGGCGCAATATCCTACGATTGCACCACCGGCGGTCACGATCTCCGCTTCCTACCCCGGCGCTGATGCGAAAACAGTGCAGGACACGGTGACACAGGTTATCGAACAGAATATGAACGGTATCGATAACCTGATGTATATGTCCTCTAACAGTGACTCCACGGGTACTGTGCAGATCACCCTGACCTTTGAGTCTGGTACTGATGCGGATATCGCGCAGGTTCAGGTGCAGAACAAACTGCAGCTGGCGATGCCGTTGCTGCCGCAAGAAGTACAGCAGCAAGGGGTGAGCGTTGAGAAATCTTCCAGCAGCTTCCTGATGGTTGTCGGTGTTATCAACACTGACGGCACCATGACGCAGGAAGATATCTCCGACTACGTAGCGGCAAATATGAAAGATGCCATTAGCCGTACGTCGGGCGTTGGTGACGTTCAGCTGTTCGGTTCACAGTACGCGATGCGTATCTGGATGAACCCGAATGAGTTGAACAAATACCAGCTAACGCCGGTTGATGTCATTACCGCTATCAAAGCACAGAACGCCCAGGTCGCAGCCGGTCAGCTCGGCGGTACACCGCCGGTGAAAGGCCAGCAGCTTAACGCCTCTATTATTGCTCAGACGCGTCTGACCTCTACTGAAGAGTTCGGCAAAATTCTGCTGAAAGTGAATCAGGATGGTTCCCGCGTGCTGCTACGTGATGTGGCGAAGATTGAGCTGGGTGGTGAGAACTACGACATCATCGCGGAATTTAACGGACAACCGGCTTCTGGTCTGGGTATCAAGCTGGCAACCGGTGCGAACGCGCTGGAAACTGCTGCGGCAATCCGTGCTGAACTGGCGAAGATGGAGCCATTCTTCCCGTCAGGTCTGAAAATCGTTTATCCGTACGACACGACGCCGTTCGTGAAAATCTCTATTCACGAAGTGGTTAAAACCCTGGTCGAAGCGATCATCCTCGTGTTCCTGGTTATGTATCTGTTCCTGCAGAACTTCCGCGCGACGTTGATTCCGACCATTGCCGTACCGGTGGTATTGCTGGGGACCTTTGCTGTCCTTGCCGCCTTTGGCTTCTCGATAAACACGCTAACGATGTTCGGGATGGTGCTCGCCATCGGCCTGTTGGTGGATGACGCCATCGTCGTGGTAGAAAACGTTGAGCGTGTGATGGCGGAAGAAGGTCTGCCGCCGAAAGAAGCCACACGTAAGTCGATGGGGCAGATTCAGGGCGCACTGGTGGGTATCGCGATGGTACTGTCGGCGGTATTTATCCCGATGGCCTTCTTCGGCGGCTCTACTGGTGCAATCTATCGTCAGTTCTCCATTACCATTGTTTCGGCAATGGCGCTGTCAGTGCTGGTGGCGTTGATCCTGACTCCGGCACTTTGTGCCACTATGCTGAAACCTATCGCTAAAGGCGATCACGGCGAAGGCAAAAAAGGCTTCTTCGGCTGGTTTAACCGCATGTTCGAGAAGAGCACGCACCACTACACCGACAGCGTAGGCGGTATTCTGCGCAGTACGGGGCGTTATCTGGTGCTGTATCTGATCATTGTGGTCGGCATGGCTTATCTGTTTGTACGTCTGCCAAGTTCCTTCTTGCCAGATGAAGACCAGGGTGTATTTATGACCATGGTCCAACTGCCAGCGGGTGCGACGCAGGAACGTACGCAGAAAGTGCTCAATGAGGTGACGGATTACTATCTGACCAAAGAGAAGAACAACGTTGAGTCGGTATTCGCCGTTAACGGCTTCGGCTTTGCGGGACGTGGTCAGAACACCGGTATTGCGTTCGTTTCGTTGAAGGACTGGGCTGACCGTCCGGGTGATGAAAACAAAGTTGAAGCGATTACCACGCGTGCAACGCGCGCTTTCTCGCAGATTAAAGATGCGATGGTCTTCGCCTTTAACCTGCCTGCGATTGTGGAACTGGGTACGGCAACCGGCTTCGACTTTGAGCTGATTGACCAGGCGGGCCTCGGTCACGAAAAACTGACTCAAGCGCGTAACCAGCTGCTGGGCGAAGCGGCGAAACATCCTGATCTGTTGACCAGCGTGCGTCCAAACGGTCTGGAAGATACTCCGCAGTTCAAGATTGATATCGACCAGGAGAAAGCTCAGGCACTGGGTGTTTCTATTAACGATATTAACACTACCCTGGGCGCTGCATGGGGCGGCAGCTACGTGAACGACTTTATCGACCGCGGTCGTGTGAAAAAAGTTTACGTCATGTCAGAAGCAAAATACCGCATGCTGCCGGAAGATATCGGTAACTGGTATGTGCGTGCTGCTGATGGCCAGATGGTGCCGTTCTCGGCATTCTCATCTTCGCGTTGGGAGTACGGTTCGCCGCGTCTGGAACGTTACAACGGCCTGCCATCCATGGAGATCTTAGGCCAGGCGGCACCAGGTAAGAGTACCGGTGAAGCAATGGCGCTGATGGAACAACTGGCGAGCAAACTGCCTACCGGTGTTGGCTACGACTGGACGGGGATGTCCTATCAGGAACGTCTCTCCGGCAACCAGGCGCCGTCGCTGTATGCGATTTCGTTGATTGTCGTGTTCCTGTGTCTGGCGGCATTGTACGAGAGCTGGTCGATTCCGTTCTCCGTTATGCTGGTCGTGCCGCTGGGGGTTATCGGTGCGTTGCTGGCAGCCACCTTCCGCGGCCTGACCAACGACGTTTACTTCCAGGTGGGCCTGCTCACAACCATTGGGTTGTCGGCGAAGAACGCGATACTTATCGTCGAATTCGCCAAAGACTTGATGGATAAAGAAGGTAAAGGTCTGATTGAAGCAACTCTGGATGCGGTGCGGATGCGTTTACGCCCAATCCTGATGACTTCACTGGCATTTATCCTCGGTGTTATGCCGCTGGTTATCAGCACCGGTGCTGGTTCCGGCGCGCAGAACGCAGTAGGTACTGGTGTAATGGGCGGGATGGTGACCGCAACGGTACTGGCGATCTTCTTCGTTCCGGTGTTCTTCGTGGTGGTTCGCCGCCGCTTTAGCCGCAAAAATGAAGATATCGAACATAACCATACAGTCGATCATCATTGATTAACGTCGTAATCACTAAGGCCGCGCAAGCGGCCTTTTTTATACGCGTAATCTTAATGTTGAAATGTTTATAGTTAATGATTTCAAACGTAAGTTAGTTTTAACACCGCATAAAATTCATAAAAAATACTTATTGTTAGTTAATTTATATTAAGTCGTACCGATGGATTTAATAACCCCCAGGCATCTAGAGGCTATTCTTAATTATTTGCGGCAATTCTTTATTTGTTCATGTCAATTACATCATAATCAGAGTAATCCTGGGTATTAGTGTGACAAATCGTCAGACCATTTTATCACTCTCAAACATCCTGATTACATTATGTTATGAATAGCATCAGACAAAGTGCTTTAGCCATTACGTCGTCAGCGCTGGAATGAGGAAGAGAGTCTTTTCCCTCCCCTCCTCCTAATTGTAATTTTTCGTAATAATACGATGAAAACCGCCAAAGAGTAGCTTATAGTTAATCTAACAAGTGAGAGGGCAGGCCAGGTCTGTAAGTTTTCCATCCCAAAAGGTGTCCGTTAGTTCAACCGCTAAGAAGGGGGACGCGTTATGGATGAATACTCACCAAAAAGACATGATGTCGCGCAGCTTAAATTTCTCTGCGAAACCTTGTATCATGACTGTCTTGCAAACCTTGAAGAAAGTAACCATGGTTGGGTTAACGACCCTACCTCGGCCATCAATCTGCAGCTTAATGAACTCATTGAACATATAGCAACCTTCGCACTTAATTACAAAATTAAGTATAATGAAGACAATAAGCTCATTGAGCAGATAGATGAATATCTGGACGACACCTTTATGTTGTTCAGTAGTTATGGTATTAATATGCAGGATCTCCAGAAATGGCGGAAGTCAGGTAACCGACTGTTCCGTTGTTTTGTGAATGCCACTAAAGAGAATCCTGCGAGTTTATCTTGTTAGAATTATTACAACCATGGGTAGAAGTATGTCCGATAAACCTTTAACGAAAACCGATTATTTGATGCGTCTGCGTCGTTGCCAGACAATTGACACGCTAGAGCGTGTTATCGAGAAAAATAAATACGAATTATCAGATAATGAACTGGCGGTATTTTACTCAGCCGCAGATCACCGCCTCGCAGAATTGACCATGAATAAACTGTACGACAAGATCCCCTCCTCTGTATGGAAATTTATTCGGTAATTAAATAGCAGACATTCGAAAATGTAACCGACTGTTTATTAACATTATTATATTATTCGCAATGAAAGCATACTGCATGTGACCTTCATCACATTCGGAAAACGGGAACGTTCTCTTAACTGACTATTCGCATTACCGTGTTGCCGCATTTTCAGCAACGGGAGGTCAGTAATGAGCACAGAAAAAGAAAAAATGATTGCTGGTGAGTTGTATCGCTCGGCAGATGAGGAGTTATCTCGCGATCGCCTGCGCGCTCGTCAGCTTATTCACCAATACAATCACTCCGCACCGGAAGAACAAACATTACGCCAGAAAATTCTCACCGATTTATTCGGTCAGGTAGCAGATGCTTATATTGAACCCTCTTTTCGCTGCGACTATGGCTATAACATTTTTTTGGGCAAAGGATTTTACGCCAACTTCGATTGCGTGATGCTCGATGTCTGCCCAATTCGTATCGGTGATAATTGCATGTTGGCACCAGGTGTTCACATTTATACCGCAACGCACCCTGTTGACCCAGTAGCCCGTAATGGTGGCGCTGAACTGGGGAAACCTGTGACTATCGGTAATAACGTCTGGATTGGCGGACGTGCTGTCATCAACCCTGGTGTAACCATTGGCGATAACGTCGTGGTGGCCTCTGGTGCCGTCGTCACAAAAGATGTTCCGGCTAACGTTGTCGTGGGCGGTAACCCGGCCACTGTCATTAAAAAACTGTAACCATAGTTGCAACTGTTATGCAAAATTGTGGTTAATCTGTTACTTTCATCATATGATTCCCACGTTAAAATAGGGTGTTCCCTGAAAAGTTGCAGATACCACAAAGGCAAAAGATGACTGAAATACAACGCCTGCTGACCGAAACAATTGATGCACTAAATGCACACGAAAAACGCGATAATAAACCTCGCTTTAGTATCAGTTTTATCCGTAAACATCCGGGGCTGTTTATCGGTATGTATGTCGCTTTTTTTGCCACTCTGGCTGTGATGTTACAGTCTGAAACGCTGGTTGGTTCAGTCTGGCTCCTGGTGGTATTGTTCATCCTGCTTAACGGTTTCTTCTTTTTTGACGTTTATCCGCGTTACCATTACGAAGATATCGACGTTCTTGATTTCCGGGTCTGCTACAACGGCGAATGGTACAATACACGCTTTGTTCCAACTGCATTGGTCGACGCTATTCTGAACTCGCCGCGTGTCGCGAACATCCACAAAGAACAGTTGCAGAAAATGATCGCTCGTAAAGGTGAGTTGTCCTTTTACGATATTTTCACTCTCGCCCGCACCGAAGCGACACCATAAGTTGTATCGCCCTCACCAGGCGTAAACATCCGCGCCTGGTGAATTGACAACAATCGTTGCCACAACTCATTTAACGAAACTCCCCCGCATCACTTATCTTTTGCATGCCCTTATTCGCTATCGGATATACTTTCCCTACACTGCGTAAATAAGGACATGCTGGTGAGAACACGACATCTGGTCAGCCTAATTTCAGGAGTACTGATCCTTTCCGTACTTCTACCAGTGGGCTTAAGCATCTGGCTGGCTCATCAACAGGTAGAAACGTCATTTGTTGAGGAGCTACATACCTACTCATCCCGCGTCGCTATTCGCGCCAACAAAGTGGCGTCGCAAGGGAAAGATGCACTACAAAAACTGGAAAAATGGCAAGGCGCAGCCTGTAGCAAGGCTCATCTAATGGAAATGCGCCGGGTATCTTATAGTTATCGTTATATTCAGGAAGTGGTCTATGTCGATAACAACGTGCCTCAGTGCTCTTCTCTGGAACATGAAAGTCCGCCAGATACCTTCCCCGAGCCAGGTAAAATATCGAACGATGGTTATCGGGTATGGTTAACCTCGCACAACGATTTAGGTATTACCCGCTACATGGTTGCAATGGGAACTGCACATTACATAGTGATGATTGACCCCGCCTCATTTATAGATGTGATTCCTTATAGCTCGTGGCAAATTGATGCCGCGATTATTGGCAATGTGCATAACATTATCATTACCAGCAGTGACGAAATAGCCCAGGGAATTATTACCCAGCTGCAAAAAACACCGGGTGAACACATCGAAAAGAATGGAATCATTTACGATATCCTGCCTCTCCCCGAGATGAATATTTCCATAATCACCTGGGCTTCGACAAAAACGTTACAAAAAGGTTGGCATCGGCAGGTCTTTATCTGGTTGCCTGTCGGATTGTTAATTGGCCTACTGGCGGCAATGTTCGTCCTGCGGATTTTACGCCGTATCCAGTCACCGCATCATCGCCTGCAGGATGCTATCGAAAACCGCGATATTTGCGTGCACTATCAGCCTATTATCTCCTTATCGAATGGAAAGATTGTCGGAGCCGAAGCGCTGGCGCGCTGGCCGCAGACAGACGGTAGCTGGTTGTCACCGGATAGTTTTATCCCGCTGGCGCAACAAACGGGCCTGTCAGAATCTCTGACTCTGCTTATTATCAAAACGGTCTTTGAAGATATGGGCGACTGGCTGCGTCAGCATCCGCAGCAACATATTTCGATCAATCTTGAATCCACTGTGCTCACCTCGGAAAAAATCCCGCAATTGCTGCGTGAAATGATCAATCACTACCAGGTCAATCCCAAACAGATCGCTCTTGAACTCACTGAACGCGAGTTTGCTGATCCCAAAATCAGCGCCCCGGTAATCTCCCGATATCGACAGGTTGGTCATGAAATTTATCTTGATGATTTTGGTACCGGTTATTCGAGCTTAAGTTATTTGCAGGATCTGGATGTCGATATTCTGAAGATCGATAAATCCTTCGTTGATGCGCTGGAATATAAAAATGTCACACCGCATATCATCGAAATGGCAAAAACGCTGAAACTTAAAATGGTGGCGGAAGGGATCGAAACCAGCAAACAGGAAGAGTGGCTACGCCAGCATGGCGTGCATTACGGCCAGGGATGGTTGTACAGCAAAGCATTACCGAAAGAGGAGTTTATACGCTGGGCAGAACACCATCTGTGAATTTTGGGGCTGGCGGCACGCCGCACAGCCCGTCACGCTACTCGTCAATGATTGACTCGAACCCACCGTAGATCATTCGTTTACCATCAAACGGCATGGACTCGCCGAACTCTTTCATCCGTGGGTCCGACATCATCTTCTGATTGGCAGCGTCGCGGACCTCTTTTGAAGGGTATTCAATCCAGCTAAAAACCACTTCCTCATTCTCTTCCGCTTTGACCGCCATACGAAAATCGGTCACTTTGCCATTCGGTACATCGCTGGCCCAGCATTCAACAATGCGCAGGGCGCCAAACTCTTTAAACAGCGGCGCGGCCTTTGCGGCCATTTCACGATAGGCATCCTTTTTGTCGGCAGGAACAGCAACCACAAAACCATCAACATACTTCATCAGACATACCTCCGAAGCGTACCGTGCAGCCAGAAAATTCTTGCGGCATCAGTCGTGGTTAAAGTTTAGCCACATTGGGATTTTTTGACGAAACGGTGGGGAGGCAGAAATGGGTGGGGGCCCTGCCAGCTACATCCCGGCACACGCGTCATCTGCCTTGGCTGCTTCCTTCCGGACCTGACCTGGTAAACAGAGTAGCGTTGCGGGAGAACCAACAGAGCCCCCATTGAGAGCGTTGAGAACCAACGCGCAGGCGCATTATCACTGCTGCCCCGGCTAATTGCAACCCATTGCGTGCCAGATGCTGGTTTCTTGCGCAATGCGACTTCACTCGGACGTTTTTCCAGATTATGCTGAAAAATTACCTCAGGAAGAAAAGATGGAAAAAGAAGATTCATTTCCCCAACGCGTGTGGCAAATCGTAGCCGCTATTCCCGAAGGGTATGTCACTACTTACGGCGATGTCGCGAAACTGGCAGGATCGCCCCGTGCCGCGCGCCAGGTGGGCGGTGTGTTAAAGCGCCTGCCCGAAGGCAGCACTTTGCCCTGGCATCGGGTGGTTAACCGCCACGGCACAATCTCATTAACCGGACCAGATTTACAGCGTCAGCGCCAGGCATTACTGGCAGAAGGCGTGATGGTATCGGGAAACGGACAAATCGACTTACAGCGTTATCGCTGGAACTACTAACCCTCTCCGGGCGGAGAGGGTTAACTTCGCTTAATATTGCGTAGGAGCTGGAACTGCCGAAGACGGATTCACCTGAGTTGGTGAAGTCGAAGGTATGGTAGTTGTTGCACCACCACTGGCCTGGACAGGCACGGCGGTTTGCTGAACCGGCACCAATGTCAGGTCGGCTTTGGTTCCCCCCTGATTGACAACCGGCTGGACGGTATCGGTAATAAATACCAGTTTGTCATTCACGGTAATCGCCGCACTCAACAGAATACGCGCGTTCGGCTGAACATCTGCCGGGTTAAATGGCAGAACAAAGCTGAATGGCGACTGTTTACCTTCGGTACGCACCGCTTTTTGCGCCAGTACTTTAGACGGCGCATCGGCTAACGACGCGTCAGAAAGTGTCACGGTCAGCACAGCATCGGGAGGCAGTGCGACTTTCTGACGGATCCAGACCGTACCGGAGACATTAGGTTGCTGTATAGCAGGTTGTTGTGTCGCCGCAATAGAGGTATTTGCAGCAGGTGCTGGCGTCTGGATATCCGCGCTTTTATCAGCGCAAGCCGCCAACGCAATCGCAACCGCTAAACCACTGGCCATGTGCACGAGTTTCATTCACTTCTCCTTATTATCAATGCACCAGCGGGCTAACTTTCCTCGCCGGAAGAGTGGTTAACAAAATCGTAACGTCAATAAGTGTGGCACAAATCACGTATTTACGCCTGCATTTAGCCCGTAATTCAGACCATTGCACCCATCGGACCAGTGACAAAATTGCGTTATACTCAACTCACTTTGGCTTGCTGCGGCAGCTTTGTTACTGGAGAGTTAATATGAGTCAGGCCTTAAAAAATTTACTGACATTGTTGAATCTGGAAAAAATTGAGGAAGGACTCTTTCGCGGCCAGAGTGAAGATTTAGGTTTACGCCAGGTGTTTGGCGGCCAGGTCGTGGGTCAGGCCCTGTATGCCGCAAAGGAGACAGTACCCGAAGAGCGTCTGGTGCATTCATTCCACAGCTACTTTCTTCGCCCTGGTGATAGCAAGAAGCCGATTATTTATGATGTCGAAACACTGCGTGACGGCAACAGTTTCAGTGCTCGACGTGTGGCAGCGATTCAGAACGGCAAACCCATTTTTTATATGACAGCGTCTTTCCAGGCGCCAGAAGTTGGATTCGAACACCAAAAAGAGATGCCTCCGGCCCCAGCGCCCGATGGTTTGCCTTCGGAAACACAGATCGCCCAGTCGCTGGCGCACCTGCTGCCGCCAGTGCTGAAAGATAAATTCATCTGCGATCGTCCGCTGGAAGTGCGTCCGGTGGAATTTCATAACCCACTGAAAGGTCACGTCGCCGCGCCGCATCGTCAGGTGTGGATCCGCGCAAATGGTAGCGTGCCGGATGATCTGCGCGTTCATCAGTATCTGCTGGGGTACGCTTCTGATCTTAACTTCCTGCCGGTAGCTCTACAGCCGCACGGCATCGGTTTTCTCGAACCGGGGATTCAGATAGCCACCATTGACCATTCCATGTGGTTCCATCGACCATTTAATTTAAACGAATGGCTGCTGTATAGCGTGGAGAGCACGTCAGCGTCCAGCGCCCGAGGATTTGTGCGCGGTGAGTTTTATACCCAGGACGGCGTACTGGTTGCCTCGACCGTTCAGGAAGGGGTAATGCGTAATCACAATTAAAAAAACAGCCGGAGGTGAAAACCGTCCGGCTGCCAGATAGTTGGTAACATGCTTTTGTTGATGCCGGATGCGGGGTAAACGCCTTATCCGGCCCACCAATTATTGTAAATTCAACAAATTGTGATTTTTAATGTAGGCCTGATAAGCGCAGCGCATCAGGCTAAATTGCATTTGATTGCTTGTTACGCGTTATAGGCATTTTCGCCGTGGCTGTTGACGTCCAGCCCTTCTCGCTCCTGTTCTTCCGGCACACGCAGGCCAACCGTCAGATCCGCCAGTTTGTAGCCGATAAATGCCACCACACCGGACCAGACGATCGTAATGGCGACGCTTTCCAGCTGTACCAGCAACTGATGCCCCATCGTCACACCTTCAGCGAAGCCCACGCCGCCCAGCGAGCTGGCGGCAAAAATCCCGGTCATGATACAGCCGACAATGCCACAAACGCCGTGCACACCGAAGACATCGCAAGGATCATCGACCCGCAACAGGCGTTTGAGCATGGTAACGCCCCACAAGCCCGCCAGACCAGCTACCACGCCGATAATCAACGCACCGCCAACCCCAATGTAGCCACAGGCTGGCGTCACGCCGACCAGACCGGCAATCGCGCCAGAACACGCCCCCAGCAGTGAAGGCTTACCACGCAGCGCCCATTCACCGAAGATCCAGCCAAGAATTGCCGCCGCCGTTGCCACCACTGTATTCACAAATGCCAGGGCCGCGATTTCATTCGCCGTGCCCGCTGACCCGGCGTTAAAACCAAACCAACCGATATAGAGAATGGCAGTCCCGGTGAAGACCATTGGCAGGTTGTGCGGTTTAAACGCCTCTTTGCCAAAGCCCACGCGTTTACCTATCAGATACGCGCCCACCAGACCGGCGATTGCGGCGTTAATGTGCACCACCGTGCCACCCGCGAAATCCAGCGCACCATGAGAAGCCAGCAAACCACCGCCCCAGACCATATGCGCAATCGGAATGTAAGAGAGCGTCAGCCATACCACCACGAAAATCAACACAGCTGAGAAGCGGATCCGTTCCGCCAGCGCCCCGACTATCAAGCCGACGGTAATGCAGGCAAACGATCCCTGAAACGCCACGTGGATATACTGATAAATGCTGCCCATCACCGCCGTCAGTTCGATGTTTTTCAGCATCAACCAGTTGATGTTGCCAAAGAAGTTGTTGCCCTCACCAAACGCCAGCGAGTAACCGTAAACCACCCAGAGAATACAGACCAGTGCAAACGTCACGGTTACCTGCGTTAGCATCGACAGCACGTTTTTGCCGCGAATCAACCCGCCGTAGAACAGGGCAATCCCCGGAACAGTCATAAACAGCACCAGCGCAGTACAAATCATCATAAACGCATTGTCGGCTTTATCGGCCACCGCAGGTGCAGCCATGACCAGTCCCGGCAGCATCGCCAGTGAAGCAAGCCCAGTTTTTATCGTCGCTATCTTCATTTTTCGTTCCTGTTGCTGTGTGCCAGAGATTACAGCGCCGCTTCGTCGGCTTCGCCGGTACGAATACGAATGACGCGTTGCAATTCAGCGACGAAGATTTTGCCATCGCCAATTTTTCCGGTGTAAGCCGCCTTACTGACGATATCGATCACTTCATCGAGTTGATCATCAGCAATCGCCACATCAATTTTTACTTTTGGCAGGAAATTGACGCTGTATTCCGCGCCCCTGTACAGCTCAGCATGGCCCTTCTGACGCCCGAAACCTTTCACTTCGGTGACGGTCAGGCCCTGAATACCAATGGAAGATAACGCTTCACGAACGTCTTCCAGCTTGAATGGTTTGATTATCACGGTCACCAGCTTCATAGATCCTCTCCGGTCAGAATTCGGTAATGGTTCTGCTACACGAAGAAGGTATTGCAAGCGGTGTGCCAGAAATGAAAAACGAGAAAGAGAGCAGGAAGTTAAGAAGATTGAAAATAAAAACGCACTATGACAGTGCACAGTGCGTTACATTTTTGCACCACCGATGAAATTTTGCGCTAATCAGGCGCTCAGGGATTCATCTTCACGCACGCTGGCTGCCAGCTCTTCGCCCGCAAGTTGCAGTTGATACATCTGCCAGTAGCGCCCCTGGGCGGCCAGCAGTTGCTGGTGAGTGCCCTGTTCCACAGCCTGACCACGATGAAGCACCAGAATGGTATCAGCATCAACAATGGTCGATAAGCGGTGAGCAATCACCACCAGCGTAGTGTGTTCACGCACCGCCGCCAGAGCGTGCTGAATCGCCTGTTCAGTACCGGAGTCAATGCTGGCGGTTGCCTCATCAAGGATCAGGATTTGCGGCGTCTCCACCAGCACGCGTGCCAGTGCCAGCAGTTGCTTTTGCCCGACTGAGAGATTATTCCCCTGCTCGCCCAGCGGCGTATTAATACCGTCGCTCATGCTACGCGCGAGTTCCGCCAGTTGTACCGTTTCCAGCGCCTGCCAGACGCGCTCTTCGGAGATATCACGTCCCAGCGTCACGTTGGCGAGGAAGGTATCCGCCAGCACTACCGGATCTTGCTGCACCATCGCCACGCCGTGACGCAGCGCGCTATGACTGAGCGAACTTAACGGACGTCCATCAAGCCGAATCACACCTTCTGTTAGTGGGTAATAGCCCATCAGCAAACTTGCCAGGGTACTTTTGCCGCTACCGGTATGCCCCACCAACGCCACAAAGCTGCGCGAAGGAACGGCAAGATTAATATTTTTCAGCACCAGATTGTCATCGCGATAAGCAAACGACACGTTATCGACATCAATGGTGCCGCTCTGTAACGGGCGATCATCATTGCCATATTGCTGGCGCGGTCCGTCCATCAGTTCAAACACACGCTCGCCAGCAACAACAGCCTGTTGCAGCATCGCCTGCTGCGTGGTCAGTTCGATTAAGGGTTCGTTAAGTCGCCCCAAATAGCTGATAAACGCATACAGCACACCCACTTCAATGGTGCCGCTGGCGGAGAAGCCAAACAGCATCAACAAGCCACAAAGAATGAGCGATGAAAACAGACTCAGCAGGGGACGCAGTAAAAAGCCGTCCAGCCGTAGCGTTTGCATTCGCGCCATATAGTGTGAACGGCTGGCTTCGCCCATACGTTCGCCAAATCGCGCCTGCTGGCGGAACTGCTGGATGACGCTCATGCCGTTAATAACTTCGTTAAAGCCGTCGTTGATATCAGCCAGATAGGCGCGTACACGGCGGACAATCGGCGTACTGTAACGCTGGTATATCACCATCACCACCAACACAACCGGGAATATCATTATCGCTACCAGCGCCATTCGCCAGTCGAGACTGAACATCGCTACCAGCATCGCCCCTACCAGGGCGGCACTACGCAAAACAGTTGCGACCACGGTAACGTAGAGATCGCGGATAACTTCAGTATCATTGGTAACGCGGGAAATCACCTGCCCGACCGGCTGAGTATCAAACTCACTCAACGGTTGGCGCAGTGCAGCATCCATCACATCGGTACGTAACTGTTGTACAACGCCTACTGCCGCCCGGTTAAACAACAGCGACTGCGCGTAATGTAGCCCGGCGGCAAACAGTTGCAGTACGACATATGCCGCCGCCAGCCCGACAACCATTTTCAGCGGCAGATTATTTTTCGCCACCATATTGTCGATAAAGTAACTGACGAGCAGCGGGCAGCTCACTTCTGCCGCCGCTGCCACCCACATCATCAACACTGCGATACCCAGCGGTTTACGCCATGGTGAACCGTAAGCTAACAGGCGCTTCAGAGTCGGCCAGAGTTGGCTAAAACTACGCATCAACGGCCTCCTCGTGATTTTCCGGAGCATCGTTGAGCGCCGCTTCCAGTTGTTGATAGCGATACATATCGCGATACCAGCCGCTTTGTTGCGCCAGCACATCATGATCGCCGCGCTGGGCAATATGCCCATGCTGCATCACAATAATTTCACTCGCTTCGGTCAGGGCAGAAAGGCGATGGGCGCTGATAATCACCGTTCTCCCCTGCCCCCACTGGCGCAGGTTATGGAGAATCTGGTATTCCGTACGACCATCTACCGCCGATAGAGCATCGTCAAGAATGAGGATTTCCGCATTCACCAGCAATGCCCTGGCAATGGAGATTCGCTGTTTTTGCCCACCGGAAAGCATCACGCCGCGTTCGCCCACTTCTGTGTCGTAACCTTGCGGCAGACGCAAAATATCGTCATGCACGCTGGCTAACCGCGCTACGTGTTCAATTTCTTGCTGGGTGGCATTTGGGCAACCCAGCGCGATGTTATTAGCAACCGTGTCAGAAAAAAGGAACGGTGTCTGGCTAACTACCGCCAAGCGGCTACGCCAGCTGTCGAGTTGCAACTGCGTCAAAGGAATATCATGAAAACGGATATCACCCTCGGTGACATCAAAATGACGTTGAATTAATGACAGCACAGTACTTTTGCCGGAGCCGGTCGGCCCGCAAATTCCCAGCATCTGACCCGGTTTCAGCGCAAAACTGACATTCTCGAGCGCAGGGTGATGAGTTTGAGGATACGTAAACTGACGAATATTCACATCCAGTTCACCACGACCTTCTGGCACCTTATCTTTACCATCAATAACGACTGGCGCTTCGGCCAGCATGCTACGAATTCGGCTATACGCCGCGCTGCCACGCTCCACAATGTTAAACATCCACGCCAGCGCCAGCATCGGCCAAATCATCAAACCAAGGTACATCATAAAACTGGTGAGCTGGCCCAACGTTAAGCTGCCCTGCACGACCATCCAACTACCACCGCCAATCGCCAGTAAATTCGCCATGCCAATCGCGATATAAATGGTCGGATCGAAACGAGCATCAATGCGCGCTACTCGCATGTTTTTCTTACCGGTATCTTCGGCATCTGCGGCGAACAGCGCAGACTGGCGATCCTCCAGACCAAAGGATTTAATCATGCGAATACTGGTCAGACTCTCCTGGGTACGATCGTTAAGGCTGGAAAAGGCGGCTTGTGCCAGCTTAAAGCGTTCATGCAAGGCATCGCCGTTGCGTTTAATCATGATTGCCATCACTGGCATCGGCAACAGCGCTATTAAAGTTAACTGCCAGCTAATCTGCGTTGACATCATTATCAGCACTGCGCAACCCATCACCAGCGAATCCACCAGCGTTAGCACCCCTTCACCGGCGGCAAATACCACACGATCGACGTCATTTGTCGCACGGGCCATAAGGTCGCCCGTACGATGACGCAGATAAAACTCTGGATGCTGGCGGCTTAGCTGGCGGTAATAGTCTTCACGCAGTTCAACAGCCAGTTGATAAGACGCGCCGAACAGCAGTACGCGCCAGACGTAGCGCAGGAGATAAACCACGACTGCAATCAACACCATGGTGGCGATCCACATCAGGATCTGCCCGGTAGTAAAGTGTTTTTCTGTCACGCCATCGACAACAATACCAACGACTTTTGGCGGGATCAGTTGCAGAATCGCAATAATGACAAGCAAGGCAACAGCCCCGAGATAGCGGCGCCATTCCCGGCGGAAATACCAGCTTAGTTGAGCAAATAATCGCACGCGTTATGTCCTGACCTGATCCTGGATAATTATTCGATAGGTAACGAGGTAGTGTACTTAATCTGTTCCATCGCGAAGCTGGAAGTGACGTCCGAAAGCCCCGGCACACTGTTAACCAGACGCTTATAAAACTCATCGTAGCGCTTCATATCAGCAACCTGAACCCGCATCAGATAATCGTATTCACCGGCCATGCGCCAGAAACCGAGAACTTCCGGCATTTCCGTGACGACCGTAACAAAGCGACAATACCATTCACTGCTGTGATGTTGCGTTTTAATCAGCACAAAAGCAGTCAGACCCAGGCCAATTTTTTCCGGATCCAGCAACGCGACTTTGCCGATAAGAATACCGTCATCTTCCAACCGTTTCAGACGCTTCCAGCAAGGCGTGGTTGTCAGATTAACGGCTTCTGCCAGTGCCTGCAAAGAAAGGGTGCAATCCTGCTGTAATAAGGCCAGCAGCTTACGGTCAATTTTATCTAACATAGCCAATCCACAGAGAATTATTTTCTCTTTTGATTCTATTTTAAAGGCCAAATAGCGACAATTTATTCCGTGCGATTTCACAGAGAATGCACAAAATGACAAATTCGGGGCAAAAAAAACCGGGCAGTTGCCCGGTGCTGGAAGGGATCTCGTTATTCGGGGGAATAAGGTAGATGTGGATTATCCAGCCAGTGCGTCAAAAAGTGAGAGACAGCCTGATTACGGCAGTGTCCAATCACCGGTAAATGAGGGAGTTCCGCACGCAATTGCGGCATCGCATTACCCATAATGAAGCCCTTACCGACGCTGCCTAACATTTCGCGATCATTCATCGCGTCACCAAAGGCCATACAGTCACGCAGCGAAAAACCTAAATGTTGGGTCAGCACCGTCAACGCAGCGCCTTTATTGCAGCCCACCGGCAGCACTTCCAGGCAATCAGTCGCGGAAAAACACAAATGTGCATGCTCACCTAAAGCTTCGTGTAGTTGGATCTGCAAGCGTGCAAGATCGTCGTGATCGCCACAGAAACAGATCTTGGTGACTCGATCGAGTGGCATTTTTTTGACATCGATTATCTGATAACGAAAACCGCTATAGACAAATGCCTGCAACAGCGCAGGGATCTCTTTCCCGGTAAACCAACCATCGTCATTGAAGATATGCATGCTGGCTCGGGTATCCCATTGCTGATACAACACCAGCTCCGCCACATCCGCAGGTAAATCATCACGATGTAAAAGTTCGCCTTCCAGAGAGTGCACACGCGTGCCGTTGCCGGTAATTAAATACGCATCCAGCGATAGCGCCCCGAGAATATGCTGCATCTCCAACGCATGACGACCCGTAGCAAATGTAAGGGTAATATCGCGTTCACGCAGGCGCGCCAGAGTAGAGAGCGTTTTCTCACCTAAATGATGGTCAGGCATCAATAAAGTGCCGTCCATATCAAATGCTGCCAGACGAGCCATTTCTTTCTCCACTCTGTGACACGGTTAATGGTGATTGAGTATCACTTGATATATACGGAAGTAATAGTGAATAGATAAAAAATATTGTTCCGGGTTTATATGCGACTGCTTAATCGTCTTAACCAGTATCAACGTTTGTGGCAACCTTCCGCCGGAGCACCACAATCCGTTACCGTCAGCGAACTGGCGGAACGTTGCTTTTGCAGTGAACGCCATGTACGCACATTGTTACGTCAGGCGCAGGATGCGGGATGGCTGGAGTGGCAGGCACAATCCGGGCGCGGAAAACGCGGGCAACTGCGCTTTCTGGTGACGCCGGAATCCTTGCGCAATACGATGATGGAACAGGCGCTGGAAAGTGGAAAACAACAGGATGTGCTGGAACTCGCGCAGCTGGCGCCTGGCGAACTGCGTACCATGTTACAACCGTTTATGGGCGGGCAATGGCAAAACGATACCCCGACATTGCGTATTCCTTATTATCGCCCGCTCGAACCACTGCAACCGGGTTTTTTAGCCGGACGTGCCGAACAGCATCTCGCCGGGCAAATTTTTTCCGGCCTGAGCCGTTTCGACAATAACTCCCAACGCCCAATTGGCGATTTAGCGCATCACTGGGAAACGTCTGCTGACGGGTTACGCTGGGATTTTTATCTTCGCTCAACCCTACACTGGCATAACGGTGATGCAGTAAAAGCAACACAGCTACATCAACGCTTGCTGATGCTGCTACAGTTGCCTGCCCTGAGGCAGTTATTTATTAGCGTGCAGCGTATTGAAGTCACCCACCCGCAGTGTCTGACCTTCTTTTTAAATCGCCCCGATTACTGGCTGGCACACCGACTGGCGAGCTATTGCTGCCATCTGGCGCATCCGCAATTACCACTGGTAGGAACCGGACCTTTCCGCTTAACACAATTCACACCGGAACTGGTGCGACTCGAAAGCCATGATTATTACCATTTACGTCATCCGCTACTAAAAGCGGTTGAGTACTGGATAACCCCGCCGCTTTTTGAAAAAGATTTGGGTACGAGTTGTCGGCATCCCGTCCAAATCACCATCGGCAAACCAGAGGAATTGCCACGGGTCAGTCAGGTCAGTAGCGGCATCAGTTTAGGTTTTTGCTATTTAACGTTGCGCAAAAGCCCCCGACTGACTCTCTGGCAGGCACGAAAAGTGATCACCATTATTCATCAATCCGGTTTACTACAAACGTTAGAAGTCGGAGAAAACCTGATCACCGCCAGTCATGCATTGCTGCCAGGCTGGACTATTCCGCAATGGCAAGTACCGGATGAGGTCAAACTACCGGAAACTTTGACGCTGGTTTATCACCTGCCGGTGGAACTTCATGCCATGGCAGAACAGCTACGAACGAAGCTGGCAGCAGAAGGTTGCGAGCTAAAGATTATTTTTCATAACGCGAAAAACTGGGATGGAGCCACGCCACTGGAGCAAGCAGACCTCATGATGGGCGACAGATTAATTGGCGAAGCGCCGGAATATACCCTTGAACAGTGGCTGCGCTGCGATCCGCTGTGGTCACATGTTTTTACTGCCAGTACATACGCACATCTGCAATCGACACTGGATGCCGTGCAAATAATGCCTGATGAAGAAAAGCGATTTAATGCCCTGAAAATGGTGTTTAGCCAGTTAATGGCTGACGCAACGCTGACACCACTGTTCAACTATCACTATCGCATTAGTGCGCCGCCAGGCGTGAACGGTGTGCGACTGACACCGCGCGGCTGGTTTGAATTTACCGAGGCCTGGCTACCCGCACCGTCGCAATGAAGAGCTGGCCCGGGTTAACCGCAGGCGTTACCATAACGTTTTATCGATTTAGCAGGATGATTTATGAAACGTGCTGTCGTTGTATTCAGTGGGGGCCAGGACTCTACAACCTGTCTGGTGCAGGCATTGCAACAATATGATGAAGTCCATTGCGTGACGTTTGATTACGGTCAGCGCCATCGCGCAGAGATCGACGTTGCGCGCGATCTGGCGCTGAAACTGGGCGCACGCGCGCATAAGGTGCTGGATGTCACCCTGCTTAACGAGCTGGCAGTCAGCAGTCTGACGCGTGACAGCATTCCAGTGCCAGATTATGAACCTGAAGCCGATGGCATCCCGAATACGTTTGTTCCAGGGCGTAATATTTTGTTCCTGACGCTCGCGGCGATTTACGCATATCAGGTGAAAGCCGAAGCGGTGATCACCGGCGTCTGCGAAACAGATTTCTCCGGCTACCCGGATTGCCGCGATGAGTTTGTGAAAGCACTAAACCATGCCGTCAGTTTGGGCATGGCGAAAGAGATTCGTTTTGAAACGCCGCTGATGTGGATTGATAAAGCGGAAACCTGGGCGCTGGCGGATTATTACGGCAAGCTGGATTTAGTGCGTAACGAAACACTGACCTGCTATAACGGCATCAAAGGCGATGGTTGCGGTCATTGTGCTGCATGTAATCTGCGCAGTAATGGGTTGAATCATTATCTGTCCGATAAACCAGCGGTGATGGCTGCGATGAAGCAGAAAACAGGGTTGAAGTAATTATTCCGGGTGTTGCCGGATGCGGCATAAGCATCCGGCACAACAAAACGTTTACTTAACCATCTGCTCCAACTTTTCGCGCAGCTCCCCTTCCAGAGCTAAAGCCTTCTGCGTTTTAAGATCAATACAAACAAACGTGATAAGCGCATCCGCCACCACCTGCCCTTCCGGCTCCAGAGTAATAACCTGGCTTAAGATGCCGCTTTTACCGTTTAATTGCTGTAACTGGCTCGTAATGGTTAACAGGTCGCTTAATACCGCCGGGCGGCGATAGTTGATATTGATATTCACCACCACGAAAGCGATGTTATGGGCGGTCATCCATTGAAAACTGTCGCTGTTTTCCAGTCCATCCCAGCGGGCTTCTTCGAGAAACTCAAGGTAGCGGGCGTTGTTTACGTGCTGGTAGACGTCGAGATGATATCCACGAACTTTGATTTGTGTTTGCATAGCGCAATAACCTTACGTTGTTGTTATAAGTACAGAGGCCATAACTGGTATGACCTCTTCAGTCTGGCAAAAAATTGCCACTATGCAAATTAATTACAGGGTTAATACCGCCAGATTACGTTCCACCAGCGAATTGCCCATCCCCGGCACCTGCTTTAGATCCTCCACCGTTTTAAACGGGCCATACTCTTCGCGATAACTGACAATCGCCTGCGCTTTCTTCAGGCCAACGCCATTCATCGCGCGGGCTAGCTCTTCCGCGCTGGCATTATTAATGCTGACTCTGGTGCCTTCCTCATCACTGGCTTTCGCCGGTACTGCCGCTTTGCTTTGTACTGCAGTGGCTTCCGCTTTGGTTTCGACCGCCGCCGGTTTCGCTGCAGGAACTGCCGCCAGCGCGCTATGAGACATTCCGGCACAGGCCAGGGACAGGGTAATGAGCAGTGCTTTGATTCCGTGTTTCATACTGTTTTCTCCTTGTTTGTTAACAGTGGAATCACCTTAACGGCAGTGAAAACAGTAAACAAATGGCAATGTTCAGAAATGGAAAAGGCCGCGAAAGCGACCTTTTCTTGTTACAGCTGCAAAGCATTTTTTTGCGAGGCGGCTTCAGGATTATTGCTGTTCCAGCGCATCGCCAATTTTGATTTTCGCCTCTTTGCGCAGGTTACTCATCAGAGCTTCAAAGACGATTTGTGCGTTGTTTTGGGTAATACCCTGCACCATCGCTTTTTTCTGCTCTTCCGGCATTGAACCTTGCTTCACTTCGTCCAGCGCCAGCAGAACGACATTGCCCTGCATATCGGTCGCCATACCGTAGCTCGGTTTGTCTTTCGCTGGCAGAGGCAGAGCAAATGCCGCCTGGCTAATCGGGTCACGGCCAGAACGGCTTAAGGTTTTCGGCTCACCAAATTTCACACTGGCAGCTTGCATAGCTTCCGCACCTTTGCCCGCTTTCAGATCAACCAGCAGTTTTTCAGCATCCACTTTCGCTTGCTGTTCAGCTTTGTTGTGCTGAACCATCGCTTTAACCTGTTCCTGAAAATCTGCCAGCGGTTTAACCGCTTCCGGTTTATGCTCACTGATACGCAGAACGAATGCACGATCGCCGTCTACGGTGATGATGTCAGAGTTGATGCCCGGTGCGCCGTTTTCACCAATCAGACCGCCGTTAAAGATAGCGTCCGCCACCGGTTTGAAGTTTAACTCTTCCGGCAGCTTATCTTTGCTGAACCAGCCAGTCTGAGTAGCTTTAACGCCCGCTGCCTGCTCTGCACCTGCCAGAGATTCAGTGTCGTTGCTTGCTGCATCGCTTATTTTCTGTTGCAACGCGTAGTATGCATCCAGCGCTTTTTCGTGTTTCACTTTCGCTGCGATTTCGTCACGCACTTCGTCTAACGACTTCACTTTTGCTGGCTGAATGTCATCCAGACGGACGATCAGGAAACCTACCGAGGATTTGATCACACCAGAAAGCTGGCCTTTTTCTTTCAGACCGGCATTTTTCAGTTCGTCTGGGGTGGTGGAGTCTTCTAACCAACCCATATCACCGCCGTTACGGGCAGAGATAATATCAGCAGATTTTTCTTTTGCTAACGCGGCAAAATCACCGCCTTTGTTCAGCGCATCAAGTACAGCTTT
Source organism: Escherichia sp. E4385 (assembly GCF_963883145.1). Lineage (NCBI taxonomy): Bacteria > Pseudomonadati > Pseudomonadota > Gammaproteobacteria > Enterobacterales > Enterobacteriaceae > Escherichia > Escherichia sp. E4385. The sequence goes on from NZ_CAWOOJ010000014.1 coordinate 242,263, forward strand.
CGCTTCATCTTCAGTTTTGGTCTGGATGATGCTGTAGCGCGTGCGCTGCGGCTGGGTGAATTGATCCTGATGCTGATCGTAGTAGCTCTGGATATCCGCATCGCTAACCGGTTGCTGCATCGTGGCAGCATCCAGCTTGATGTAGCTCACGCGGAACTGTTCCGGAGTCATGAAATTGTTTTTGTTTTGCTCGTAGTAGCTGGCGATTTCTGGTTCGGTCACAGCTTGCTTAGCCGCCAGCGCATTAACGTCGATAGTCGCTTCACGCACTACACGTTGTTGAGCGACCAGCGCGGCCAGTTCGTCAGTTTCACCTTTCAGCATAAAATCGGTGCCAGCAACGCCATTAATCAGCTGTTGGGTGGTGAGCTGGTTACGCAGCGCCTGCGCGTACTGATCGGCACTCATTCCCATTCGGTTGAGGATATCGTTGTAGCGGCTGTTATCGAACTTGCCGTCAACCTGGAAAGCCGGGGTCGCGAAAATCGCCTGCTTGACCTGCTCATCGCTGATACCCAGTTTCAGTTCGCGAGCGTACTGATCCAGTAGAGCCTCGTCGATAAGACGATTCAGCACCTGTTGACGCAGGGTTTTCATATAGCCTTCGTTCGCCGCCAGCTCGGAGTATTGATCGCCCAGCTGTTGCTGCATGCGATTACGCTCGCTGTTGAAGGCGTTCTCGAACTGCCCACGGCTGATTTCCTGGTCATTCACTTTTGCGGCGTAGTTATTGCCTCCGCCAATCAGGTAACCACTCACGCCGGTCAATATGAACGACACGATAATGATACCGAAAATAATCTTGAGCACGAGACTGTTTGCAGCCGTGCGTAAGCTGTCCATCATGGTGTAACAACACTCCGCTGTAGATGACTGTATACCTCACGCAACTTATCGCTGCGCGCAAAGGCCTATTGTGACAAGAAACGGGGGCAATTGTCAGCCCACAATGCGCAGAAAGTCACGGAATACAAATAAAAAAGGCACATCAGTAGATGCGCCCTTGAACTTCGTCACATCCCCAATGGGGACAACACTTAGTTTACCGCGTCTTTCAGTGCTTTACCTGCACGGAAGCTCGGTACTTTAGCTGCAGCGATGGTGATCTCTTTACCGGTCTGCGGGTTGCGACCAGTACGGGCAGCACGCTCTTTAACGGCAAAAGTACCAAAACCTACCAGTGCTACATCATCCCCTTCTTTCAGGGATTCAGTTACGGAAGCAATAATAGCATCTAACGCACGGCCAGCCGCAGCTTTAGAGATATCAGCCCCTGCAGCAATCTTGTCAATCAATTGAGATTTATTCACTCTTCTCTTCCTCTTTATAATTTATCTCGCACTTGAATCCTTCAAGGTGCGAACGCGCAGCAGTTATATCAGGCCAGCCATCCCCTTACAACACCCCTTAATAAGGGCAAGCCTAATCCGCCCTCTAACTTAACGAGACAAAAAAAGGCTGGCAAGTCCGAATTTACCTGCCAGCCCTTTTTTTATTAGTGCATTTTGCGCGAGGTCACTATTTTGCGGTTACAACCTGCATGCCAGACGGTTCATTTTGCAACGCGAGAGTCAGAACTTCCTCAATACGTTTCACCGGATGAATGTCCAGATCGGCTATCACGTTGTCTGGAATCTCTTCCAGATCGCGTTTATTTTCGTACGGAATTAACACAGTTTTAATTCCACCACGATGCGCCGCCAGCAGTTTTTCTTTCAAACCGCCGATTGGTAACACTTGGCCACGCAAGGTTATCTCGCCCGTCATCGCCACATCGGCGCGAACCGGGTTACCGGTCAGGCAAGAAACTAGCGCAGTGCACATGGCAATACCAGCGCTCGGACCATCTTTCGGCGTCGCACCTTCCGGTACGTGCACGTGGATGTCGCGTTTTTCGTAAAAATCTGGATTGATCCCCAGTTTTTCCGCACGCGCACGAACCACCGTTAACGCCGCCTGAATGGACTCTTGCATCACTTCGCCCAGCGAACCGGTATAAGTGAGTTTACCTTTGCCTGGTACACACGCAGTTTCGATGGTCAGCAAGTCGCCGCCGACTTCTGTCCACGCCAGACCCGTTACCTGACCGACGCGGTTTTCGTTATCCGCGCGACCATAGTCGAAACGTTGTACGCCGAGGTAGTCATGCAGGTTATCGCCGTTAATTTCGATATGTTTTAATGACTTATCGAGAAGTAACTGCTTAACCGCTTTACGGCATAGTTTGGAGATTTCACGCTCCAGACCACGCACGCCTGCCTCACGGGTGTAGTAACGAATAATGCCGATAATGGCGCTATCGTCGACGGTCAGCTCACCTTTTTTCAGCGCATTACGTTCAATCTGCTTCGGCAGCAGGTGACGTTTGGCGATGTTCAGTTTTTCATCTTCGGTATAACCGGAGAGGCGAATCACTTCCATACGATCCAGCAGCGGTGCCGGAATGTTCATGGAGTTCGACGTCGCGACAAACATCACGTCACTCAGGTCGTAATCCACTTCCAGGTAATGGTCGCTGAACGCCACGTTCTGCTCTGGATCCAACACTTCAAGCAGTGCGGAGGCCGGATCGCCACGCATGTCAGAAGACATTTTGTCGATCTCATCGAGCAGGAACAGCGGGTTTTTCACGCCCACTTTCGCCATTTTCTGGATCAATTTACCCGGCATAGAACCGATGTAAGTACGGCGGTGACCGCGGATTTCCGCTTCATCACGCACGCCGCCCAGTGCCATACGAACATATTTACGTCCTGTGGCTTTGGCGATGGACTGACCCAGGGACGTTTTACCTACCCCCGGCGGCCCTACCAGGCAGAGGATCGGTCCCTTGATTTTGTTTACACGGCTTTGAACCGCGAGGTACTCAAGGATACGATCTTTCACGCGCTCCAGACCATAATGATCGGTATCGAGGATTTCTTGCGCCTGACGCAGGTCTTTTTTGACCTTGCTACGCGCATTCCACGGCACCTGTACCATCCAGTCGATATAACCACGCACCACGGTTGCTTCTGCCGACATCGGAGACATCATTTTCAGCTTCTGCAGTTCTGCTTCCGCTTTTTCTTTTGCCTCTTTCGGCATTTTCGCCGCGTCGATTTTACGCTTCAGGGCTTCGTTTTCGTCCGGCGCGTCGTCCATTTCGCCGAGTTCTTTCTGAATGGCTTTCATCTGCTCGTTCAGATAGTACTCACGCTGGGATTTCTCCATCTGTTTTTTCACGCGGTTACGAATACGTTTCTCAACCTGCAGCAGATCGATTTCCGATTCCATCATCGCCATCAGATATTCCAGACGCTCGTTAACGTCGGACATCTCAAGAACAGACTGTTTGTCAGCCAGTTTCAGCGGCATATGCGCGGCAATGGTATCTGCCAGACGCGCAGGATCGTCGATGCTGTTAAGCGACGTCAGCACTTCTGGTGGGATTTTCTTATTCAGCTTGATGTAGCCTTCGAACTGGCTGATTGCAGTACGCACCAGCACTTCCTGTTCCCGCTCCTCAATGGTCGGCGATTCCAGATACTCCGCCTTCGCAGAAAAGTGTTCGCCATTGTCAGAGAGCGCAGAAATACGCGCGCGCTGTAACCCCTCGACCAGCACTTTGACGGTGCCGTCAGGCAGCTTCAGCATCTGCAATATAGAGGCCACGGTCCCGACGGTGAAAAGATCGTTTACACCCGGCTCATCCGTTGAAGCTTCTTTCTGCGCGACCAGCATAATTTTTTTATCATGGTCCATCGCCGCTTCCAGACAACGGATAGATTTTTCCCGCCCGACAAATAAGGGGATGACCATGTGCGGATAAACCACCACATCGCGCAGCGGCAATACGGGGATTTCAATGCGTTCAGAACGCTCAGGATTCATAGAGCTCTCTCTTAGTTTAATTTCCGCCAGGTAATCAGATGACACGACTGTGCTTCACGCCATCTATTAACATGTACGTCAGTATATGGGGATGTTTCCCCCACATTCAACGTCGAGAATAGAGGAAAAATGAAAGGGGAGATAAAATCCCCCCTTTTTGGTTAACTGACTGTATGCGAATGGTTAATTATTCACCAGATGCCTGTTGCGCTTCCGGCTTACCATAAATCAGCAGCGGTTTGCTCTGGCCATCAATTACCGATTCGTCGATAACCACTTTTTCGACATCTTCCATGGACGGCAGATCGTACATGGTATCGAGCAGTGCGGCTTCTACGATGGAACGCAGGCCACGGGCACCGGTTTTACGCGCCATCGCTTTCTTAGCGATAGCATCCAGCGCCTCGTCACGGAATTCCAGATCCACGCCTTCCAGATTAAACAGCGCCTGATACTGCTTGGTCAGCGCGTTTTTCGGCTCTTTAAGGATCTGAATCAAGGCTTCTTCGCTCAGTTCATTCAGCGTTGCTACAACTGGCAGACGACCGATGAACTCAGGGATCAGACCAAATTTGATCAGATCTTCCGGTTCTACCTGCGCCAGCAGTTCGCCTTCACTTGCTTTGTCGGACTTCGCTTTTACCGTCGCGCCAAAACCAATGCCAGAGCCGGTTTCTACACGATGGGAAATCACTTTATCCAGACCAGCAAACGCACCACCACAGATAAACAGTATCTTAGAGGTATCTACCTGCAAGAACTCCTGCTGCGGATGCTTACGCCCGCCCTGCGGTGGAACGGCAGCAACTGTACCTTCGATCAGTTTCAACAGTGCCTGCTGTACGCCTTCACCGGAAACGTCACGGGTAATAGACGGGTTGTCAGACTTACGTGAAATCTTGTCAATTTCATCGATGTAGACAATACCGCGCTGCGCTTTCTGTACATCGTAGTCGCACTTCTGCAACAGCTTCTGAATGATGTTTTCAACGTCTTCGCCCACATAACCGGCTTCGGTCAGTGTAGTCGCATCGGCCATAGTGAACGGAACATCCAGCAGGCGTGCCAGCGTTTCAGCCAGCAGCGTTTTACCGGAACCGGTCGGACCGATCAGTAGAATGTTACTTTTACCCAACTCGACGCCATTGCTGGTATCGCCATTGCGCAGACGTTTGTAGTGGTTGTATACCGCGACCGCCAGCACTTTTTTCGCCTGTTCCTGACCGATTACGTAATCGTCCAGATGGTTGCGAATTTCATGCGGCGTCGGTAGCGCACTGCGTTCACGATGCGGTGCAACTTCTTTAATCTCTTCGCGAATGATGTCGTTACATAAATCAACACATTCGTCGCAGATATACACGGATGGTCCGGCAATCAGCTTGCGCACTTCATGCTGGCTTTTGCCGCAAAAAGAGCAGTACAACAGTTTGCCTGAGCCATCTTTGCGTTTATCTGTCATGGGTCAAAACCTCTTCTTTGTTCTTTGTGCCGCACACGACGACGCAAATGCCATTCTCAAGCGCAAGTCGCTTATAGCGTTGTGCCGCCCTGGATAAGTATAGCGGCACAGTTGCGCCTCTGGCATCAATTACGATGGGTCAGAATCGAATCGACCAGACCGTATTCCACCGCTTCAGGGGCGGAAAGGAAGCGATCGCGCTCGGTATCTCGTTCAATCTGTTCCAATGATTGACCCGTATGGAGCGCCATAAGTTCATTCATGCGCCCTTTAACTTTCAAAATTTCACGGGCATGAATTTCGATATCGGTCGCCTGGCCCTGATAGCCGCCCAGCGGCTGGTGAATCATCACGCGCGAGTTCGGCAGGCAGAAACGTTTACCTTTTGCCCCTGCGGTCAGCAGGAATGCGCCCATCGAGGCCGCCTGGCCCATACAGATGGTGCTGACATCAGGCTTGATAAACTGCATGGTGTCATAGATAGACATCCCGGCAGTGATCACTCCGCCTGGGGAGTTAATGTACAGATAGATATCTTTTTCTGGGTTTTCCGCTTCCAGGAACAGCATCTGCGCCACAATCAGGTTAGCCATGTGGTCTTCAACCTGGCCAGTCAGAAAAATGACGCGTTCCTTAAGTAGACGAGAATAGATATCAAAAGAGCGCTCACCGCGTGAGGTCTGTTCAATGACCATCGGCACCAGCGCCATATGGGGTGCAAAGTTATCTCGTTCGCCGCTGTATGACATTTCCGTCTCCTGGATAAAATTGAAAAAACCTGCTGTACCGATTGTAACCTTATGGACGGATTATCAGCTAGTCCCTGTGTTATGGGTACGGCATCACCATATTTCAAGCATAACAATCTTTTGTTGTTACGCTAACACCGAAAGAGCGTTTTCGCACGGTTCCATGCAAAATTCATGACAAAAAAAAGCCCACCACCTGGCGGTGACGGGCCTTTGTGCGAATTTAGCGCGTTATGCTGCGTAAATTACGCCTGCTGGTTCATCAGCTCATTGAAAGTGGTTTCTTTTTCAGTCACTTTCGCTTTCGCCAGTACAGCTTCTACAGCCTGTTCTTCCAGAGCAACATTGCGCATGTTGTCCATCAGTTCTTTGTTTTTGCTGTAGAACTCGATAACTTCTTTCGGATCTTCGTACGCAGAAGCCATCTCTTCGATCAGACCTTTCACACGCTCTTCGTCAGCTTTCAGCTCGTTGGTGCGGATAACTTCGCCCAGCAGCAGGCCAACAACTACGCGGCGTTTAGCCTGTTCTTCGAACAGTTCACGCGGCAGTTCCAGCGCTTGTTTCTCGTTGCCACCGAAACGCTGTGCAGCCTGACGACGCAGAACGTCGATTTCGCTGTCGATCAGCGCAGCCGGTACGTCGATGTCGTTAGCTTTTACCAGACCTTCGATCGCCTGAGACTTAACGCGGTTACGGATGGCGCTCTTCAGCTCGCGCTCCATGTTTTTACGCACTTCAGCGCGCAGACCTTCTACAGAACCATCTTCAACGCCGAAACGTTTGATGAATTCTGCAGTCAGTTCCGGCAGTTCACGCTCTTCAACTTTCTTCAGGTTGATAGCGAATTTCGCTGCTTTACCCTTCAGGTTTTCTGCGTGGTATTCTTCCGGGAAGGTCACGTCGATGGTGAACTCTTCGCCAGCTTTGTGGCCTTTGATACCGTCTTCAAAGCCCGGGATCATGCGACCCTGGCCCATCGCCAGTACGAAATCAGACGCTTTACCGCCTTCGAACTCTTCGCCGTCAACTGAACCGGTGAAGTCGATGGTTACGCGGTCTTCTGCTTCAACAGCGCCGTCTTTTTCTTTCCAGGTAGCCTGCTGTTTACGCAGAGTATCCAGCATGCCGTCAACGTCAGCGTCGGTCACTTCCACGATCGGTTTTTCAACTTCGATCGCTTCCAGACCCTGCAGTTCAACTTCCGGATACACTTCAAACTCTACAGAGTAGGTGAAGTCTTCACCCAGCTTGTATTCGCCCGGAACATAGGTCGGTGCGCCAGCCGGATTGATTTTTTCTTTAATGATGGCGTCAATGAAGTTACGGCTCATCAGGTCGCCCAGAACGTCCTGGCGTACAGACGCGCCATAACGCTGAGCAACGATATTCATTGGCACTTTGCCTTTACGGAAGCCGTCAATACGTACTTTTTTCGCAACGTTGACCAGCTCGCTTTTAACAGCGGTTTCGATGCTGTCAGCAGCGATAGTAATCGTTACACGGCGGCCAAGGCCTTGAGTGGTTTCAACTGAAACTTGCATCTTGTTACCTCAAAAAATCACAGTGCTCGGTCAACTCTTACCCCGCAAGCACAGGTTGTTGGCTTCGCGGTACCGGGATGTTCTTATAATCAATCACATTCCCTGTTACCAGAATCATCCCGAAAGCATTCAAATAGGACGCGGCATTATAGCGGCATCACTTTTATGAGTCGAGAACGGTTATTGCGCGCTACCGCGTATTTTTTCACAATTCCCGGGGAATTTTCGTCTGAATGCTGGGCAAAAAGCACAAAATCCAGACAAAACAAAACGGCCCGCAGGCCGTTTTTCATAAAATCTTTAGCAACATACTGGAAAAGCGCTGACGGTTGCAAATGCGTTTTTACGCGATGCTTCCTGCTCCACGACAGGGAGGAGAGGCAAAAATGGTATCCTGCAACCCTTCCCATTCCTTAATAGTGTAAGTATGCAGAGCCAGCGCATGAACGGTAGTAGAGAGTTCCTCCGCTAAAGTACTGTAAATCATTCGATGACGATTCAGAAAACGTTCACCCGTAAAACGATCGCTGACCAGCACAACTTTAAAATGGCTTTCAGAGCCGGCTGGGACATTGTGACGATAGCTTTCATCCACAACTTCGAGGAATACGGGTTGGAACGCCGTCCTTAATTTTTCTTCTATCCGCTCACGTATCATCATGAAATATCTCCTCCGACAACGCTGAGATGTCACCCATCCCTTTAAATACTAGCCGCTTTTACCGTTACCATTACAGCTTAGCAACAAATATTTAGCTTTCGTCCCAGTTTTTCAGTCAACCGTATGAAGTTTACTGATTTAAAGATTAATTCGCAGGCTGCGCACGAGTGATTCTTTTACTCACGGTGATTATTTCGTCAACACGATGAATTTACATGCCTTACCCACTTCCCCTCGTCGTTGGCAATGTTATGATGGCGAGAATTTTTTACCAAACACGCTTACCAGTCTCTGAGAGCCAGAACATGTTCAAAAAAATCCTCTTCCCATTAGTTGCTCTGTTTATGCTTGCAGGATGCGCAACACCACCAACGACGATTGACGTTTCCCCAACGATGACGCTGCCGCAGCAGGATCCAAGCCTGATGGGCGTCACCGTTAGCATTAATGGTGCCGATCAACGTACCGATCAGGCGCTGGCGAAAGTGACCCGCGATAATCAGATTGTCACCCTGACCGCCTCTCGCGATTTGCGTTTCCTGCTGCAAGAAGTGCTGGAAAAACAAATGACCGCGCGTGGTTACATGGTCGGCCCAAATGGTCCGGTTAATCTGCAAATCATCGTTAGCCAACTGTATGCTGACGTGTCCCAGGGTAACGTGCGTTACAATATCGCCACTAAAGCAGATATCGCCATCATCGCCACCGCGCAGAATGGCAACAAGATGACCAAAAACTATCGTGCCAGCTACAACGTTGAAGGCGCTTTTCAGGCTTCCAACAAAAATATCGCCGATGCGGTTAACAGTGTGCTGACCGACACCATTGCTGACATGTCTCAGGACACCAGCATTCACGAATTCATCAAGCAGAACGCGCGTTAATTTCTGCCCTCTGGCCCGGTGCAAGCCGGGCCTGTAGACGCCCATGTCCAGTCAATATTTACGTATTTTCCAACAGCCGCGTTCAGCCATTTTGCTGATCCTGGGTTTTGCTTCTGGGCTACCGCTAGCCCTGACATCCGGCACGTTACAGGCGTGGATGACCGTTGAGAATATCGATCTTAAAACCATCGGTTTCTTCTCTCTGGTAGGCCAGGCTTATGTATTTAAATTTCTCTGGTCCCCGCTGATGGACCGCTACACCCCACCGTTCCTCGGACGTCGGCGCGGTTGGCTGCTCGCGACACAAACTCTATTGTTACTGTCCATTGCGGCGATGGGTTTTCTCGAACCTGGCACCCAATTACGCTGGATGGCAGCTCTGGCGGTGGTGATCGCTTTTTGCTCCGCCTCCCAGGATATCGTCTTTGATGCCTGGAAAACGGATGTGCTGCCAGCGGAAGAACGCGGCGCAGGTGCTGCAATCAGCGTGCTGGGGTATCGCCTGGGGATGCTGGTATCCGGCGGCCTGGCTTTATGGCTGGCAGATAAATGGCTGGGCTGGCAAGGCATGTACTGGTTGATGGCAGCGCTGTTGATCCCCTGTATTATCGCGACACTGCTTGCACCAGAACCAACCGACACCATTCCTGTACCCAAAACGCTGGAACGGGCCGTTGTAGCACCATTGCGTGATTTCTTTGGCCGCAATAACGCATGGCTGATTCTGCTTTTAATCGTACTGTACAAACTGGGCGATGCTTTCGCCATGAGCCTGACAACCACGTTTTTGATTCGCGGCGTCGGATTTGATGCCGGCGAAGTGGGTGTAGTTAACAAAACGCTCGGTCTACTGGCGACCATCATCGGCGCATTGTTCGGCGGAATTTTGATGCAGCGCCTGTCATTGTTCCGTGCGCTCATGATTTTCGGCCTTTTACAAGGAGCGTCCAACGCCGGTTACTGGCTACTTTCCGTGACTGATAAGCATCTCTACAGCATGGGCGCGGCTGTCTTTTTCGAAAATCTGTGTGGTGGGATGGGAACATCAGCATTTGTGGCGCTATTAATGACCCTGTGTAATAAGTCATTTTCCGCTACCCAGTTCGCCCTGCTCTCGGCGCTTTCTGCTGTAGGACGGGTTTATGTAGGGCCAGTAGCAGGTTGGTTTGTTGAAGCTCACGGCTGGCCGACGTTCTATCTGTTCTCTGTTGCCGCCGCCGTACCTGGACTTATTTTGCTACTGGTTTGCCGTCGCACGCTGGAGTACACATGGGTCAATAACGACTTTATCCCTCGTACCGGGTATCCGGCAGGTTATGCCTTTGCCATGTCGACGCTGGCAACGGGCGTCAGTCTGTTAGCCGTGTGGTTACTGCTATTGACGATGGACGCGCTGGATTTGACCCACTTCTCTTTCCTGCCTGCTCTGCTGGAAGTCGGTGTTTTAATCGCCTTGGGCGGAGTCGTGCTTGGTGGTTTGCTGGATTATCTGGCGCTACGAAAAACACATCTGACGTAATCTGTGAATATTATTTAGCTGCAGTAATCACCCGGCGTAATTATTACGGCTAAATAAACATCAGCATCGCTTAATAATATTTGTTCTTTTGTGCGGCTTAGATTTCTAAAATTATTGACGCCATTTATAGATTCTATTTTTCTTACACGATTCAGCTAATGACACTTTATTTCCCTTTACCTAAATTGTCACTTCAATGATAATTATTTGTTAAATAATTGTTTTATTTTGAGATTGGTTATACCAATTGCCCTGCTACCCCCCTTCCCCGCGCCCCTTTCGTTATAACGCCCTTTTGCAACAGCTTCTTAAAACCAACTTGATATGTTTTGCAACATATGTGACCTGGCAGCCAAATCCAAGTAACAGGAATTTAATCATGTTTACAGTAATGTAACCTTCCCGTAAAATGCCCACACACTTTAAACGCCACCAGATCCCGTGGAATTGAGGTCGTTAAATGAGACTCAGGAAATACAATAAAAGTTTGGGATGGTTGTCATTATTTGCAGGCACTGTATTGCTCAGTGGTTGTAATTCTGCGCTGTTAGATCCCAAAGGACAGATTGGTCTGGAGCAACGTTCACTGATACTGACGGCATTTGGCCTGATGTTGATTGTCGTTATTCCCGCAATCTTGATGGCTGTTGGTTTCGCCTGGAAGTACCGTGCGAGCAATAAAGATGCTAAGTACAGCCCGAACTGGTCACACTCCAATAAAGTGGAAGCTGTGGTCTGGACGGTACCTATCTTAATCATCATCTTCCTTGCGGTACTGACCTGGAAAACTACTCACGCTCTTGAGCCTAGCAAGCCGCTGGCACATGACGAGAAGCCCATTACCATCGAAGTGGTTTCCATGGACTGGAAATGGTTCTTCATCTACCCGGAACAGGGAATTGCTACCGTGAATGAAATCGCTTTCCCGGCGAACACTCCGGTGTACTTCAAAGTGACCTCCAACTCCGTGATGAACTCCTTCTTCATTCCGCGTCTGGGTAGCCAGATTTATGCCATGGCCGGTATGCAGACTCGCCTGCATCTGATTGCCAACGAACCCGGTACTTATGACGGTATCTCCGCCAGCTACAGCGGTCCGGGCTTCTCAGGCATGAAGTTCAAAGCTATCGCAACGCCGGATCGCGCCGAATTCGACCAGTGGGTCGCAAAAGCGAAACAGTCGCCGAACAGCATGTCTGACATGGCAGCGTTCGAAAAACTGGCCGCGCCTAGCGAATACAACCAGGTGGAATATTTCTCCAACGTGAAACCAGACTTGTTTGCCGATGTGATTAATAAGTTTATGGCTCACGGTAAGAGCATGGACATGACCCAGCCAGAAGGTGAGCACAGCGCACACGAAGGTATGGAAGGCATGGACATGAGCCACGCGGAATCCGCCCATTAAAGGGGTTGAGGAAGAATAAAGATGTTCGGAAAATTATCACTTGATGCAGTCCCGTACCATGAACCTATCGTCATGGTTACGATCGCTGGCATTATTTTGGGAGGTCTGGCGCTCGTTGGCCTGATCACTTACTTCGGTAAGTGGACCTACCTGTGGAAAGAGTGGCTGACCTCCGTCGACCATAAACGCCTCGGTATCATGTATATCATCGTGGCGATTGTGATGTTGCTGCGTGGTTTTGCTGACGCCATTATGATGCGTAGCCAACAGGCCCTTGCCTCGGCGGGTGAAGCGGGCTTCCTGCCACCTCACCACTACGATCAGATCTTCACCGCGCACGGCGTGATTATGATCTTCTTCGTGGCGATGCCTTTCGTTATCGGTCTGATGAACCTGGTGGTTCCGCTGCAGATCGGCGCGCGTGACGTTGCGTTCCCGTTCCTCAACAACTTAAGCTTCTGGTTTACCGTTGTTGGTGTGATTCTGGTTAACGTTTCTCTCGGCGTGGGCGAATTTGCGCAGACCGGCTGGCTGGCCTATCCACCACTATCGGGAATAGAGTACAGTCCGGGAGTCGGTGTCGATTACTGGATATGGAGTCTCCAGCTATCCGGTATAGGTACGACGCTAACCGGTATCAACTTCTTCGTTACCATTCTGAAGATGCGTGCACCGGGCATGACCATGTTCAAGATGCCGGTATTTACCTGGGCATCACTGTGCGCAAACATTCTGATTATTGCTTCCTTCCCAATTCTGACGGTTACCGTCGCGTTGTTGACCCTGGATCGCTATCTGGGCACCCATTTCTTTACCAACGATATGGGTGGCAACATGATGATGTACATCAACCTGATTTGGGCCTGGGGTCATCCGGAAGTTTACATCCTGATCCTGCCTGTTTTCGGTGTGTTCTCCGAAATTGCGGCAACCTTCTCGCGTAAACGCCTGTTTGGTTATACCTCGCTGGTATGGGCAACCGTCTGTATCACCGTGCTGTCGTTCATCGTCTGGCTGCACCACTTCTTTACGATGGGTGCGGGCGCGAACGTAAACGCCTTCTTTGGTATCACCACCATGATTATCGCCATCCCGACCGGGGTGAAGATCTTCAACTGGCTGTTCACCATGTATCAGGGCCGTATCGTGTTCCATTCTGCGATGCTGTGGACCATCGGCTTTATTGTCACCTTCTCGGTGGGCGGTATGACTGGTGTGCTGCTGGCAGTACCGGGCGCGGACTTCGTTCTGCATAACAGCCTGTTCCTGATTGCGCACTTCCATAACGTGATCATCGGCGGCGTGGTCTTCGGCTGCTTCGCAGGGATGACCTACTGGTGGCCTAAAGCGTTCGGTTTCAAACTGAACGAAACCTGGGGTAAACGCGCGTTCTGGTTCTGGATCATCGGCTTCTTCGTTGCCTTTATGCCGCTGTATGCGCTGGGCTTCATGGGTATGACTCGTCGTTTAAGCCAGCAGATTGACCCGCAGTTCCACACCATGCTGATGATTGCAGCCAGCGGTGCGGTACTGATTGCGCTGGGTATTCTCTGCCTCGTGATTCAGATGTACGTTTCTATTCGCGACCGCGACCAGAACCGTGACCTGACTGGCGACCCGTGGGGTGGCCGTACGCTGGAGTGGGCAACCTCTTCCCCGCCTCCGTTCTATAACTTTGCCATTGTGCCGCACGTTCACGAGCGTGATGCATTCTGGGAAATGAAAGAGAAAGGCGAAGCGTACAAAAAGCCTGACCACTATGAAGAAATTCATATGCCGAAAAACAGCGGCGCCGGTATCGTCATTGCGGCTTTCTCCACCATCTTCGGTTTCGCCATGATCTGGCATATCTGGTGGCTGGCGATTGTTGGCTTCGCAGGCATGATCATCACCTGGATCGTGAAAAGTTTCGACGAGGACGTGGATTACTACGTGCCGGTGGCAGAAATCGAAAAACTGGAAAACCAGCATTTCGATGAGATTACTAAGGCAGGGCTGAAAAATGGCAACTGATACTTTGACGCACGCGACTGCCCACGCGCACGAACACGGGCACCACGATGCAGGCGGAACCAAAATCTTCGGATTTTGGATCTACCTGATGAGCGACTGCATTCTGTTCTCTATCTTGTTTGCTACCTATGCCGTTCTGGTGAACGGCACCGCAGGCGGCCCGACAGGGAAGGACATTTTCGAACTGCCGTTCGTTCTGGTTGAAACTTTCTTGCTGTTGTTCAGCTCCATCACCTACGGCATGGCGGCTATCGCCATGTACAAAAACAACAAAAGCCAGGTTATCTCCTGGCTGGCGTTGACCTGGTTGTTTGGTGCCGGATTTATCGGGATGGAACTCTATGAATTCCATCACCTGATTGTTAACGGCATGGGCCCGGATCGCAGCGGCTTCCTGTCAGCGTTCTTTGCGCTGGTTGGTACCCACGGTCTGCACGTCACTTCCGGTCTTATCTGGATGGCGGTGCTGATGGTGCAAATCGCCCGTCGCGGCCTGACCAGCACTAACCGTACCCGCATCATGTGCCTGAGCTTGTTCTGGCACTTCCTGGATGTGGTTTGGATCTGTGTGTTCACTGTTGTTTATCTGATGGGGGCGATGTAATGAGTCATTCTAACGAACATAGCGGCGCATCCCACGGCAGCGTAAAAACCTACATGACAGGCTTTATCCTGTCGGTAATCCTGACGGTGATTCCGTTCTGGATGGTAATGACAGGGGCTGCCTCTCCGGCCGTAATTCTGGGAACAATCCTGGCAATGGCAGTGGTACAGGTTCTGGTGCATCTGGTGTGCTTCCTGCACATGAATACCAAATCAGATGAAGGCTGGAACATGACGGCGTTTGTCTTCACCGTGCTAATCATCGCTATCCTGGTTGTAGGCTCCATCTGGATTATGTGGAACCTCAACTACAACATGATGATGCACTAAGAGCGGCGGTTATGATGTTTAAGCAATACCTGCAAGTAACGAAACCAGGCATCATCTTTGGCAACCTGATCTCGGTGATTGGGGGATTCCTGTTGGCCTCAAAGGGCAGCATTGATTATCCCCTGTTTATCTACACGTTGGTTGGGGTGTCACTGGTTGTGGCGTCGGGTTGTGTGTTTAACAACTACATCGACAGGGATATCGACAGAAAGATGGAAAGGACGAAGAATCGGGTGCTGGTTAAAGGCCTGATCTCTCCTGCTGTCTCGCTGGTGTACGCCACCTTGCTGGGTATTGCTGGCTTTATGCTGCTGTGGTTTGGCGCGAATCCGCTGGCCTGCTGGCTGGGGGTGATGGGCTTCGTGGTTTATGTCGGCGTTTATAGCCTGTACATGAAACGCCACTCAGTCTACGGCACGTTGATTGGTTCGCTCTCCGGCGCTGCGCCGCCGGTGATTGGCTACTGTGCGGTAACCGGCGAGTTCGATAGCGGCGCAGCGATCCTGCTGGCTATCTTCAGTCTATGGCAGATGCCTCACTCCTATGCCATCGCCATTTTCCGCTTTAAGGATTATCAGGCGGCAAACATTCCGGTACTGCCGGTGGTAAAAGGCATTTCGGTAGCGAAGAACCACATTACGCTGTATATCATCGCCTTTGCCGTTGCCACGCTGATGCTCTCTCTTGGCGGTTACGCTGGGTATAAATATCTGGTGGTCGCCGCAGCGGTTAGCGTCTGGTGGTTAGGCATGGCCCTACGCGGTTATAAAGTCGCTGATGACAGAATCTGGGCGCGTAAGCTGTTCGGCTTCTCTATCATCGCCATCACAGCCCTCTCGGTGATGATGTCCATTGATTTTATGGTGCCGGACTCGCATACGCTGCTGGCTGCGGTGTGGTAACACAACCTCTCAGTTAAAAAGGTGCTACGGCACCTTTTTTATTGTCTGAGATCAGAGATACGGCTAATAACCGTATCTCTTGACAGAGTGAGCAGATGCACATAAATTAATCATACGGTTGATAGCCGTATTATGTATGAGATCGACTCCCTACGATTTCATTCAGTTAATCAAAGAGGTCATAATGCCTGGAAAAACAGCCACTCTACCCGATGTCGATAAAACGCTGAAAAATGCGCGGGTTGAACTCAAAACCAGTCCCGACGCCAAAAACAAACTTCGTGAAGCTGCGCAAGCCGTTGGGGTAGATTTAAGCGCTTTTATTTTGAGCGCTGCTATGGAACGCGCCGAAAGTGTGCTTGATAACCAACGTCGCCGTGAGCTTTCGAATCAAAGCTGGGAACTGATGAACCAACTCATCGCTGAGCCTGCTCAACCGACGCTCGCCCTCAAGGCGTTAATGAAAAGGAAAAACAGCGATGGTCGACAAGCATGAAGAGATTACTCTGCCCATAGTCCTCTCCTGTAATTATCAGTCTGATATTACTTATCCTGGGCAAAAACAGTTTGATTGCGGTAACCCTGTTATCGATAAATTTGTACGCACATCGCTAAAGAAAAGTGTGCGTAATAGCGACTGTGCGGCTAAAGCACTTATTGACAGACAAAGTGGTGAACTGATTGGCATCTGTACTTTTACGGCATATTCGCTGGAAAAACAACGCGTTTCTGGCGTCCTTCAGGGTTCACAACCTTCAGAGATTGGTGTTGTCAGATTAGTCATGTTGGGGGTAGCGCGGAAGTATCAAAAGCGGGGCTTTGGTCAGGACCTACTATGTGAATTTTTTGAACATGTAAAAATAATTCACCAGGCATTACCAATTAAAGGGGTTTATCTTGATGCTGACCCTGCCGCCATTAACTTTTATGCTCGTCTCGGCTTTGTTCAGCTTTCAGCGACACCAAATACTTTTGGTGCTGTACCGATGTTTTTGGCGATTCAGCATATTCTCGCGGCTTAGATTATTATCGCCTCCGGCCAGGGCAAGTTTTGCCTCAACCGGGGACTGAGCAGCATTACCACTTTTGTTCAATTGCCCCCGCTTTCATCAGGTCCACATCCTTGCCGTTAATGGTTGCCGTTGCGGCAACCATTGTGGTCCTTACAGTTGCACAAGATTTTCGCTCAAATTCCGGTTTATTAAGAATAAGAGACGAATTGCTGCTAAACGAACCAATTATGTAATCAGTAAAGTTAATATTCAGCCGGTTTAAGCCGAAAGGCTTGAAACCAACCGTTTGGATAATTTTCTTACCAGACGGACTCTTAATGTTGTACGTAACACGAAGGTTGGCCACTTCGCCTAATTTATTGGTTTCGGCAAAGAGGCTGTCCATACAGGAAAAGCTCTCATCTAAAAAATTATCCCGCATTCCAGAATGGGTAATTGTGATGGCTGGCAACATATCATCAACCGTTTTTCTGTCAATCATGTCTTTTCGACAGGCGGCAAGAAAGTTCTGCGGGCCACCATAAATGTGGACACCCTTATCAAGATATTCCTTCGCTTTCTTACAATCTACCTCAACATACTGACCATTGGCGTACATCATGCCCAATCTGGACCATGCTAAATTTATACCGTGTTGCGCGGCCTGATTAAATAACACATACGCTTTGGCATAATCCACCCGCACCTGCTCACCTTCGTAGTAGATATCCCCCTGCGCTAACGGAGCTTCTCTGTCACCTTGTTTAGCGGCTAACTCGAACCATTTAATGGCTTCCTGAACGTTGGGTTTCGTATCGTAGCGGGGCTGATGATATTCCCAGCCTAACAGGCTTTGCGCGTCGACATCCCCCGACTCAGCCATTTTATGTAGTGTACTTATAACATCGGGGGCAGGCTTTTTACTGTATATGCTGTTATACAATTCATGCGCTTTCTCGCTTGCCACCACGCCTGGTGGAACTATCAGCATTAAAGAAAATAATATTCTTTTAGGCAACATAAAATATCCCTTATTTATCTTGCACCTGAATATGCTCTTCTTTTAACAAGTCGCGTTGTTTCCCATTCAGTATCGTCGTCGCAGATTTAACAGAATAAGTTAAATCATGAAAATCGCATAAATTACGATTATAAACTGGGATATCTATATAGGTCTGTCTTATATGAGTGGAGTTATTATACATATCCACGCCAAGTGTATTTAGACTAAAAGGCGGTACGACAATGGTATATTCTTCACTGATACCTTCACTTCCCTTTAGCTCAAGCGCCAACTGCAAATTAGTTATACCACTGATTTTATCAGCATTAATTTTAATACTGACATCGCATATTTTTGGTTTTTCATTTGCGTTAAAACCATAGGTCCCGTAATGTTTTAACGTGAGATAAGGTAAAATATCACCCTGTGTTTCTCGGATTTTCTGATCTTGATTACAACGGTTTAAATATTCATCCTTACTGAATTTCAATGAATATTTCCCCGCACCTTTTTCGTAATAATCCCAGGCCTTATCACAATCAAGCCTTTCACCTAATCCGTTGTAATACATCCAACTTAACCACAATGCGGCTTTTTTTGCCCCTTGCTGTTCAGCCTTGTTAAAAAGCACGCTCGCTTTAGAATAATCAACTTCGCCGGTCAACCCAGAATAGTATATATTCCCCAGGGCTACTAATGCTTTTTCGTCATTCTTATTTGCAGATAATTCGTACCATTTTTTGGCTTCGACAGCATTAATCTTTAAACCAGCACTGCCATTTTCGTAGGCATCGCCCATGGTATACTGCGCCATCGGATAACCTTTTTCTGCCGCAGTGCGAAACCATTGCAGTGCTTTCTTTTTGGTGTCTAAAGAACGTCTATCATCAGAAGGTGAAAAATCATCGAGATAAAGATTTCCGACAATATAATCCATTTTTGGGTCGTCTTCCTGCGCCCATAGAGTCGCCAGACGCAAAATTTCTGGTTTACTGAAACCAATTCGCCCCCAAAAAAGCAAATCATTCTCGGGTGCCTGACCGACATAACGACTGACAAATTCAATTAAACTCGCCCGTTTCGTTTTGTCTGTCTCGGCCCCGGATTTCAATTCATAGGCCTGATTGATTATTTTATTCATCAAATCAGGAGGAATATTAAGATCGTCAGTTTTCGACTTACTGGCATACATCTGTGCTCGTGTCACGTCCAGGGTTACGCCTTTACCATATTGAAAGAAATAACGTGCATTATAGCAACCGTATTCTCCCCCCTGGTTACAGGCTTTCTCATACCACTGAATCGCCTTTGGGATGTCAACAGGTACTGTCACTCCGTGTTCATAAACAAATCCCAGTAGCACTAGCGCCTGCGTGTTATTGGAGTCAGCTAATTTTTGCAGTTCTTTTAACGCCATCCGATCTTTATTGACAATACGTTCATACAGTTGATTAATATCCGTTGAAGCATGACAAAAAGAGGCCAGAGATAAACCCAATGATAATAAAATAACTTTACCAGACCACATACATTCCTCCTTGATATATTCAACCACCAAACATCCACTTCATGAATAAATACGCTGCCATAACGGCCCAGGTAATAAGTAAACATTTAAGCTGAAACAGCATAACCAGTGCCTCCAACGTTTCTATTTATTGCGATAAAATAACACCATCCTTTGATAAAAAGTCACACGCCCATCAATAAACCCGAAAATAATGTCATTAGTTGCAGGATAAAATAATTTGAGTTTTTCATTTGTTATATTTAACGCATGATGTATTAATGGCAAGAATATGAGAGAAGCTCATACCTGACGTAAAAATCACTCTCTTATGTAATATTTACTCATTAACACTCTGTTTACCTAACATGCGCTCCGCACTACACTATGTGGGCAATTTTTTAAGAGGTGGTAATGAACGATTATAAAATGACGCCAGGTGAGCGGCGCGCGACCTGGGGTTTAGGGACCGTATTTTCATTGCGCATGCTGGGCATGTTTATGGTACTGCCGGTTCTGACTACGTACGGTATGGCACTGCAAGGGGCCAGCGAAGCGTTAATCGGTATTGCCATTGGTATTTATGGTCTGACCCAGGCCGTTTTTCAGATTCCGTTTGGCCTGCTTTCCGACCGCATTGGTCGCAAACCATTAATTGTCGGCGGACTGGCAGTATTTGCTGCCGGTAGCGTTATTGCTGCGCTTTCTGACTCCATCTGGGGAATTATTCTGGGCCGGGCGCTACAAGGCTCCGGTGCGATTGCCGCTGCCGTTATGGCGCTGCTTTCCGATCTTACGCGCGAACAAAACCGCACCAAAGCGATGGCGTTTATCGGCGTGAGCTTTGGCATTACCTTCGCCATTGCGATGGTGCTTGGCCCGATCATTACTCACAAACTTGGGCTGCACGCGCTGTTCTGGATGATCGCTATTCTGGCAACGATCGGCATTGCGTTGACCATTTGGGTTGTACCCAACAGCAGCACGCACGTACTTAATCGTGAGTCCGGGATGGTGAAAGGCAGTTTCAGTAAAGTGCTGGCGGAACCACGGCTGCTGAAACTCAACTTCGGCATTATGTGTCTGCACATGCTGCTGATGTCGACGTTTGTTGCCCTGCCAGGGCAACTGGCTGATGCGGGTTTCCCGGCGGCTGAACACTGGAAGGTCTATCTGGCAACGATGTTAATCGCCTTTGGCTCTGTCGTGCCTTTCATTATCTACGCTGAAGTTAAGCGCAAAATGAAACAAGTTTTTGTCTTCTGCGTCGGGTTGATCGTGGTTGCGGAAATTGTGTTGTGGAACGCACAAACGCAGTTCTGGCAACTGGTGGTCGGCGTGCAGCTTTTCTTTGTGGCGTTTAATTTGATGGAAGCCCTTCTGCCCTCACTTATCAGTAAAGAGTCGCCAGCTGGTTACAAAGGTACGGCGATGGGCGTTTACTCCACCAGCCAGTTTCTTGGCGTGGCTATTGGCGGTGCGCTGGGCGGCTGGATTGACGGCATGTTTGACGGTCAGGGCGTATTTCTCGCTGGCGCAATGCTGGCAGCATTGTGGCTGGCAGTCGCCAGTACCATGAAAGAACCACCGTATGTTAGCAGTTTGCGCATTGAAATCCCGGCGGACATTGCCGCAAACGAGGCGTTAAAAGTGCGTTTACTGGAAACCGCAGGCGTCAAAGAAGTGTTGATTGCAGAAGAAGAACATTCAGCTTATGTGAAAATCGACAGCAAAGTGACGAATCGCTTTGAGGTTGAACAGGCAATTCGTCAGGCATAAAAAACGAGGCGAATTGCCTGCTGCGCTACGCTTATCAGGCCTACAAAGCTTCTGAGTTACAAACCTTTGTAGGCCGAATCAGGCGTTCATGCCGCATCTGACATGAACAAAGCGCATGTTGTCGCGATTAATCGCGGAAGTTTTTGAACTGGAACGGCTGACCGAGATCGCCACCGCGTACCATCGCCATGACAGCCTGCAAATCATCACGAGATTTACCCGTTACGCGGATCTCATCGCCCTGAATTTGCGCCTGCACTTTCAGTTTGCTGTCTTTGATCATCTTGACGATTTTCTTCTGGGTCGCGCTCTCAATGCCCTGTTTCAGTTTCGCTTCCACAAACCAGGTTTTACCGCTATGAACGATATTTTCCGGTACATCCAGCGAACTGCCTTCAATGCCGCGCTTCAGCAGCTTGGCACGCAGAATATCCAGCAACTGATTGACCTGGAAATCGGACTCGCTCAACACTTTGATGGTTTTGCTGGCGTCGTTCAGCTCAAATGAGGCTTCAACGTTACGGAAGTCAAAACGGGACTCCACTTCGCGGCTCGCGTTATCGACCGCGTTACGCGCTTCCTGAAGATCAACTTCAGAAACAATATCGAAAGATGGCATCTTTTCCTCTCCCTTCATTTTTGATGCGAAGCATAATACCTGCAAAGTTAAATAACCAACAGTCCTGCACCAGGACGTATCCCTTAATTGTGCATAGTCGCAACAGCATGCACAATTAAGGGATAGCCTTATTGAACACCCGGAGTGGTTGCGGGTGAGGAGGAACAATGAAAATTACCGTATTGGGATGCGGTGCCTTAGGGCAATTATGGCTTACAGCACTTTGCAAACAGGGTCACGAAGTTCAGGGCTGGCTGCGCGTACCGCAACCTTATTGTAGCGTGAATCTGGTTGAGACTGACGGTTCGATATTTAACGAGTCTCTGACCGCTAACGATCCCGATTTTCTGGCCACCAGCGATCTGTTACTGGTGACGCTGAAAGCATGGCAGGTTTCCGATGCCGTCAAAAGCCTCGCGTCCACACTGCCTGTAACCACGCCAATACTGTTAATTCACAACGGCATGGGTACCATCGAAGAGTTGCAAAGCATTGAGCAGCCGTTACTGATGGGCACGACCACCCATGCGGCGCGCCGCGACGGAAATGTCATTATTCATGTGGCAAACGGTATCACGCATATTGGTCCGGCACGGCAACAGGACGGCGATTACAGTTATCTGGCGGATATTTTACAAACCGTATTACCTGACGTTGCCTGGCATAACAATATTCGCGCCGAGCTGTGGCGCAAGCTGGCAGTCAACTGTGTGATTAATCCACTAACCGCCATCTGGAATTGCCCGAACGGTGAATTACGTCATCATCCGCAAGAAATTATGCAGATATGCGAAGAAGTCGCGGCAGTGATTGAACGCGAAGGGCATCATACTTCAGCGGAAGATTTGCGTGATTACGTGATGCAGGTGATTGATGCCACAGCGGAAAATATCTCGTCGATGTTGCAGGATATCCACGCGCTGCGCCACACTGAAATCGACTATATCAATGGTTTTCTCTTACGCCGCGCCCGCGCGCATGGGATTGCCGTACCGGAAAACACCCGCCTGTTTGAAATGGTAAAAAGAAAGGAGAGTGAATATGAGCGCATCGGCACTGGTTTGCCTCGCCCCTGGTAGTGAAGAGACTGAAGCGGTCACCACTATCGATCTGCTGGTTCGCGGCGGCATCAAAGTCACCACTGCCAGCGTCGCCAGCGATGGTAACCTGGCGATTACCTGCTCGCGCGGCGTTAAGCTGCTGGCGGATGCGCCGCTGGTCGAAGTTGCCGATGGCGAATATGACGTGATCGTGCTGCCTGGTGGCATTAAAGGCGCGGAATGTTTTCGCGATAGCACCCTGCTGGTTGAAACCGTTAAACAGTTCCACCGTTCCGGGCGTATCGTCGCGGCTATTTGCGCCGCGCCAGCCACCGTGCTGGTGCCGCACGATATCTTCCCGATTGGCAATATGACCGGCTTCCCGACGCTGAAAGATAAAATTCCCGCCGAACAATGGCAGGACAAGCGCGTCGTCTGGGATGCACGAGTAAAATTGCTGACCAGCCAGGGGCCGGGTACAGCTATCGACTTTGGTCTGAAAATTATTGACTTGCTGGTTGGACGTGAAAAAGCCCATGAAGTGGCATCACAACTGGTGATGGCGGCAGGGATTTATAATTATTACGAGTAGTGTCGGATGCGGCAAACGTCGCATCTGACCAGATGCGACGTAAAAACCACAAATTACGGGCGATATACCTTCACATTCTTAAAGCCCTGCTCGCGCAGATAGAGCGCCTGCAGGCGGCTCATCACCCCGCGCTCACACCACAGCAGCCAGGTTTTGTTCTGGTCGAGATCGCCAAATTTGGTGCTCAGTTTATAGAACGGCAGAGAAACCACATCAATCCCTTCGACTTTCAGTGGCTTATCTTCCTGTTCATCGATAGAACGGATATCGAGGATCACGTCGTTCGGGCCGAAGCCATTGACGGTTTCCACTTCCACCACTTCCTGCTCGGTCTGCTGGGCGATTTCGCGGATATCAACGTTATTCGCTTCCTCAACCACTTTATCGAGAATACTGAAGTCGAACTTCTCTTCTTCCGCTTCAATCTTCGATTTAACCGCTTTCACCGTCGGGCTTTTGGAGATCACACCGCAATATTCCGGCATCGTGCGAGCAAAGTCTTCGGTGCCAATCTGGCGAGCCAGGTTGATGATGTGCTCTTTGTCGTAAGAGATCAGCGGACGCAGGATCAGCGTATCGGAGACGTTATCAATCAGGCGCAGGTTGGTCAGCGTCTGGCTGGAAACCTGACCCAGTGCTTCGCCGGTGACCAGCGCCTGTACGCCGTAACGTTCAGCCACCTTAGACGCGGCACGCACCATCATACGTTTGAGGATAACGCCCATCTGACCGTCGTCGATTTTCTCGAGAATTTCCCCGACGACCGGTTCGAAATTAATAGCGACAAAACGCACGCGGTGGGAGCTGCCAAAGCGGTTCCACAGATAATGCGCCACCTGGCGAACGCCGATTTCATGCGCCGCGCCGCCGAGGTTAAAGAAGCAGTAATGCACACGGCAGCCGCGACGCATCAACATATAGCTGGATACACCGGAGTCGAAACCGCCGGAAATGAGCGACAGTACATCTTCCTGGGTGCCGATCGGGAAACCGCCAATACCTTCGTAGCGACCTTTGATCAGCAGGAGACGATCGTCTTCCACTTCCAGATGGACAGTCACTTCCGGATTGGTCAGCTTCACGCGCGCGGATTCAATATGCTGATTTAAACCGCCGCCGACGTAACGTTCCACATCAATCGAACTAAAATCATGCTTACCGCGGCGCTTCACGCGCACGCAGAAGGTTTTGCCTTCCAACTGATCGCGATACTGAACCAACGCTTTCTCGAAAATATCGTGCATGTCGGTAAACGGCACGTCTTCAACTTCGAGAATATGGTGGATACCCGGAATACGGGTCAGGGCGTCGCGAATAGCCAGACGCTGGTTTTCATCTTTTGCGCGAACTTCGATGTTATCCCAGTGGCGGACGACAGCGAGCGTCTCATCATAGTGCTTTAAAACGTTACGAATGTTCCCGGTAAGGATTTTTATAAAGCGCAAGCGCACAGATTGGCTTTTGATGGTGATTTCCGGGAACAATTTAATGATAAACTTCATGGCGGCAATGGTTCGTTGGCAAGTCTTAAGCGACTTGTATAGGGAAAAATACAGCAGCCCACACCTGCGGCTGCATCCAGGCGCGGAAGTATACCACTAACATCGCTTTGCTGCGCACATCACCTTACCATTGCGCGTTATTTGCTATTTGCCCTGAGTCCGTTACCATGACGGGGCGAAAAATATTGAGAGTCAGACATTCATTATGCCGAAGAAAAATGAGGCGCCCGCCAGCTTTGAAAAGGCGCTGAGCGAGCTGGAACAGATTGTAACCCGCCTGGAAAGTGGCGACCTGCCGCTGGAAGAGGCGCTGAACGAGTTCGAACGCGGCGTGCAGCTGGCACGTCAGGGGCAGGCCAAATTACAACAAGCCGAACAACGCGTACAAATTCTGCTGTCTGACAATGAAGACGCCTCTCTAACCCCTTTTACACCGGACAATGAGTAATGGACTTTCCGCAGCAACTCGAAGCCTGCGTTAAGCAGGCCAACCAGGCGCTGAGCCGTTTTATCGCCCCACTGCCCTTTCAGAACACTCCCGTGGTAGAAACCATGCAGTATGGCGCATTATTAGGTGGTAAGCGCCTGCGACCTTTCTTGGTTTATGCCACCGGTCAAATGCTCGGCGTAAGTCTGAATACTCTGGACGCACCCGCCGCCGCCGTAGAGTGTATCCAC
This sequence comes from Escherichia sp. E4385, assembly GCF_963883145.1. Classification (NCBI taxonomy): domain Bacteria; kingdom Pseudomonadati; phylum Pseudomonadota; class Gammaproteobacteria; order Enterobacterales; family Enterobacteriaceae; genus Escherichia; species Escherichia sp. E4385. The sequence continues at coordinate 267,923 of NZ_CAWOOJ010000014.1, forward strand.
GCTTACTCATTAATTCATGATGATTTACCGGCAATGGATGATGACGATCTGCGTCGCGGCTTGCCGACCTGTCATGTGAAGTTTGGCGAAGCGAACGCGATTCTCGCTGGCGACGCTTTACAAACGCTGGCGTTCTCGATTTTAAGCGATGCCGATATGCCGGAAGTGTCGGACCGCGACAGGATTTCGATGATTTCTGAACTGGCGAGCGCCAGCGGTATTGCCGGAATGTGCGGTGGTCAGGCATTAGATTTAGATGCGGAAGGCAAACACGTACCTCTGGACGCACTCGAGCGTATTCATCGTCATAAAACCGGCGCATTGATTCGCGCCGCCGTTCGCCTTGGTGCATTAAGCGCCGGAGATAAAGGACGTCATGCTCTGCCAGTACTCGACAAGTACGCAGAGAGCATCGGCCTTGCCTTCCAGGTTCAGGATGACATCCTGGATGTGGTGGGAGATACTGCAACGTTGGGAAAACGCCAGGGTGCCGACCAGCAACTTGGTAAAAGTACCTACCCTGCACTTCTGGGTCTTGAGCAAGCCCGGAAGAAAGCCCGGGATCTGATCGACGATGCCCGTCAGTCGCTGAAACAACTGGCTGAACAGTCACTCGATACCTCGGCACTGGAAGCGCTAGCGGACTACATCATCCAGCGTAATAAATAAACAATAAGTATTAATAGGCCCCTGATGAGTTTTGATATTGCCAAATACCCGACCCTGGCACTGGTCGACTCCACCCAGGAGTTACGACTGTTGCCAAAAGAGAGTTTACCGAAACTCTGCGACGAACTGCGCCGCTATTTACTCGACAGCGTGAGCCGTTCCAGCGGGCACTTCGCCTCCGGGCTGGGCACGGTCGAACTGACCGTGGCGCTGCACTATGTCTACAACACCCCGTTTGACCAATTGATTTGGGATGTGGGGCATCAGGCTTATCCGCATAAAATTTTGACCGGACGCCGCGACAAAATCGGCACCATCCGTCAGAAAGGCGGCCTGCATCCGTTCCCGTGGCGCGGCGAAAGCGAATATGACGTTTTAAGCGTCGGGCATTCATCAACCTCCATCAGTGCCGGAATTGGTATTGCGGTTGCTGCCGAGAAAGAAGGCAAAAATCGCCGCACCGTCTGTGTCATTGGCGATGGCGCGATTACCGCTGGCATGGCGTTTGAAGCGATGAATCACGCGGGCGATATCCGTCCTGATATGCTGGTGGTCCTCAACGACAATGAAATGTCGATTTCCGAAAATGTTGGCGCGCTCAACAACCATCTGGCGCAGCTGCTTTCCGGTAAGCTTTACTCTTCGCTGCGCGAAGGCGGGAAAAAAGTTTTCTCTGGCGTGCCGCCAATTAAAGAGCTACTCAAACGTACCGAAGAACATATTAAAGGCATGGTAGTGCCTGGCACATTGTTTGAAGAGCTGGGCTTTAACTACATCGGCCCGGTTGACGGTCACGATGTGCTGGGGCTTATCACCACACTTAAGAACATGCGCGACCTGAAAGGCCCGCAGTTCCTGCATATCATGACCAAAAAAGGTCGTGGTTATGAACCGGCAGAGAAAGACCCAATCACTTTCCACGCCGTGCCTAAATTTGATCCCTCCAGCGGTTGTTTGCCGAAAAGTAGTGGCGGTTTGCCAAGCTATTCAAAAATCTTTGGCGACTGGCTGTGCGAAACGGCAGCGAAAGACAACAAGCTGATGGCGATTACTCCGGCGATGCGTGAAGGCTCCGGCATGGTCGAGTTTTCACGTAAATTCCCGGATCGCTACTTCGACGTGGCGATTGCCGAGCAACACGCAGTGACCTTTGCTGCGGGTCTGGCGATTGGTGGATACAAACCCATTGTCGCGATCTACTCCACCTTCCTGCAACGCGCCTATGATCAGGTGCTGCATGACGTGGCAATTCAAAAGCTTCCGGTCCTGTTCGCCATCGACCGTGCGGGCATTGTTGGTGCTGACGGTCAAACCCATCAGGGTGCTTTTGATCTCTCTTACCTGCGCTGCATACCGGAAATGGTCATTATGACCCCGAGCGATGAAAACGAATGTCGCCAGATGCTCTATACCGGCTATCACTATAACGATGGCCCGTCAGCGGTGCGCTACCCGCGCGGCAACGCGGTCGGCGTGGAGCTGACGCCACTGGAAAAACTGCCAATTGGCAAAGGCATTGTGAAGCGTCGTGGCGAGAAACTGGCGATCCTTAACTTTGGTACGCTGATGCCAGAAGCGGCGAAAGTCGCCGAATCGCTGAACGCTACGCTGGTCGATATGCGTTTTGTGAAGCCGCTTGATGAAGCGTTAATTCTGGAAATGGCCGCCAGCCATGAGGCGCTGGTTTCCGTTGAAGAAAACGCCATTATGGGTGGTGCAGGCAGCGGCGTGAACGAAGTGCTAATGGCCCATCGTAAACCAGTACCCGTGCTGAACATTGGCCTGCCGGATTTCTTTATTCCGCAAGGAACTCAGGAAGAAATGCGCGCCGAACTCGGCCTCGATGCCGCCGGTATGGAAGCCAAAATCAAGGTCTGGCTGGCATAATCCCTACTCCACTCCTGCTATGCTTAAGAAATTATTCATGGCAGGAGTGGCAGCATGCAATACAACCCCTTAGGAAAAACCGACCTTCGCGTTTCCCGACTTTGCCTCGGCTGTATGACCTTTGGCGAGTCAGATCGCGGTAATCACGCATGGACACTGCCGGAAGAGAGCAGCCGTCCCATCATTAAACGCGCGCTGGAAGGCGGCATAAATTTCTTTGATACCGCCAATAGCTATTCCGATGGAAGCAGCGAAGAGATCGTCGGTCGCGCACTGCGGGATTTCGCCCGTCGTGAAGACGTGGTCGTTGCCACCAAAGTGTTCCATCGCGTTGGTGATTTACCGGAAGGATTATCCCGTGCGCAAATTTTGCGCTCTATCGACGACAGCCTGCGCCGTCTCGGCATGGATTATATCGATATCCTGCAAATTCATCGCTGGGATTACAACACGCCGATCGAAGAGACGCTGGAAGCCCTGAACGACGTGGTAAAAGCCGGGAAAGCACGTTATATCGGCGCGTCATCAATGCACGCTTCGCAGTTTGCTCAGGCACTGGAACTACAAAAACAGCACGGCTGGGCGCAGTTTGTCAGTATGCAGGATCACTACAATCTGATTTATCGCGAAGAAGAGCGTGAGATGCTGCCGCTGTGTTATCAGGAGGGCGTGGCGGTGATTCCGTGGAGCCCGCTGGCACGGGGACGTCTGACTCGTCCGTGGGGAGAAACCACTGCACGGCTGGTGTCTGATGAGGTTGGGAAAAATCTCTATAAAGAAAGCGATGAAAATGACGCGCAGATCGCAGAGCGGTTAACGGGCGTCAGTGAAGAACTTGGTGCGACACGAGCACAAGTTGCGCTGGCCTGGTTGTTGAGCAAACCAGGTATTGCTGCACCCATTATTGGTACATCGCGGGAAGAACAACTTGATGAACTACTGAACGCGGTGGATATCACCTTGAAGCCGGAACAGATTGCCGAGCTGGAAACACCCTATAAACCGCATCCGATAGTGGGATTTAAATAGGTATGCAGGCCTGATAAGACGCAACAAGCGTCACATCAGGCTCTGGTGCAAAACTATGACAGAAGACCCAACGGCCAGTGATGACCGATAAAGTACAGGATGCCTGCGGAAATCACCCCGGCGACAATATCATCGATCATGATCCCCATGCCGCCATGTACATTGCGATCAAACCAGCGGATCGGCCACGGTTTCCACATATCCAGAATACGGAAAATCACAAACCCGGCGGCGACCCACTGCCAGTCATTGGTCGGCAGCGCCATCAGAGTGATCCACATGCCGATAAATTCGTCCCAGACAATGCTGCCATGATCGTGCACGCCCATATCTTTCGCGGTCTGATGACAAAGATAAACGCCAATACAGATCCCCAGCATGACTACCAGCGAATAAAGCTGCCAGGGTAAAAAGGTCATCAGATACCAGAACGGAATCGCCGCCAGCGATCCCATCGTGCCAGGAACAATCGGGCTTAATCCACTTCCGAATCCGACAGCAAGCAAATGCCACGGATTACTCATCTTCAGGCGACTTTTCGCGACATCTTTATGGCGTGGCAAAATGGTCATATCCTTTCCAGTCTAACGTGACAGGTTCGCCGTCACGAACAAAACAGAGTCCTTCTATATCGGCGGTCATTTGCCCGATACAGGTAAATGGTACGCCCAGATGTCCCAAAGCGACATCCAACGCGCCACGGTTCAGTTCCGGCACAGTGAAACACAACTCGTAATCTTCGCCACCAGAGAGCGCCCAGCGCAGCGCCTGTTCCGGTTCAACATGACGTGAAAGTGCGTCAGAGAATGGTAACAACGCCAGATCAATACGTGCGCCGCAGTCGCTGGCTTTCACGATATGCCCGAGATCGGAAATCAGACCGTCAGAGAGATCGATGGCTGAATTTGCCAGATCGCGCAATGCCTGCCCCTGTAAAATACGCGGCGACGGACGGAGGTGACGTTTGATCAAGTAGTCAGCATCTTTGCAATCCGCCACGTGGAGACGATTTTGCAAAATCGCCAGCCCGGCGGCGCTATCGCCCGGTGTACCGGTCACATAAATCCAGTCACCCGGTTTCGCCCCAGAGCGCGTTAAGGCTCGTCCCATCGGAACAAAGCCGTGGATACCCAACGTCATTGATAATGGCCCACGCGTGGTGTCGCCACCAATGAGTTGCATATCGTAATAATTGAGGAGCTCAAACAAACTGTCGCTGAAGGACTCAAGCCACGATTCGTCTACGTCCGGTAAAGTTAATGCCAGCGTCAGCCAGGCCGGATCGGCGCCCATCGCTGCCAGATCGCTTAGGTTTACCGCCAGTGCTTTATATGCCAGATCCGCAGGATCGATATCAGGGAGGAAATGGTTGCCCGCCACCAGCGTATCAGTGCTGATCGCCAGGGTCTGTTTCTCGGGGATATTGAGAAGTGCGCAATCGTCGCCAATGCCAAGTTCGACATCAAGACGAGAGCTTCTTACACGGTCAAAATAACGGGCAATCAGGGAGAACTCGCCACATGCCATACGTTATGCCTCAGCAGGTAAAAAAGAAAAGGCCGGCGAGTGCGGAACTGTTTTTCCGTTACTCTGCCGGCCTGGATATCACTTTTTGTTAGGGCGAATCACAGGTGCTGCTTTATCCAGTACGCCATTGACGAACTTATGGCTGTCTTCTGCGCCGAACGATTTCGCCAGTTCGATCGCTTCGTTAATGGCCACTTTGTACGGCACATCGCTACGTTTAGACAACTCGTACAGCGCAATGCGCAGTACCGCTTTTTCTACCTGGCCCAGCTCTTCCAGCAGGCGAGACAGATATGGCTTCATCAGTCCGTCGAGGTATGCGGTGTTAGTCGCCACCCCGGCCAGCAGCTCACGGAAGTACAGGATGTCAACGTCTTTTACATCCTGTTCAGCCAGGAACTGGTATTCAACATCAGCGATGTCGTTCTGGGACAACTGCCAGGAGTAGAGCGCCTGGACGGCACACTCACGAGCGCGGCGACGAGCAGCAGGTTTCACGGATTTCCCCTTACTAATTTCAGGCCTTGATGGCTTTCAATACATTAATCATTTCAAGCGCGGTCAGTGCAGCTTCTGCACCTTTGTTACCAGCTTTGGTGCCAGCACGTTCGATCGCTTGTTCAATGCTTTCAGTGGTCAAAACCCCAAAAGCAACCGGAATTTCGCTGTCCTGGGCAACATGCGCCAGGCCGTTGCTTGCACCACCAGCGACATATTCAAAGTGGGCAGTGCCACCACGAATAACCGTCCCCAGCGCAATCACCGCGTCGTATTTACCGGTTTTAGCCAGTGCACCCGCCGCCAGCGGCAGCTCATAGGCACCAGGCACCCAAACAACGGTAATGTTTTCATCTTTTACCTGACCGATACGTTTCAGTGCGTCAATTGCACCTTCCAGCAGGCTGTCATTGATAAAGTTGTTGAAACGCGCAATGGTGATGGCGACGCGAGCGTCCGGGGTAGCAACGTTAGCTTCAATAATGTTCATTTTCTTCCTTCGGGTTCGAGTATGGCCCCGCAGGGGGGCGGATTTTAGCATAATATTTCGTGCGCTGCTTCCCTTTCGAGCCGGGAGATCATGCACCCACTAAATGCAGGCAAACATCCGGGCCTACATGACGTATCTCTTTGAATTTAAATTGGGGCGCGTCGGCTAATTTCTCAAGCCCCGGCAGCGTACATAATCCGCGGGCGTCGCTGCCTAATAGTTTAGGTGCGATATAGACAATCAGCTCATCGACTAAACCCGCCTGTAGCAATGCGCCAGCGAGCGTTGGCCCCGCTTCCACCCAGATACTGTTAATCTGTTGCTTGCCGAGTTGCATCATCAGCACAACCAGATCCAGATGACCTTTATGCTCTGGAATCAGCAAAGTACGCACCGTTTCCGGCCATTCACGAGAATCTTCCTGCGTACGCGCGAACCAGGTTTCGCCCGGCTGTTGCACGATGCGGTGTTCCGGCGTCACGCGATTTTGGCTATCAATCACAATACGTACCGGCTGACGGAGATTTTGTTGCGGATAGAGCGCCTGAGTTTGTTCATCCAGTTCAGACCAACGCACCGTTAAGGCTGGATCGTCCGCCAGCACCGTGGCGCTGCTGGTTAAAATGGCATGACTTTGCGCGCGCAGTCGTTGTACATCGCGTCGAGCCTGAGGTGAAGTGATCCACTGGCTTTCACCGCTGGCCATCGCAGTGCGGCCATCTAGCGACGCGCCGAGTTTCAACTGTATATAAGGAAAGCCGGTGCGCATGCGCTTGAGGAAGCCTTTATTCAATTGCTCGGCTTCGCTCATCATCAGGCCGTGGCTGACGTCAATGCCAGCTTGTTGCAAACGGTAAAGTCCACGCCCAGCGACCTGCGGATTAGGGTCCTGCATCGCAGCCACAACGCGCACCACGCCAGCAGCAATTAATGCGTCACAACACGGTGGCGTACGACCATGATGACTACAAGGTTCGAGTGTCACATACGCCGTTGCGCCTTTGGCTTTTTCACCTGCCATGCGCAACGCGTGTACCTCGGCATGCGGTTCGCCCGCGCGGTGATGGTAACCTTCACCGACAATTTCGCCATCTTTCACAATGACGCAACCGACATTCGGGTTAGGGTGAGTGGTGAAGCGCCCTCGTTGCGCCAGCTTTAGCGCCCGCGCCATGTATAACTCGTCCTGCACGGTTTAATCCTCCAGGCGCGCAATCTCTTCGCCAAATTCTTTGATATCTTCGAAACTGCGATAGACAGAGGCAAAACGGATATAGGCGACTTTATCGAGCTTTTTCAATTGCTCCATCACCAGATTGCCAATCATTTTGCTCGGCACTTCGCGCTCACCAGTGGCGCGGAGTTGCGATTTAATATGGTTGATCGCCATTTCGACGTCATCGGAACTCACCGGACGTTTTTCCAGCGCCCGCAGCATTCCGCTACGCAATTTTTCTTCATTAAACGGTTCGCGCACGTCGTTGCTTTTCACGACACGCGGCATAACCAGTTCCGCAACTTCAAAAGTAGTGAAACGTTCATTACACACCAGACACTGCCGACGGCGGCGTACGGAAGAGCCCTCGCTCACGAGACGAGAGTCAATTACCTTAGTGTCCACGGCGAAACAGAATGGGCAATGCATACGGCGTCCTGACCAGGTGGTTAATAGAAATCTATTTTACCCTGAACTGACGATACAACAAAGGCGCAACGCTTTTGAGATAAAGGATCGATGCTTTCACGGCTTTAAGCCTCTACCATTAGGCTAATTGTGACGAGAAAGGGACGACCTATGAACATTAAAGTATGTTTTCGACTATTCCTGCTGGGAAGCCTGTTCAGCCTGAGCGCCTGCGTACAGCAAAGCGAAGTACGCCAGATGAAACACAGCGTCAACACGTTGAATAAAGAGATGACTCAGCTCAACAAAGAAACTATCAAAATCACCCAGCAAAATACGCTGAACGCAAAATCCAGCAGTGGGGTTTACCTGTTGCCTGGTGCAAACACACCGGCACGGCTGGAAAGCCAAATTGGCACTTTACGTATGTCGCTGGTGAATATTACGCCAATTGCAGATGGCACCACTCTGACGCTGCGTATTCAGGGTGAGTCCAATGATCCCTTACCCGCTTTCAGCGGAACCGTTGAATATGGGCAAATTCAGGGAACAATCGACAACTTTCAGGAAATCAATGTGCAGAATCAATTGATTAACGCGCCGGCCAGCCTCCTCGCGCCCAGTGATGTTGACATTCCGTTACAGTTAAAGGGCATTTCTGTGGATCAGTTAGGCTTTGTACGCATCCACGACATTCAACCTGTTATGCAGTAAACGTTTTTCGGGGCGTTTTGTGCGTCCCGCAACATCCTCCCCCTTCATTTTGTTACTCTGCTTACATCACCCAGATTGATAGTAAAAGTTTGCAACAAGGGTGAAAGTCAGTACAATTCCCGCCCGAATATGTGTATTCGTGAACGCAATCGATTACGTAAATGATAGAACTGTGAAATACAACATATTTTTGTGAGCAATGATTTTTATAATAGGCTCCTCTGTATAGGAAATATTTAGAAACGCAATTTGCGCCTTTTTCACTCCCGTAAGGGATTTTCAAACAGTGGCATACATATGAAAAAAACATTACTGGCAGCCGGTGCGGTACTGGCGCTCTCTTCGTCTTTTACTGTCAACGCAGCTGAAAACGATAAACCGCAGTACCTTTCCGACTGGTGGCACCAGAGCGTTAACGTAGTTGGTAGCTATCACACCCGTTTCGGACCGCAGATCCGTAACGATACTTACCTGGAGTATGAAGCATTCGCTAAAAAAGACTGGTTCGATTTCTATGGTTACGCGGATGCGCCGGTATTCTTCGGCGGTAACTCCGATGCCAAAGGTATCTGGAACCACGGTTCTCCGCTGTTTATGGAAATCGAACCGCGTTTCTCCATCGATAAGCTGACCAATACTGACCTTAGCTTCGGTCCGTTCAAAGAGTGGTACTTCGCGAACAACTACATTTACGACATGGGCCGTAACAAAGATGGTCGCCAGAGCACCTGGTATATGGGTCTGGGTACTGACATCGACACTGGCCTGCCGATGAGCCTGTCCATGAACGTGTATGCGAAATACCAGTGGCAGAACTACGGCGCAGCGAACGAAAACGAGTGGGACGGTTACCGTTTCAAAATTAAATACTTTGTGCCGATTACCGATCTGTGGGGCGGTCAGCTGAGCTACATCGGCTTCACCAACTTCGACTGGGGTTCCGATCTGGGTGATGACAGCGGTAACGCAATCAACGGTATTAAGACGCGCAGCAATAACTCCATCGCTTCCAGCCATATTCTGGCGCTGAACTACGATCACTGGCACTACTCTGTCGTTGCACGTTACTGGCATGACGGTGGTCAGTGGAACGATGATGCAGAGCTGAACTTCGGTAACGGCAACTTCAACGTTCGCTCTACCGGCTGGGGTGGTTACCTGGTGGTAGGTTACAACTTCTGATTGTGAAAATGCCGGGATTTATTCCCGGCATTTCAGATTGTCGGCAACGTGCGCTTTGTTCATGCCGGATGCGGAGCAAACGCCTTATCTGGTCTACAAAAGCACGAAAATTCAATACATTGCTGAGATTACGTAGGCCTGACAAGCGTAGCGTATCAGGCAATTTTTCGTTTGTCACAAAGCTCAAATAGCGGATTTTATATCCGGCATTTTTTATTACTTCTTCTTATTCATCATCGCTTTTAAATCAGCAAACGGGTTGTATTTCGCTTCACCGACATCCTTCTGCGCATCTTCCCCTGCGATAACCGTCGTACCATACTGATCCGCTTCGGTATATTTCGAATGCTCATGATCATGGCAATAGAGACAAAGCAATTCCCAGTTACTACCATCTTCCGGATTATTGGTATGGTCGTGATCAATATGGTGAACGGTAAGTTCACGCAGGTTGGAATAGACAAACTCGCGGGAACAGCGACCGCAGACCCACGGATAGAGTTTTAATGCTTTTTCGCGATAGCCGCTTTCTAACCGCGCATAGTTTTTTGGGATGATAGCCATGAAAAGTTACCTGGATGAAATGTAGGGTTACGCGCAGTTTCCCAAGATGCGGGGATTTTCGCAATCCTGAGTAAAGAAATTCTCACATTACCAGTGACGGCGAGGTTCCATCTGCTGATGAAGAATACGCGCAATGAGAATGTCATCTACTCTTATAATGTAATAAACAGTGTGAAACCTGAATGCGATCTTCTTTACCTCTGGAATCGCATCATAGTCTTGCCCTATCTCGGGCATTTGAGAGAGTGTATCCAGAAAAATGCCGAGAGAGTCGGTATAGCGATCCGCCTGCTCCTCACCAAACTTTCCCAGCGTGTAGTCATAGATCCCTCTGAAATCTTCAACAGCTTTTCCGCTAAGCTTATACACGATGTTTTTGCTTCCTTTCTGCTGCGATATCACGAAGCGTCATCGAACTTTCACCGCTCTCAAGACCTTCAATAACAGCATTTCTGACAGCTTCATCCCTGGATTCTTGTTGTTCCAATAGACGAAGCGCCGAACGCATCACTTCACTGGCCGAGCCATAACGACCAGACTGAACCATCCGGGTAATAAAACTATCTAATTGTTCGCCAACGCTTACTGAGGTAATTTTGCGCATAAGCGATCTCCACGTATTAACTATTAATACAAAGTATATGTCAGAACTCTTTCTACAACCAAAGCTGTATTCAGTACAATAAGCAACAATCGAAAAAAAACCGCAGCGTAAATACGCCACGGTTTTTTAACTGAACGGATTTAAAAACACCCTTACGGCAGAATTGACGGCTGGTCCGCCCCTTCTTTTTCCACTTTCTGTTGCAGCATATGCTCACGCTTCATACCCAGTTTCAGGGCCAGCGCAGATGCAACATAGATGGAAGATGCGGTACCGATGGTTACACCAATCAGCATGGTCAGCGAGAAGCCTTCCAGCACCGGGCCACCGAAGAGATACAGCATCAGGATAACCATCAAGGTGGTACCGGATGTGATCAAAGTACGGTGCAGCGTCTGGGTCAAGGACACGTTAAAGATTTCGTAAGGCGTACCGCGACGGATTTTGCGGAAGTTTTCACGAATACGGTCCGATACCACGATACTGTCGTTAAGCGAGTAACCGATAACCGACATCAACGATGCCACAATGGTCAGGTCAATCTCGATATGGAATAACGACAAAATACCCAGCGTAATGATAACGTCGTGCGCCAGCGCGATTACTACCCCTGCCGCCAGTCGCCACTCAAAGCGGAAACCGACATATACAAGGATAGACAGCAGTGCCGCCATCAGCGCCATCGCACCGGTTTGCGCAAGGTCTGCCCCTACGCTCGGACCGACGAACTCAATACGCTTCACCGCCGCGTTCTGATTGGTAGCTTCGTTAATCACCTTCAGAACTTTGCTGCCCAGCACCTGACCACCGGTTTCGCCTTCAGCTGGCGGCATGCGGACCATGATGTCGTGGCTGCTACCGAAGTTTTGCAGCATCGGCTCTTCAAAGCCCGCTTTCTGCAATGCATCACGCATTACATCGATTTCAGCCGGTTTTTCAAGCGTAATTTCAATAACCGTACCACCGGTGAAATCCAGCCCCCAGTTAAAACCGCGCACGCCCATAATGACGATCGCGGCGATTAACAGCAGACCAGAGATGCCGAAAGCCCAGTAGTCCCAGCGCATAAAGTCATAGACTTTACGGCCGTGGTTTAGTTGTTCAACAGTATATTCCTGTGCCACATCGCACTCCTCAGATTGACAGCTTCTTGACGCGCTTGCCGCCATATAGCAGGTTTACGATGGCACGCGTACCGACAATCGCGGTAAACATCGACGTCGCCACACCGATACCGGTAGTAATCGCGAACCCTTTAATTGCCCCGGTACCCACTGCGTACAGGATGATGACTTTAATCAGCGTGGTGATGTTCGCATCGAAGATGGAACTGAACGCGCCACGATAACCTTCATCAATTGCCTGCTGAACAGTACGCCCGTTGCTTAATTCTTCTTTAATACGTTCGTTGATCAGTACGTTCGCATCGACCGCTACCGCAAGGGTTAAGACGATACCCGCGATCCCCGGCATACTCAGCGTCGCGCCAGGCAGCAGCGACATAATGCCGACAATCAAGATCAAGTTCGCAATCAGAGCACTGGTCGCAATCAGACCAAACTTCTTATAGAAGATGATCATGAACAGAATAGAAACCAGCAGACCGGCGAGACATGCCTCCAGCCCCTGTTCAATGTTCTGCATACCCAGGGTCGGACCAATGGTACGTTCTTCAACAATCTGAATCGGTGCAATCAACGCACCGGCACGCAGCAGCAGCGACAGCTGACGCGCTTCGTTCGGGTTGTTGATACCAGTGATACGGAAGCTGTTACCCAGACGAGACTGGATATTCGCGATGTTAATCACCTCTTCCTGTTTCACCAGAACCGCACGACCATTAGCATCTTTCTTACCGCTGTCTTTATACTCCACAAACAGGGTCGCCATCGGTTTGCCGATGTTGTCCTTAGTGAAGTTAGACATGATGTTACCACCTGCGCTGTCGAGCGAGATGTTAACCTGCGGCTGGTTGTATTCGTCCTGGCTGGAAGTGGAATCGGTGATATGGTCACCGGTCAGAATCACGCGTTTGTACAGCACAACCGGCTGACCTTCGCGGGTCTGTTTCACTTCAGAGTCGCCCGGTACGCGTCCAGATGCAGCAGCAGCCTGGTCAACGTTGGTATTCACCAGACGGAATTCCAGCGTCGCGGTAGCGCCAAGAATCTCTTTCGCGCGAGCGGTATCCTGAATACCAGGCAGCTCAACGACAATGCGGTCTGCGCCCTGACGTTGTACTACAGGCTCCGCCACACCAAGCTGGTTTACACGGTTACGCAGGATGTTAATGTTCTGCTGCACCGCATATTCACGCGCTTCACTGAGACGCGCATCGCTCATGACCGCACGCAGCTGGTTGCTACCCTGGCTGCTAATGACCAGATCTGGATGACGCTTGCTCAGATATGCAATAGCTTCATCACGGGCGTTGCCATCGCGAAAAGTGATGCTCAGACCGTAATTATTTTCTTTACGAACAGTGGTATACGGGATGCCTTTTTCACGCAGATCGCTGCGCAGGCTATCGATATTTTGTTCCTGGAGTTTGCCAAGCGCAGTGTCCATATCCACTTCCATCAGGAAGTGAACGCCGCCACGCAAGTCAAGACCGAGCTTCATCGGCTCAGCGTGAATAGCTGCCAGCCAGCGCGGCGTGGCCGGGGCAAGGTTAAGCGCCACGACATATTTGTCACCCAGAATGCCCATTAATGCTTCACGGGCGCGTAGCTGGGTGTCAGTGGAGTCGAAGCGCGCAAGAATAGCGCCCTCTTCCAGTGCCACAGACTTAGCAGTTATTTTTTCTTCTTGTAACGTTTTCTGGACCTGGATCAGCGTTTGCTCACTGGCGGCGACTCCGCGCGCGCCAGTGATCTGAACAGCCGGATCCTCACCAAACAGGTTGGGAAGCGCATACAGCAGACCGATGACAATCACCACGATCAGCATGACGTACTTCCACAAAGGATAACGGTTTAACACGGCAATTCCCTTAGGGAAAAATTTTAATTACAGCGCCTTCATGGTGCCTTTCGGCAGAACGGCGGCTACGAAGTCACGTTTAATAACTACTTCAGTGGTGTCATTCAGCGCGATAGCAATGTAGCCGTTTTCTGCTACTTTGGTTACGCGACCGACCAGGCCACCGTTCGTCAGCACTTCATCACCTTTCGCGATGGAGTCCATCAGCTTTTTGTGTTCTTTGGTGCGCTTCTGCTGTGGGCGCAGGATCATGAAATAGAAAATCAGACCGAATACCACCAGCATCAAAATCAAAGACATCGGGCTACCTTGTGCCGGAGCACCCGTTGCCGCTACCGCATCAGAAATAAAAAAGCTCATTAAATTTCCCTCATTATTAATATTAATCAACGTTCAAAGGTGGTACTTCTCGCCCCTGACGCTGGTAAAAATCAGCTACGAAGCTCTCTAATTTACCCTCTTCAATAGCCTTGCGTAAACCCGCCATCAAACGCTGGTAGTAACGAAGGTTATGAATGGTGTTGAGTCGCGCGCCTAATATTTCGTTGCAACGGTCGAGATGATGCAAGTAGGCACGTGAATAATTGCGACAGGTGTAGCAATCACACTCAGGATCGAGCGGGCCAGTGTCGCTCTTATACTTCGCATTGCGGATTTTCACCACGCCATCGGTCACGAACAGATGACCGTTACGCGCATTACGTGTTGGCATTACGCAGTCAAACATATCGATACCGCGGCGCACGCCTTCAACCAGGTCTTCCGGTTTACCAACGCCCATCAGGTAACGTGGTTTGTCTGCCGGAATTTGCGGACACACATGCTCCAGGATACGGTGCATATCTGCTTTCGGCTCACCCACTGCCAGACCGCCGACAGCGTAGCCATCAAAACCGATATCTACCAGACCTTTAACAGAGATATCACGTAAATCTTCGTAAACGCTGCCCTGAATGATACCAAAGAGCGCATTTTTGTTGCCGAGACTGTCAAAACGCTCGCGGCTACGCTTCGCCCAACGCAGCGACATCTCCATAGAGCGCTTCGCGTAATCCCAGTCAGCAGGATACGGCGTACACTCGTCAAAAATCATGACGATGTCTGAGCCAAGATCGTATTGAATCTCCATCGATTTTTCGGGATCGAGGAAAATCGGATCGCCGTTGATGGGGTTACGGAAGTGCACGCCCTGTTCGGTGATTTTACGAATATCGCCAAGACTGAAGACCTGGAAGCCGCCGGAGTCGGTAAGGATCGGGCCTTTCCACTGCATGAAATCGTGCAGATCGCCATGCAGTTTCATAATTTCCTGGCCCGGGCGCAGCCACAGGTGGAAAGTGTTACCCAGAATAATTTGCGCGCCAGTGGCTTCAACTTCTTCCGGCGTCATCCCTTTTACGGTACCGTAGGTGCCAACAGGCATAAAACAAGGCGTTTCCACTACGCCACGATCGAAGACCAGGCGGCCACGGCGTGCGCGACCGTCGGTGGTGTCCAGTTCAAATTTCATTTTTTCTCCACTACGTCAGAAAAACAGTCCAACGTTTAAACCAGCGCCGCGGAATTACTCCCCGACGCGCTCATTAATTGCCTGCGGATTGTACGTGATAAACATCGCATCACCGTAACTAAAAAAGCGATATTTCTCTTCTACTGCCGCTTTATAGGCGTTCATGGTGTGTTGATAACCGGCAAATGCGGAAACCAGCATAATCAGCGTTGACTCCGGCAGATGGAAGTTAGTCACCAGCGCATCGACTACTTTGTACTGGAAGCCGGGATAGATAAAGATTTGTGTATCATCGAAAAACGGTTCAATCAGATCGTTTTTCGCCGCCTGGGCCGCACTCTCAAGCGAGCGAACAGAGGTGGTGCCAACCGCAATCACCCGGTTACCACGCGCTTTCGCAGCCAGCACTGCGTCAACCACATCCTGCGGCACTTCTGCATATTCCGAGTGCATGATGTGGTCTTCAATGGTGTCGACGCGTACCGGCTGGAAGGTACCCGCCCCCACATGCAGAGTCACGAATGCCATCTCCACGCCCTTGGCGCGCAATTTTTCCAGCAGCGGTTCGTCAAAGTGCAGTCCGGCGGTCGGTGCTGCTACCGCGCCTGGTTTTTCGCTATAAACCGTTTGATAAAGTTCGCGGTCTGCATCTTCGTCCGGACGGTCGATGTACGGCGGCAGTGGCATATGGCCGATTCTGTTGAGAATATCCAGCACCGAGCGCTCATCGTTAAATTCGACTTCAAACAGCGCGCCATGACGAGCGGTCATTGTTGCTTTGATGCTTTCGTCATCGCCCAGCAGTAGCTCCGCGCCCGGTTTTGGCGCTTTCGAGGCGCGAATATGCGCGAGAATGCGTTTGTCGTCGAGCATCCGCTCAACCAGCACTTCAATTTTACCGCCAGTGGCTTTACGCCCAAACAGGCGCGCCGGGATCACGCGAGTATTGTTAAAAACCAGAAGATCGCCGGGGTTGAGCTTGTCGAATAAATCGGTGAAAGTACCGTGCGTCAGCGCGCCCGTCGGCCCGTCCAGCGACAGTAAACGACAGCTACTGCGTTCAGGCATGGGATAGTGGGCAATCAGGGATTCGGGCAATTCAAAGGAGAAATCGGTAACGCGCATGACACTGACTCAGACTAAAATAAGAGGCGGGTAGTCTAGTGCCGGGGCGCTCTCCCTGCAACCTTTACCCCCCTTTGGATAGAATATAATCGATGAATTTTTTAGCTCACCTGCATTTAGCCCATCTCGCTGAAAGTTCGCTTTCCGGCAATTTACTGGCTGATTTTGTTCGCGGAAATCCTGACGAAAGTTTTCCGCCCGACGTGGTTGCAGGTATTCATATGCATCGGCGTATCGATGTGTTAACCGACAATCTGCCGGAAGTCCGCGAAGCGCGGGAGTGGTTTCGCAACGAAACTCGCCGCGTTGCGCCTATTACGCTGGATGTGATGTGGGATCACTTTCTTTCCCGCCACTGGTCGCAGTTGTCGCCGGACTTTCCGCTACAGGAATTTGTCTGTTATGCCCGCGAACAAGTGATGACCATTCTGCCGGACTCACCGCCGCGCTTTATCAATCTGAATAACTACTTGTGGTCAGAGCAATGGCTGGTGCGCTATCGCGATATGGATTTCATCCAGAGCGTGTTAAACGGCATGGCAAGCCGTCGCCCACGTCTGGATGCTCTGCGTGACTCCTGGTACGATTTAGACACCCATTACGACGCCCTTGAAACCCGCTTCTGGCAATTTTATCCGCGGATGATGGAGCAAGCGTCACGCAAAGCGTTGTAATGTATTAATTCATCCACACCGTGGCTGATATCGCGGGCAACGTCAGGATCCCATCTACCCGTTGTCCGTTCCCTTCTTTGCATTGCCATTGCGCGACATTAAGCAACGGCGATGCGGGTAGCACCACTTCACACGCTTCACCACGGTTGATTGCCACTAGCACACGCTGCTGATTGAGCACACGCACAAACACCACCACGTTATCTTCCGCATACAACACCTGACAGCCGCCACGACGCAATGCCAGGCTCTTCTTACGCAGCGCAATCATTCGCTGGTACAGCGCGAATAGTTCCGTATCTTGTTTTTCCGGGTCCCAGGGAAACGGTTTACGACAAAATGGATCGTTATTGCCGTCCAGCCCCACTTCATCGCCGTAATAAATACACGGCACACCAGGCCAGGTGAACAGCCAGACGACCACCAGTGGCAGACGCGCAACATCCCGTCCGAGTAACGTTTTAAATCGCGCGGTATCGTGACTATCGAGCTGGTTAAACATACGCAGTTGCTGTTGATGAGAAAGCCCGGCACGGTAATTGTCCATCCAGGTCATACAGATTTGAGCGTCAATCTGCTGCGGATCGTAAGAGATATCGGTATTAGCGAGAAAGCCCCACAGCGGAAAAGTAAAGCCCCGATAGTTCATCGATGCATCTTCCACATCGGCCTGTAACCATTGCCGCGCATCGCCAAAATATTCACCGACAATGTACGCTTCTGGCTGGGTTTCTTTCGCCGCCTCAGTGATGCCAGCGACATGCTGCAAATTATTGCACGCCCCGCCCGCTTCCCCCAGCATATGCACCACATCCAGCCGCCAGCCGTCCATATTCCACGGCGCTTTCAGCCAGTGACGGACAATGCTGTCTTCACCGCGATAAATTTCATTCACCAGACTTTCCGACTGATAATCCAGTTTTGGCAGGCTGGCATAGCCCAGCCAATCGAGCGCCGTGCCGTCATCGCGAAACGAGTACCAGTCGCGCCAGGGCGATTCGGGGTTATGGCAAGCGCCGCCCGTCCCGCGATTGTGCCTGTCAAACCAGGCATGAGAATCGCCACTGTGGTTAAACACGCCGTCCAGCATCAGGCGCATTCCTTGCTGCTGCGTGTTGTGTCTCAAACGCAGCAACGCCCCGTCGCCGCCAAACTGCGGATCGACGTGGCGATAATCTTCGGTATCGTATTTATGCACGCTGGGTGCTTTAAACACCGGATTAAGATACAGCGCCGTCACGCCGAGCTTTTTCAGGTACGGCAGTTTTTCGCTTATCCCGTCCAGATCGCCGCCATAGAACGTTGATCCGCCCGCCTGTGCCGTGACCGGTTCATCCCAGTCACGCAATATGATTTCCCGCCCGGCGGCGTGATGATAATAGACATGATCCTGATCGGCATTACGAGGCAGACTCCGGGCAAAACGATCCGGGAAGATCTGATAAAAAATCTGATCCGCCGCCCATTGTGGTCCGATATCCGGCACATCGACGGCAAACTGTTCCAGCCGTGCTGGTGGTATTGGGCTGAAACCTTGCGGCGTAAACCAACGCTGGCGATCGTGCCACAGCAATTTGAAACTGTAGCGCCGCCGTGGTTGCCCGGTGACGAGAGAGAGCGCTCCCCGCCACGCCGTCACACCAGGCTGCGGCTGGCTGCGCTGTTTATGCATCGGTATTGATGTTTCTTCGTTATCGTTTTCCATGCGCAACATAATGCGCTGTGGCGGCTCTTCGCCCGTCAGCCACAGTGTAATGAGCAGTTGATCTTTGCTTTGTTTAACAAATGGGGGCACCGGCAGGTGCCATGCATTTAACATCATAATTCCCCTGTGATGAAAATGTGTTCACCTTGCCATAGCCTAATGCAGGATCACTCATCATCTGAAGGATATTTGGGGGAGGAGGACGGGGGCGGATAATTTTCGGAATAGCCGGATCAGGTTTTGCTCCTGATCCGGCGACAAAAGGCAGGAATTAGTGGTTTTCTGCCAACTGACGATCGTGGCGGCGTTTAAACATCCAGCCAATCAACAGCACCACAATCCACGCAAAACCAACGTACAGAGAGATACGCGTTTCAGGGTGATAACCAATCAATCCGATGATAAAGACCAGGAAAACCAGCCCCGTGATGGTCGTTGCCACTCCGCCAGGAACTTTAAATTTCAGCGCTTTAACTTCTTCTGGCGGCAGGCGGCGACGGAAGGCAATCTGCGACAGCAGGATCATAATCCACACCCACACGGTAGCGAAGGTCGCCAGCGAGGCAATCACCAGGAAGACGTTTTCCGGCATGATGTAGTTCAGATACACAGCAAACAACAGCGCGGTAGTCATGACCAGCACCGTGACCCACGGAATACCGCGACGCGACGTTTTGCTGAAAATTTTCGGCGCACTACCCTGCTCTGCCATGCCGTGCAACATACGGCCTACGCCAAACACGTCGCTGTTAATTGCCGACAAAGAGGCTGTCAGCACAACGAAGTTAAGAATGCTGGCGGCAAAGGTAATCCCCAAATGCTGGAACGTCAGCACGAACGGGCTACCTGCAGTACCTACCTGATTCCACGGATAGATAGACATAATGACGAACAGCGTACCAACATAGAAAACCAGAATACGCATCGGCACTGAGTTAATCGCGCGCGGAATAGACTTCTCCGGCTCTTTCGCTTCACCGGCGGTAATACCAATAATTTCAATACCACCGTAGGCAAACATCACCATTTGCAACGACATCACCATGCCAAGCCAGCCGTTACTGAAGAAGCCGCCGTTGCTCCACAGGTTATGGATACCGGTCGGTTGCCCGCCGTTGCCAATCCCCCAAATGATGATACCGAAACCAGCAACGATCATGATGATAATGGTGGCGACTTTAAAGAACGAGAACCAGAATTCCAGCTCACCAAAGACTTTCACGCTCATCAGGTTAATGGCGCAGATAATCAGCACCACGCTCAACACCCATATCCAGTGCGGCACCGTCGGGAACCAGACGCCCATATAGATACCGAAAGCGGTGACATCGGCGATGGCGACAATAAGGATTTCAAAGCAGTAGGTCCAGCCGGTGATATAACCTGCCAGCGGGCCAAGGTTTTCCTGCGCATAACGCGAGAAAGAGCTGGCGGCCGGGTTATGTACCGACATTTCTCCCAGCGCACGCATAATGATATACGCCGCGACACCACCGATAATATAGGCCAACAACACGCTCGGTCCGGCCATTTTGATGGCGTCCGCCGAACCGTAAAACAACCCGGTGCCAATTGCTGAACCCAGTGCCATAAAGCGTATGTGTCGGGTACTTAGCCCACGCTTTAGCTTGTTCTTACTTTCCATCAATTCCTAACCCATCAACACAATAAAAAACCACGGGGCATCGCAGCCCCGTGGTTAAAACAAATTTACAGTGATTTAGTGGGCGCTGGAGGTCACCTGACGACCTGCTGCGCGATCCCAGATAATGGCCAGAACCACCATCACCACCGTTGGCATTAACCACGCCAGACCTTGTTCGGCCAGCGGTAAACGCTGCGCCCAGGACGGTAAAATATCGCTGAATGCAGATGCTTTGATCCCGTCGAGAATACCAAAAAGCAGGCTGATAAACATCGGCGGAGCAATCACGCGGGACGAATTATGCCACCATGAGCGTGTAAAACTTAATACAACCAGTGCGATACACGGCGGATAAATGGCAGTCAGCACCGGTACAGAGATCTGAATCAGCTGGCTTAAGCCCAGATTAGACACCACCATCGAGAAGCCGCCGAGGATAAACACCAGCGTACGGTATGAGAGCGGGATGTATTGAGCGAAGAATTCCGCACAAGCGCAGGTCAGGCCAACCGCCGTGACCAGACAAGCGATGAAGATTAACGCCGCCAGCAGGAAGCTACCGCCGCCGCCAAAGGTGTGCTGAACGTAAGCATGCAGAATAGCGGCACCGTTCGCGGATTGATCAACCAGCGACGCGCTGTCTGAACCCAGACGGAACAGCGCCAGGTACAGCAGAGTCAAACCAACGCCTGCCATCAGGCCAGCCCAGACGGTATAACGGGTCAGCAGACGCGCTTCGGTAACGCCGCGAGAACGCGCCGCGTTAACAATAACGATACCAAACACCATCGCGCCCAGCGTATCCATAGTCAGATAGCCATTGACGAAGCCGTTAGAAAACGCAGCGTTTTGATAAGCCTCAGTTGCCGTGCTGATAGAACCCGCAGGCCAGACAATCGCCGCAACAGACAGGATGACCAGCGCGATAATTTTCAGCGGTGCAAGGAAGTTGCCCACGGTATCCAGCAGCTTGCCCGGATAGAGCGAAACCAGAATAACGATAGCGAAATAGACCAGGCTGTAGATAAACAGCGGCAGTGCGGAGTCACCCGTCAGCGGCGCAATGCCCACTTCAAAGGAGACAGTTGCCGTACGCGGTGTTGCAAACAGCGGCCCTACCGCCAGGTAGCAAACCGTTGCCAGCAGCACGCCTGCAACTTTACCGATTGGTGTACTCAGACTATCGACGCCGCCGCCAACTTTCGCCAGCGCCACTACCGTTAATACCGGCAGACCAACGGCAGTAATAAGGAAGCCGAATGCCGCAGTCCAGACGTGTTCGCCTGCCTGCAAGCCGACCATAGGAGGGAAAATAATGTTACCTGCGCCAACGAACAACGCAAATGTCATAAAGCCCAGAGCGATGATATCGCGCGATCTTAACTGATGGGTCATAAATCATACTGCCTGTGGATGTGGTGTTGTAACGTTAAATTTTGTGCCAATCCCTGGGGATGATACAGCGGTATATTTAAACAATTTTAGCGGGAAATACTCCCAACCAGGCGCGGCGAAGAATAGTTTTTCGATTTACCGCGTGAATGCAGTCAGTATGACAGCACCTGAAGCGCAATTTAAACGCTTATAACGTTTTAAAGCAAGGAGGGATCTAAAAACCAGAGGGATATAGCGATAAGAAATCACCAACCAGTATAAAACACTATTTCCGTGAAAAAGATATGGCTTATCATGCGAACAAAAAATCACCAGACATGGTAAAATTCAGCGCCCGTTTTTTGACTGCAAAGAAAAAAAGCCAGCATCGGCTGGCTTATGGCAACAAAAAATGACAAAGGCGGATTAATCGCTATTTTTGGCAATTAAACGTTCCGGCAGAACAAAACTGAAACGCGTGCCTTTACCCACCGTACTTTCAATATTGAGCCGGCTTTCATGATGATTTACCGCATGCTTCACGATCGCTAACCCCAACCCGCTACCGCCAGTTTGTCGGGAACGCGCTTTATCAACGCGATAAAAACGCTCGGTCAGGCGTGGAATATGCTCCGGTGCGATGCCCGGTCCATTATCTTCAACGCTAAATTCAGCACCGTGCGGCACTCGCTGCCAGCGTACGGTGATATGCGTACCTTCCGGTGTATGATTCACGGCGTTATAGACCAGATTCGAAATCGCACTGCGTAACTGGTCTTCGCTACCAGACACTTTGAGGCCGTTATCTATCTCAAAGGTAAATGTCTGTTTTTGCTGGCTCAGCGTCTGAGCTTC
Organism: Escherichia sp. E4385; assembly: GCF_963883145.1. Taxonomy (NCBI): domain Bacteria; kingdom Pseudomonadati; phylum Pseudomonadota; class Gammaproteobacteria; order Enterobacterales; family Enterobacteriaceae; genus Escherichia; species Escherichia sp. E4385. Next base: position 290,581 of record NZ_CAWOOJ010000014.1, read on the forward strand.
ACGCTCAACGACGCGCAGCATCATCGGCACATCAACCTTCTCATTCAGCAACTGCGTCGGCGCGGCTTCAATTTTCGACAAGGTCAGCAACTGCTTCACCAGCCCTTCCATCCGCTGAGTCTGCTCACGCATGGTGTGCAACGCTTTTTCGCGTACCGCGCCTTCCAGCGGCTGCTCATCCATCATCTCCAGGTAACCCTGTAACACGGTCAATGGCGTGCGTAACTCATGGCTTACGTTGGCGAAAAAGTTGCGCCGCGCCCCTTCCAGTTGATGCATTTGCGTGACATCTCGCGCCACCATCAGCAGCTGTTTATGGGTATAAGGCATGACGCGAATTTCCAGATGCCGCCCGGTGTTGAGCACCAGATTGAGCGGGCGAGAAAAATCACGCGTTTTCAGATATTGCGTAAACTCCGGATAACGCAGCAGGTTAAGGATGTTCTGCCCGTTATCTTCTGGCCAGCGCAGACCAAGAATTTGTTGCGCCAGACCATTACACCAGAAAATCCCACCCTCTTCCGTGGTCAGCACCACCGCATCGGGTAGCGACTCCGCGCCGCTACGAAAGCGTTTGATAAGATTACCCAGCTCGCGGCGGCGTTTTTTATTACGCAGTTGCATCTGGTGTAAACCGTACAGCAGCGGTTCCCAGCTACCACGCCCCGGTGGCGGGGTCATACTGCGATCCACCCACAGCCACCATGAAAGGCGCAATAAATTCCAGAAATGCCAGATAAGCAGTCCTGTCACCGATGCCAGCAAAAACCAGGGCAGGTAACCAAAAAATGCACCCAGGATGAAAGCCGGGAGGCAGCAAAGTAGCAGCTCCAGCACCAGCCTTTTCCACGACAGCCGTTCCAGCACGTAAGATACTCCAGTTAAGAAATCATAAGCCCTGCTCTGCGTCCGATGAGCAAGGCGTTAAAAGCGGGTTGAAAAACGATATCCTGTACCGCGCACGGTCTGCACCATGCGGTCATGCCCGCCGGGCTCCAGTGCTTTACGCAGGCGGCGAATGTGGACATCGACCGTGCGGTCTTCCACATATACGTTGGTTCCCCAGACGTGATTTAACAGTTGCTCGCGACTGTACACGCGCTCGGGATGCGTCATAAAAAAGTGCAGCAGTTTAAATTCAGTTGGCCCCATCTCCAGCGGTTCTTCGCCCGCCATCACCCGGTGAGATGTCGGGTCGAGACTTAGCCCCTGCATCTCAATCACCTCTTCCACCGCCATCGGCGATATACGGCGCATTACCGCTTTGATTCGCGCCACCAGCTCCTTCGGCGAAAACGGCTTGGTGATATAGTCATCCGCACCGGTTTCAAGGCCGCGCACGCGATCTTCTTCTTCCCCTCTGGCGGTCAACATCACAACCGGAATATCACGGGTCATCGACTCACGCTTGAGATGTTTGATGAACTGGATACCGGAGCCGCCGGGTAACATCCAGTCGAGGAGAATTAAATCCGGCCAGGGTTCATTCAGTTGGTTCACAGCACTGTCATAATCTTCCGCTTCGACCGGCTGGAAGCCATTTTGCTCGAGCACGAAGCAGACCATTTCGCGAATTGGAGCTTCATCTTCTACGACCAGAATACGTCTCGCCATGATTTGCCCTGTTGTAATAAATAGATTGCGATCATTAATGCGACGTCATTATGCGTCAGATTTATGACAGATTTATGAAAAGCACGCCGCACATCCTTTCAGGTTATTGATTTCTGTGGTGCAGAAAAAAGCAAATAGCGCACCTGTTTGGGTATAATCGCGCCCATGCTTTTTCGCCAGAGAATCGTTATGCGCATCCTTCACACTTCAGACTGGCATCTCGGCCAGAACTTCTACAGTAAAAGCCGCGAAGCTGAGCATCAGGCTTTTCTTGACTGGCTGCTGGAGACAGCACAAACCCATCAGGTGGATGCGATTATTGTTGCCGGTGATGTTTTCGATACCGGCTCGCCGCCCAGTTACGCCCGCACGTTATACAACCGTTTTGTTGTCAATTTACAGCAAACGGGCTGTCATCTGGTGGTACTGGCGGGAAACCATGATTCGGTCGCCACGCTGAATGAATCGCGCGATATCATGGCGTTCCTCAATACTACCGTGGTCGCCAGCGCCGGACATGCGCCGCAAATCTTGCCTCATCGCGACGGGACGCCAGGCGCAGTGCTGTGCCCCATTCCTTTTTTACGCCCGCGTGACATTATTACCAGCCAGGCGGGGCTAAACGGTATTGAAAAACAGCAGCATTTGCTGGCGGCTATTACTGATTATTATCAACAACACTATGCCGATGCCTGCAAACTGCGCGGCGATCAGCCTCTGCCCATCATCGCCACGGGACATTTAACGACCGTGGGCGCCAGTAAAAGTGATGCCGTGCGTGACATCTATATTGGCACGCTGGACGCGTTTCCGGCACAAAACTTTCCGCCAGCCGACTACATCGCGCTCGGGCATATTCACCGCGCGCAGCTCATTGGCGGCATGGAACATGTTCGCTATTGCGGTTCCCCCATTCCACTGAGTTTTGATGAATGCGGTAAGAGTAAATATGTCCATCTGGTGACATTTTCAAACGGCAAATTAGAGAGCGTGGAAAACCTGAACGTGCCGATAACGCAGCCGATGGCGGTACTGAAAGGCGATCTGGCGTCGATTACCGAACAGCTTGAACAATGGCGCGATGTATCACAGGAGCCACCTGTCTGGCTGGATATCGAAATCACTACCGATGAGTATCTGCATGATATTCAGCGCAAAATCCAGGTATTAACAGAATCACTGCCAGTTGAAGTATTGCTGGTGCGCCGGAGTCGTGAACAGCGCGAGCGTGTGTTAGCCAGCCAACAGCGTGAAACCCTCAGCGAACTCAGCGTCGAAGAGGTGTTCAATCGCCGTCTGGCACTGGAAGAACTGGATGAATCGCAGCAGCAACGTCTACAGAATCTTTTCGCCACGACGTTGCAGACCCTCGCCGGAGAACACGAAGCATGAAAATTCTCAGCCTGCGCCTGAAAAACCTGAACTCATTAAAAGGCGAATGGAAGATTGATTTCACCCGCGAGCCGTTCGCCAGCAACGGGCTGTTTGCCATTACCGGCCCAACCGGTGCGGGGAAAACCACCCTGCTGGACGCCATTTGTCTGGCGCTGTATCACGAAACCCCGCGCCTCTCTAACGTTTCGCAATCACAAAATGATCTCATGACCCGCGATACCGCCGAATGTCTGGCGGAAGTGGAATTTGAAGTGAAAGGTGAAGCGTATCGCGCGTTCTGGAGCCAGAATCGGGCGCGTAACCAGCCGGACGGTAATTTGCAGGTGCCACGCGTAGAGCTGGCGCGCTGCGCAGACGGCAAAATTCTCGCCGACAAAGTGAAAGATAAGCTGGAACTGACGGCGACGTTAACCGGACTGGATTACGGGCGCTTCACCCGTTCGATGCTGCTTTCGCAGGGGCAATTTGCTGCCTTCCTCAATGCCAAACCCAAAGAACGCGCGGAATTGCTCGAGGAGTTAACCGGCACTGAAATCTACGGGCAAATCTCTGCGATGGTTTTTGAACAGCATAAATCGGCCCGCACAGAGCTGGAGAAGCTGCAAGCGCAGGCCAGCGGCGTTGCGTTATTAGCGCCAGAACAGCTGCAATCGCTGACAGAAAGTTTGCAGGTACTCACTGACGAAGAGAAACGGTTACTCACTGCGCAGCAGCAAGAACAACAATCGCTAAACTGGTTAACGCGTCTGGACGAATTGCAGCAAGAAGCCAGCCGCCGTCAGCAGGCACTGCAACAAGCGTTAGCCGAAGAAGAAAAAGCGCAACCGCAACTGGCGGCGCTCAGCCTGGCGCAACCGGCACGAAATCTTCGTCCGCACTGGGAACGCATCGCAGAACACAGCGCGGCGCTGGCGCATACTCGCCAGCAGATTGAAGAAGTAAATACTCGCTTACAGAGCACAATGGCGCTTCGCGCGAGCATTCGCCACCACGCGGCGAAGCAGTCAGCAGAATTACAGCAGCAGCAACAAAGCCTGAATGCCTGGTTACAGGAACACGACCGCTTCCGTCAGTGGAACAACGAACTGGCGGGTTGGCGTGCGCAGTTCTCCCAGCAGACCAGCGATCGTGGGCATCTGCGGCAATGGCAGCAACAGTTAACCCATGCTGAGCAAAAACTTAATGCGCTTGCGGCGATCACGTTGACGTTAACCGCCGATGAAGTTGCTACCGCCCTGGCACAACATGCTGAGCAACGCCCACTGCGTCAGCGCCTGGTCGCGCTGCATGGGCAGATTGTTCCCCAACAAAAACGCCTAGCGCAATTACAGGTCGCTATCCAGAATGTCACGCAAGAACAGACGCAACGTAATGCCGCACTTAACGAAATGCGCCAGCGTTATAAAGAAAAAACGCAACAACTTGCCGATGTCAAAACCATTTGCGAGCAGGAAGCGCGCATCAAAACGCTGGAAGCTCAACGTGCACAGTTACAGGCGGGTCAGCCTTGCCCACTTTGTGGTTCCACCAGCCACCCGGCGGTCGAGGCGTATCAGGCGCTGGAGCCTGGCGTTAATCAGTCTCGATTACTGGCGCTGGAAAACGAAGTTAAAAAGCTCGGCGAAGAAGGCGCGGCGCTGCGTGGGCAACTGGACGCCTTAACGAAGCAGCTTCAGCGTGATGAAAACGAAGCGCAAAGCCTCCGACAAGATGAGCAAGCACTTACTCAACAATGGCAAGCCGTCACGGCCAGCCTCAATATCACCTTGCAGCCGCAGGACGATATTCAACCGTGGCTGGATGCACAAGATGAGCACGAACGCCAGCTGCGGTTACTCAGCCAACGGCATGAATTACAAGGGCAGATTGCCGCGCATAATCAGCAAATTATCCAGTATCAACAGCAAATTGAACAACGCCAGCAGCAACTCTTAACGGCATTGGCGGGTTATGCACTGACATTGCCACAGGAAGAGGAAGAAGAGAGCTGGTTGGCGACACGTCAGCAAGAAGCGCAGAGCTGGCAGCAACGCCAGAACGAATTAACCGCGCTGCAAAACCGTATTCAGCAGCTGACGCCGATTCTGGAAACGTTGCCGCAAAGTGATGAACTCCCGCACAGCGAAGAAACTGTGGCGCTGGAAAACTGGCGGCAAGTTCACGAACAATGCCTCGCGTTGCAAAGCCAGCAGCAAACGTTGCAGCAACAGGAGGTTCTGGCAGTGCAAAGCCTGCAAAAAGTTCAGGCGCAGTTTGACACCGCGCTACAGGACAGCATTTTTGACGATCAGCAGGCATTTCTTGCGGCGTTAATGGATGAGCAGACGCTAACTCAGCTGGAACAGCTGAAACAGAATCTGGAAAACCAGCGTCGTCAGGCGCAAGCGCTGGCCACTCAGACAGCAGAAACGCTGGCACAGCATCAGCAACACCGACCTGGCGGACTGGATCTCACGGTGACGGTGGAACAGATTCAGCAAGAGTTAGCGCAAACTCACCAAAAGTTGCGTGAAAACACCACTCGCCAGGGGGAAATTCGCCAGCAGCTGAAGCAGGATGCAGACAACCGTCAGCAACAACAAACCTTAATGCAGCAAATTGCACAGACGACGCAGCAGGTTGAGGACTGGGGATATCTTAATTCGCTGATTGGCTCCAAAGAGGGCGATAAATTCCGTAAATTCGCTCAGGGGCTGACGCTGGACAATCTGGTCCATCTGGCTAACCAGCAACTTACCCGGCTGCACGGTCGCTACCTGTTACAGCGTAAAGCCAGCGAGGCGCTGGAGGTCGAAGTTGTCGATACCTGGCAGGCAGATGCGGTACGCGATACCCGTACGCTTTCCGGCGGCGAAAGTTTCCTCGTGAGCCTGGCGCTGGCGCTGGCGCTTTCGGATCTGGTCAGCCATAAAACGCGTATTGACTCGCTGTTCCTCGATGAAGGTTTCGGCACGCTGGATAGCGAAACGCTGGATACCGCCCTTGACGCACTGGATGCCCTGAACGCCAGTGGTAAAACCATCGGGGTGATTAGCCACGTTGAAGCGATGAAAGAGCGTATTCCGGTGCAGATTAAAGTGAAGAAGATCAACGGACTGGGCTACAGTAAACTGGAAAGCGCGTTTGCGGTGAAATAACTATTCAGCAGGATAATGAATACAGAGGGGCGAATTATCTCTTGGCCCGACTGGTCGTTATCCTGCAAGCTATCACTTTATTGGCTACGGTGATTCGTAGCTGCTCTGTTGGTTGTGATGGTGGTATGAAAAAAGTTATTTTATCTTTGGCACTCGGCACATTTGGCCTGGGGATGGCTGAATTTGGCATTATGGGGGTGCTCACGGAGCTGGCGCATAATGTGGGGATTTCGATTCCTGCCGCCGGGCATATGATTTCGTATTATGCGCTGGGGGTGGTGGTCGGTGCGCCGATAATCGCGCTTTTTTCCAGTCGCTACTCACTCAAACATATCTTGTTGTTTCTGGTGACGTTGTGCGTCATTGGCAACGCCATGTTCACGCTCTCTTCGTCTTACCTGATGCTCGCCATTGGCCGCCTGGTTTCCGGTTTTCCGCATGGCGCATTTTTTGGCGTCGGGGCGATCGTGTTATCGAAAATTATCCAACCCGGCAAAGTCACCGCCGCCGTGGCGGGGATGGTTTCCGGGATGACAGTCGCCAATTTGCTGGGCATTCCGCTGGGAACGTATTTAAGTCAGGAATTTAGCTGGCGCTACACCTTTTTGTTGATCGCTGTTTTTAATATTGCGGTGATGGCATCGGTCTATTTTTGGGTGCCGGATATTCGCGACGAGGCGAAAGGAAAGCTGCGCGAACAATTTCACTTTTTGCGCAGCCCGGCCCCGTGGTTAATTTTCGCCGCCACGATGTTTGGCAACGCAGGTGTGTTTGCCTGGTTTAGTTACGTTAAACCTTACATGATGTTTATTTCCGGTTTTTCGGAAACGGCGATGACCTTCATTATGATGCTGGTCGGACTGGGGATGGTGCTGGGGAATATGCTAAGTGGCAGGATTTCAGGACGTTATTCACCACTGCGCATTGCGGCAGTGACTGACTTTATTATTGTGCTGGCACTGTTGATGCTCTTTTTCTTCGGCGGCATGAAAACAACGTCGCTTATTTTTGCTTTTATTTGTTGCGCGGGATTATTTGCCCTTTCAGCACCGCTGCAAATATTGTTACTGCAAAATGCCAAAGGTGGGGAGTTATTAGGTGCCGCGGGTGGGCAAATAGCGTTTAACCTCGGTAGCGCCGTGGGCGCATATTGCGGTGGGATGATGCTGACGCTGGGGCTGGCATATAATTACGTGGCGTTGCCTGCTGCCCTGCTCTCGTTTGCTGCGATGTCCTCATTGCTGCTGTATGGTCGCTATAAGCGCCAGCAAGTAGCGGAGAGTCCGGTGCTGGCGAAACCACTGGGATAGGTTGCAGTCACGGTGCACGTTACTTGTTGCCGGATGCGGCGTGAACGCCTTATCCGGCCTACGGGCTGCTTATTTTGTAGGCCTGATAAGACGCGGCAAGCGTCGCATCAGGCATCTGAGCACAGTGCCGGATGCGGCGCGAGCGCCTTATCCGGCCTACGGACTACGGCTGCTCATTTTGTAGGCCTGATAAGACGCGACAAGCGTCGCATCAGGCATCTGAGCACGGTGCCGGATGCGGCGTGAACGCCTTATCCGGCCTACGGGCTGCTCATTTTGTAGGTCTGATAAGACGCGGCAAGCATCGCATCAGGCATCTGAACACGGTGCCGGATGCGGCGCGAGCGCCTTATCTGGCTTACGAGATGCTTATTTTGTAGGCCTGATAAGACGCGGCAAGCGTCGCATCAGGCATCTGAGCACGGTGCCGGATGCGGCGCGAGCACCTTATCCGGCCTACGGGCTGCTTATTTTGTAGACCTGATAAGACGCGGCAGTGTCGCATCAGGCATGATGCACCAGTTGCCTGGGTTTTTTACTCTTGTGGCCATAACCATGCGGCGCCGCGTACGCCGCTCGAATCACCATGCTTCGCCTTACGCACGGGCGTTTCACATTCGCCACCGAAGACAAATTGTTTAATCAGCGGTGGAACTGTTTGATATAAACGGTCAACATTGCTCATCCCTCCGCCCAGGACAATCACATCCGGGTCGAGAATATTCACCACATGCGCCAGCGACTTCGCCAGTCGTAGCTCATAACGACGTAATGCCAACTCAGCAACCGGATCGTTTTCTTCAACCAGGCGGATAATTTCACTGCCTTTCAGCGCATGTCCGCTCAAACGACGATAATCCGTCGCGAATCCCGTGCCCGAAATAAAGGTTTCAATACAGCCTTGTTTACCGCAATAACAAGGGACTTCCTCGCGATAACGCAGTTCGTCTTCGTCCATCCACGGTAGCGGATTGTGTCCCCACTCGCCTGCCGTGCCATTGCCGCCGATATGCGCCCGCCCATTGAATGCTACGCCCGCGCCGCATCCCGTGCCAATAATCACAGCAAATACCGTCTGCGCTCCCGCTGCCGCGCCATCTACCGCTTCCGAAACCGCCAGACAGTTGGCGTCATTTGCCAGCCGCACTTCCCGCTGCAACCGCGCGCTTAAGTCTTTATCGAATGGCTGACCGTTAAGCCAGGTTGAATTGGCATTTTTCACCACTCCGGTGTAAGGCGAAATCGAGCCTGGGATCCCCATCCCCACTGTTCCACGCTGTCCTGTCGCCTGCTCCGCCATCTCTACCAACGTGGCGATCGTTTCTATGGTCTGGCGGTAATCATCACGCGGCGTGGGCAGACGATGACGGTACAACTGCTCCCCTGCATCGCCCAGTGCAATCACTTCAGTTTTGGTGCCGCCTAAATCGATACCTATACGCACGGTACTCTCCTTATTTTTTTCAATATCAATAGCGTAGAGACGGACAACCGGATTGGCAATGCAAGGCCGCCGACAATTCGTTATCATGCCCGCTAAATTTAACGACAAGGCCGTGGAAATTATCATGCTGTGGTTCAAAAATTTAATGGTTTACCGTCTTAGCCGCGAGATTTCGCTGCGTGCAGAAGAGATGGAAAAACAGCTAGCCTCGATGGCATTTACCCCATGCGGCAGCCAGGATATGGCGAAGATGGGCTGGGTTCCTCCGATGGGATCGCACAGCGATGCGTTAACGCACGTTGCCAATGGTCAAATTGTTATCTGTGCGCGCAAAGAAGAAAAAATTCTCCCGTCTCCGGTCATTAAACAGGCTCTGGAAGCGAAAATCGCCAAACTGGAAGCTGAGCAAGCACGTAAGCTGAAGAAAACCGAAAAAGATTCGCTGAAAGATGAAGTGTTGCACTCTCTGCTGCCTCGCGCCTTCAGCCGTTTCAGCCAAACCATGATGTGGATCGACACGGTGAACGGTTTGATCATGGTGGACTGCGCCAGCGCCAAAAAAGCGGAAGATACGCTGGCACTGCTGCGTAAAAGCCTGGGGTCGTTACCGGTTGTGCCATTGAGCATGGAAAACCCGATTGAACTGACGCTGACCGAATGGGTTCGCTCCGGTAGTGCTGCACAGGGCTTCCAGCTGCTTGATGAAGCCGAGCTGAAATCGCTGCTGGAAGATGGCGGCGTGATCCGCGCGAAGAAACAAGATCTGACCAGCGAAGAGATCACTAATCACATTGAAGCCGGAAAAGTGGTGACTAAACTGGCGCTCGACTGGCAGCAGCGCGTTCAGTTTGTGATGTGCGACGATGGTTCGCTCAAGCGCCTGAAGTTCTGCGACGAACTGCGCGATCAAAACGAAGACATCGACCGCGAAGATTTTGCCCAGCGCTTTGACGCCGATTTCATCCTGATGACCGGCGAACTGGCAGCGTTAATTCAAAACCTGATCGAAGGATTGGGTGGCGAAGCGCAACGTTAATAGCTGGTTTGCCTTCAATGCCGGATGCGACGCCTCGGTGCGTCTTATCCGGCGTACGAAGCCATGCCAGGCATTAATCTAATCATTCGCTACGTCGGGTAATGATTTTTAACGCTGCAATATTGTGTGTTTTACGCCGTAACTGATCTAACCGCCTCGTCCCGATTCGCCTGTCGGCAGCACGCAGAATATTCACTAACCCCCATTTATCGCTGGCAAACTGTTTCGTTAACAGCTCCGCTTTTGGGGTATCAATATATTCACGCAATAAATCAGAAATTGAACAAATATCCGTCAGGTAAGGATACCAGCAAGTTTCGCCGTGAAAATTTCGCACCCCATGATCACCCGCGACAAAATCTTTTGGGTAATCCCAGATAACATCTTGATCCAGAGTGATCCAGTAACGCGGCAAATCGGTGCTTCCACCATTTTGGCTGCGCATTGGATAACGGGTACAGTGAATTTGCAGATTGATGGTCGGCGTCAGTAAATCATAGATTTCCCGCTGTAATTTACTCCAGGGCCGTAACCTCATTTTAATTCCTCAAGCTTATTGCGCGCTTCACTGCGAATTTGCCGTGTTGATCCGGTTTTAACTAATTCACGTAATTGTTGTGGATCCGGATGATCGGCAAATAACAGTAATGACGGATCCTCTTTTAACCACGCCGTTTTCACCTCAGCAGGCAGTTGCGGATTGGCAATCGCTCCCTGACGATCCTGCGGTGTAACCAATGCTGTGAATGCGGAAGTCGGCGTATGCGCATTAATCAACGCCGTTTTACGTAATTGTTCATGCCGACTTTGCAGTAATGCCAGCCAAAACTCGTCATCAGGCTTATCTGTCAGCTTATCCAGCTCGATTAAAATAACGCTATCATCATCATTCCAGCGACGTAATCCTCTATCACACTGCCTACGATTACTATTTGTCATGTCTGTAACAGACAGCGCCCAGTCAGAATTAAAGCGATATTGCTTATCAAGACGGGTAATAATCTCTGATGGTAAATCATTTTTATCAAATAACTGATTGCGCATCCGGTAACGATATTCAGCCGGTAAATCAGGCAGCAAATCGATGGCGTCATTGAGCATTGCTTCATCTACCATGCCATTATCAATCAGTTCCAGTTGTATATCATACGCCTGCTCCTGATCTTCTTGCCGTTTGCTCATCATTAATTGCAATGTGCGCTGCCACAATTTTTTCTTATATTCCAACGGCAGCAGTTTATCGTGTGCTAATTCATTCCAGACAGCGGGGTTATCATGATGTGTCAGGAGATAGTTAATCACTTCAGTTGACGTCAGATAACGCGCACCTTCACGTAAATATTGTATATCTTCTTTTGCCAGCGACAGTTGGCGCGCTTCAGGTAAAGCAATAAATAATGCCATCACGATATTTTTATGGTCTTTATTATCGAGATACATTTGATCTGCAATACGTTCAATATCGGGAATACTCATGTTTGCAGAAAGTCGCGTAACTTTGAGTTCCGCAAGGGCATGAGCTACGGCTTCACGGACCTTAGGTGATTGATCGTTACTCAGCGCCACGGCTTGTCGTGTAGTCAAATCGGCACCAGCAATTCGTTCGCGTAGTTCATCATCATCGCTATTTATCAGTTCATCCACCACGGATGCAGGCGCCAGCCATGCGTAATCGTACTGGCTGACTAACGTCTTACGCACAATCGGAAACGGACTCTGACTTAATAGGGCAATGATTTCCGGAGAAAGATTATCCTGTCTGGCCTGCTCGAGTTGGACGCTCTCGACAGGAGTCGACATTAATTTTTCATTCACTTCTGGTGAAATATCGCTGTTTTTAATCAGTCCTTTCGCCACTGCCTGGTCTTTAATAAAAGGTGCGGTGAGTAAATGCATTTGCCTGGCAGGCCAACGCTGCGCCATATATTCTCGTGTCTGGTCATCAGGATGCTGTAGCAATTGCAGCATAACATCGGTTGGTAAACTCTCCATGCGAGTCAGAAAACGCGCCACCAGCGGATCTTCATGCTTAACGTTGCCAGCCGCAAATTTTTCGACCTTGCCCTGTTCAATCCACTGCAATTTTTCACTTAACCCCGATACAGGTTTATCGCGAAACAACGGCAATCCCTGGACAATACTGGCCGCTACGCTGTCATAATCAGGATAGGCATTTAAAACATTGTCGGTTTCAATTTCAGTAATCTCATAGAGATCGGGCTCAAACAGAGAATACGCTTTTCGAATATTCGCATCCCAGTCATAATTTTCATTGCTGGTATCTTCGTTGATATAAAACTCAGCGTTATTAACCTCAAATTGCGTTGCCTTGTCTGAAACAATAATTCCGCGAGCTGTAATACCTTTCATTACTTCAAAGTTATGATCATTATAATCAGCATAGACTAAACCTTTCGCTTGCATCTCACCTTTGACGTATGCGAAATCATGATTAATAAAGTTGTCGACAATCACATTGCCCAACACAATGAGATGACCATCACCTGCCGAATAATCATCATAATCACCATTAATGGTTAAATTCCCCTTGACCACCAGGGTATGCTTATTACTAAAATTGCTGGGTATTGATAAATCTCCATTATGATAATACCAACGAATGTTATTTTTAAGCATATAAGAGGCTTCCATACTATCATCGGTTTCCTCTTTCACTCCATTACGTTCTTCTGCGGTCATGATATGGAAATCTGACTTAATAAGATCATCGCTAGTGATCCACTCAGCAGCGTAAACATTTTCGGTGGCAATAAATACAACCATACAGATGATCAATATTTTTATTTTATTCATAATCTTCACTGATATTAATATCAACCTTGATAGATTATGAATATATCGAAAATAGAAAAATTAGCAGCAACGGAGATTTTATTATTTGTGAAATAAGGAATATTTCAGAAAAATGCCCTCCCATTCAGACGGGAAGGCGCGATATTACAGATAGCGGCACAGATAGGAGGTCGGTTCGGCAACTTGCAGATGGAACTCGCTGTGGCCGGGAACATTAAATACTTCACCAGCTTCATACACGCGCCAGTCGGTAGCGCCAGGCAGCAAAACATTCAGCGCCCCGCTGACTACCGTCATCTCTTCGGGTTCCGCAGTACTGAACGTGTATTCACCTTCAACCATCACACCGACGCTGGCGCGGCCAGTATCGCTGCTGGTAAAGCCGATCGATTTCACTTTTCCGGAAAAGTATTCGTTACTTTGAAGCATAAACTGGCCCTGTCAGGTGGTTTAACATCTTCTTCACTATAGGGGCCAAAGGTGCTAACTGTCACGTAAAATTACACCAGCAATTCCGCCGCCAGCCTTGCAATCAATACGTTAGAGAGCAAAACAGGTACATCGAGCTTTTTTTGCAGTAAATCGCGATGACGCTGATTAAATCCTAAACAATCCAGCATGATGACATCCGCCCCATTCGCCAGCAATTCTTTCCCGGCATCAACGATTTTCTGCTCCGAATCGTGAATGGGATTTCCCAGCGAAAATAGTGGTATTCTCTGCAAAATTTGCCATTTTTGCGCCTGAACGGCCAAAAGCTCTTCTACTGGTACAATAACACCGACCTGGTGACCTTCAACAATGGAGGAAACCAGCGGTGGGAGAATGCGCAAAGGCTCGAGGAAGATCGTATTTCGCGCTGTCATATTGCTAATGTTGGCCGTACTCATTAGCAAAATAACGTCATAATCCTGATTATCGAGTACCTCAATCACGCTTTGTAGATCACGCTCCACTTTACGGCGTGAAACGTGGGCCAGCTGGTTGTCATTTAATAATGTAAGAATAGTTTCTTCGCCTGCTTCTGGCGCATACTCCGCCATCACCTCTTCGCGGCTTAATTTCCCCAGCAGGCTATGATGGGAAATATTATTTTCGTCAATGTACTCCGTCAGAAGCGGCAAAACTTCATGCATTGGTACAATGCCGATGGTCAGAATCGCCAACGACGCGCTCATTGTCTTCCACCTTTCTTTTTCGTCGTTAATTACCGGGCAAATACTCAGCACCACAGCGGGCGCTTGCCGATGCTACAAATGCAAAAAAGCGTAGCAGCAGACGCGCACGGCATAATGTAAAGATTCCCAATAGTTCCAGTAATGGATTGTTATTGTTTAATATTCTAATTATTTGAAAAACATGAATTGTGAAAAGTGTGATGCAGGTCCGTTGTAATAGCACTCAGAGTCCCTTCCGAGCAGTCTGATGCGGTCACTCTTTATCAGGATCCTCATAGCGTTTTTTAGCATCCATCGCCTCCTGGGCCGTAGGATGTTCGCTGATCAAAGAGTCTGGTTTGGGATGATCGGCTCGCAGCTGATACCAGGTCACAGTCTGTCCTTGCTGGCCTTTTTCTACCGTAACAATTCTGGCTTCTCGGGGATAAGGCGGTTTCGTTGGCATTGTTCTTCCTTATTTCACGGGATGAACATTAAGTATAGGTGCCAGGACAATGACAGTTTGCCGTTTGTGCCAAAGCGGTTCGAATTTCAGAGATCACCTGACTGGGTTCGTTGTTAGCATCGACGATAATATGCGCAACTTCACGATATAATGCATCGCGTTCTTCCAGCACTTCCTGAACTTCTTCACTTAACGGTTTTCCTGTAAGTGTTGGCCGTAAATCCTCTTCTGGCGCTGCTTGCAGACGATTTACCAGCACTGACACCGGCGCGCACAAGTAAACCACAATCCCGTTATTACGCATGTAGTGGCGATTAAATTCCGTCAGAATAATACCGCCGCCCGTCGCGATAACGGTGGATGGTGCAGTAACTGCTTCCAGAGCTGCGCTCTCCCTGGCGCGAAATCCTGCCCACTCTTCCTTTTCGACGATCTCTGCTACCGTCATATTGAGTTGTGATTGCAACCATTGGTCGGTATCAACAAACCGACAGTTGAGCGAATCGGCAAGGGCCATTCCGACCGTTGTTTTACCACAGCCCCGAGGCCCGATCAGAAAAAGAGGTTGTGTCATCGTGGGTTTTCCCCAAAAGGTCGCAATGCGGCGAAAGCCGGTTTCGTAAGAATAACGATCATACCATCAAACTAGTACAATTTCGATTGTAAAGAAATAATTCCACTTAAGGAGTGAACTTCAATACATTCCTTACTATAACAAGAAATGATTGAGAAAGAAGTGTAAATAATAAATTACATTTACGAACGGTTACGCTGAACTTCCAGCCACCATTTTTCAAGTTCAGCCGCAAATGCCTGGCGGTCACGTTGCGAAAGACTATCTGGCCCTCCGGTCTGGATCCCGCTGGCTCTAAGGGTATCCATAAAATCGCGCATCGTCAGACGTTCACGAATAGTCGCTGGCGTGTAACGTTCGCCGCGCGGATTAAGCGCCGCCGCATCTTTCTCGATGGCTTCAGCTGCCAAAGGGATATCTGCGGTTATTACCAAATCGCCCGCCTCACACTGACGTACAATTTCATTATCAGCCACGTCAAAACCTGCCGCGACGCGCAGCGTGCGAATAAACCGCGATGGCGGCACGCGTAAACTCTGATTTGCCACCAACACCAGCGGCATCTGCATACGTTCTGCCGCGCGATACAGAATCTCTTTAATTACATTGGGACACGCATCGGCGTCCACCCATATTGTCATAAGGCTATCCTCTGTTGGGTAATCCTCTATTGTGTCGCGCTTTTGCCTTCCGGCATAGTTCTGTTTATGCTTCTGACCAGGCGCTTTTCAAAATAATGAATTCACGGCAGGAGTGTGCAATGGAAAAGAAAATCGGTTTTATTGGCTGCGGCAATATGGGAAAAGCCATTCTCGGCGGTCTGATTGCCAGCGGTCAGGTCCTTCCAGGGCAAATCTGGGTGTATACCCCCTCCCCGGATAAAGTTGCCGCCTTACATGAACAGTTTGGTATCAACGCCGCAGAATCGGCACAGGAAGTGGCGCAAATCACCGATATCGTCTTTGCTGCCGTCAAACCGGGCATCATGATTAAAGTCCTTAGCGAAATCACTTCCAGCCTGAATAAAGACTCTCTGGTGGTTTCTATCGCCGCAGGCGTTACGCTCGACCAACTTGCCCGGGCGCTGGGTCACGACCGGAAAATTATTCGCGCCATGCCGAACACCCCCGCGTTGGTCAACGCCGGGATGACATCCGTAACGCCAAACGCGTTGGTCACTCCCGAAGATACTGCCGATGTGCTGAATATTTTCCGCTGCTTTGGCGAGGCGGAAGTCATTGCTGAGCCGATGATCCACCCAGTGGTTGGCGTGAGCGGTTCTTCGCCAGCCTATGTCTTTATGTTTATCGAAGCGATGGCCGACGCCGCCGTGCTGGGCGGGATGCCACGCGCGCAAGCCTACAAGTTTGCCGCCCAGGCGGTAATGGGTTCCGCGAAAATGGTGCTGGAAACCGGAGAACATCCGGGCGCCTTGAAAGATATGGTCTGCTCACCAGGAGGCACAACCATTGAAGCGGTACGCGTTCTGGAAGAGAAAGGATTCCGTGCCGCGGTGATCGAAGCGATGACGAAGTGTATGGAAAAATCAGAAAAACTCAGCAAGTCCTGATGACTCTCGCCGGACGTCAGGCCGCCACTTCGGTGCGGTTACGTCCGGCTTTCTTTGCTTTATAGAGCGCCATATCGGCCGATTTCAGCCACTCACGGTAGTGACTCATTTGCGGATTCAGCGGCGCGATACCGACGCTTATCCGTAATATCACCTGCGGCGTATTTGGCAGGCGTAATGCATTTAATCCTTCATGCACACGTAACATGGCAGTAATGGCGTTTTCGGCTGGCGTACCTGACATAATCACCGCAAATTCATCACCACCAAAACGACCAATCACATCGCTGCCACGCAGGGTAATTTGTAACTGTCGGGTAAGGGCAACGATTGCTTCATCACCGACATCGTGACCCCATGTATCGTTGATACTCTTAAAATGGTCGATATCAATAATCAATAGCGTCGCATCGCGATTGTGTCGGCGACAGTTATCAAACTCATTACGTAGCATGATTTCCCAGTGGCGCCGGTTGTAAACGCCCGTCATGCCGTCGCGGGTACTCATGACCTGCAATCGTCGTTTATGTTCAGCCAGTTTGGTCGCTGTCTGGTAACTGACCCAGCCAAACAGCAGAGGATAAATGACGATAATGGGAAGGGAGAGCCACCATTCCAGCGGCGCACTCTTGAGCGACACCGTGATCCCCGTGAGTTCGAGTGTGACAAGGCAGGAAACGACCATCAACACCAAACCGGCGACAAACAGACGGGGGCCGCCTGCCCCCATCAAATTCAGGCACATAATCATCAGCATTGCGATCGAAGGCAGCACGTTTACGCCCATCACGCCTACCCACATACCGGCTAACACTGCATCAGTTTTTAAGTTGTATATTTCCCGGCCAAGCGGATCAACGGCCCTGCTCGCCAACTGCCAGGCTAAATGCGGCCAGACAAATGCCCAGCCAACCAACACCAGCCACCACCAGCCTGACAGCGGGTGCGAAACCAACGTCGAGGCGATTGGTAAGAACATCCCAGCCAGTCCTACCGCTCGCGGTAGTCTGACGCGACGAGCGAAGCGCAGCCCGGATCGCTGATGTTCGTTTTGAGGAGCTAATGGTGGTATCTCCCCGTGTGCCGCCGCTTTTTTGAAAAAATTTTCATCATTCATTATTTTTGGGAACATTCAGAAACAATTTTCCCAAATTATAGAGATGGGGCGAAAGGCGGGAGTATGATATTTCGGGTGAGCCATTTTCTTAACTCACCCGTTAGCACTATAGGTTTTACGCGGCTTTCTTGAGGCAAGTACTCATAAACTTATTACGATCATCACCTTTCAGAGATTGCTGCGTCGCCTGACTATTACATTCGCGCATCTTCTGCTGCTGCGGCGTCAAACTCTTTTCACCGGGCGCAGATTTGCTGTTCTTCAGGCAATCACTCATGTATGTCTTACGGGCATCTCCTTTCAACGCCTGCGCTGTCGCCTGTTGATTACAGGAGGTCATACGCTGTTGTTGTGGGGTTAACGTTCTCTCGGCAGCGCCGACAGTGGTTAAAAAAACCAGGCCGAATAGCAGGGTAACCAGTAATGTTATTTTCATAGCACCATCCCTCTTCACATTTTAACCAGGAGCGTTTGCGCCCTTGATCTGCTTTTAAGTCTGGTTGCTAACAGCAAAAAAACCACCCGACAGCCAAAATTAGCCGCCGGGTTCGGTGTTATTTCAGCCCCAGTGCAGCTTTCATGGTGTAGAAGAGATCGGTCTGATCGGTCAAACCAACCACATTCGCAGCGTGCGGACCATATGCAGCAATACGCAACTGGCTACCGGTATGCTCTTGTGAATCCTCTTCGGAGTTCCCGTAACTCATCACCATCACTGCGCCATCTTTGGTGTTTAACGCCTGAGTCAGACCCGGCGCTTTGGTATCTGGCGCGACAATCTGGCTGGCGTGGGCGTGGTCAGCGGTGACCACCACCAGTGTGTTGCCATCCTTTTTGGCAAATTCCAGCGCCCGCTGTACGGCTTCATCGAGATCTACCGTTTCGCCAATTTGGCCACAAGGATTCGCGGCGTGATCCTGTTTATCGATCGACGCACCTTCAACTTGCAGGAAGAATCCTTTCTCATTTTTGCTCAGTAGTTCAATGGCTTTATCGGTCATCTGCGCCAGCGTAGGCACACTGTCATTGCGTTGCGGATTCGGGGTACAGGTGACTGCGGGCTTATCGATATTACCGTGGTACGTTGCTTTCGGTCCTTGCCAGCGCACTGGCATATTGCCGTCAGCAAACAGTCCAAGCAGGGGTTTTTGCTGGTTCGCTTCCGTCACCGCATTCAGCGATGCGGTATCGCTGACTAACTGATAACCACGCGCCTGCGCCTGTTCACGCAGCGTTTTTCCCTGCCATTCACCGGCGGTAGCCGTTTCAGCAAAGGTTTTTGCACCGCCGCCAAGCGTAACATCTGCACGGGCGTTAAGCAGTTGTTCAGTAATCGATCCTTTTCCACCTTTTTCCAGCGCGTTGCTCGGGCATTTTTCGCTGGTAACGCTCGGACCATAGCATTTGCGCGAGGTCACATGTGCCACTAGCGCGGCGGGAGTGGCATCCTGTATTTCAGCCGTTGAAACGTTGCCGGTCGCCAGCCCTGCGGCTTTTGCCAATTCCAGAATCGTTGGATGATCTTTTTCATGAATATCGACACCCAGCGCGCCGTTATACGTTTTGACGCCAGTTGACCAGGCTGTTGCTGACGCTGCGGAGTCGGTCACGTAGTCTGGTTTTCCGGTTTTTTTATCCAGCGCATAATGGGTGTATTGTCCGGTAAGCGGCAAGGCATCGATCCCTTTAAAAAAACCGCCCGCGCCTTCAGCATAATTGCGTGCGGCAGTGATTTCCGAATCTCCCATCCCATCACCAATCAATAAAATAATATTTTTCGCGGGTTTATCGCTAAGAGAATCGCGTAAGGCAGCGGTCTGATCGCTCGTTAATCGGCGAGCGCCGCCAGGCGCGGTAATATCCCCCTGTGCCGCCCGGTTTTCCAGAATTGGCATCTCTGGGGTCCGGGCTTTAGTAACAGGGGTAAACAGTAACGGCAAGAGAGCCAGTGCAATAGTGCTTTGTTTCACTTTATTTTCTCCATGTACAAATACATTAAAAAATAAAAACAAAGCGACTATAAGTCTCTGGCATGACAGCATTATGACAACTGTTGGAGGGCTTAACTTTTTACTGACGAGGATGCCTCAATAACTTCTTTACGTAATCGCGCAGCAGCTCCGTATCGTCATCAGGAATGCTGGCATCGGGCTTTACCGAGTATAGCGCCCCTTCAACCTGATCAATCAACCGCTGTTGGTCATTTTGCGCCATATTGCGAAGCATCGCAGTAACGATAATCTCTAGTGCTTCGACCTGCGCGCACAATTCTTTCGACTCCTCTTCCTTTTGGGCAAGCTTAAATAACAACTCAGCAATGAGATTTTTCATATCTGTATTTCCTTATCCAAAGTATGGAGAAGTTAACATTATGTTTCACAACTGCATAGAGTCTTGATGTAGTATTTTTATGACAGAGGAAATAATTTTAGCAAATATTTTTTTCATATTTATCAGCGAAACGTTTCTCTATTTTTAAATAATTCCACACATAAAATATAGGTATACAATTATTAATGTTTTTCATAATAAAAAATTATGGAATATATCCTCTTGGTTAACTTATTATTACGTATAATAACCATCCGGGCTGCAATTCACACCAGGAATAAATTAGTTTCCCGTTCATCATTTTTGTGATCTTACGCACATAATTTAGTCAGCGATGAATCTTACCCCGCAAGCTGCACGGTTTATCAGCAGAAGATTGCAACAAACTGTCAGAAGGCCGCGAATCCCCCGTTTTGTCGTGGTAATGTATGCTCTTTGTGTTCTACGGGATAGGTTTTTAAGATGGAAAAACTGCGGGTAGGAATCGTTTTTGGTGGAAAGTCAGCAGAACATGAAGTGTCTCTGCAATCGGCAAAAAACATTGTCGATGCCATTGATAAAAGTCGCTTTGACGTTGTGCTGCTGGGCATTGATAAACAAGGGCAATGGCACGTCAGCGATGCCAGCAATTATTTGCTGAACGCAGACGATCCTGCCCATATTGCGCTGCGCCCTTCGGCCACCAGTCTCGCGCAGGTGCCGGGTAAACATGAACAGCAACTTATTGATGCGCAGAACGGCCAGCCGTTGCCGACGGTGGATGTCATTTTCCCAATTGTCCACGGTACGTTGGGTGAAGATGGTTCCTTACAGGGAATGCTGCGGGTCGCCAATCTACCGTTTGTCGGTTCCGATGTTCTGGCTTCTGCTGCATGCATGGATAAAGACGTCACCAAACGTCTGCTGCGTGACGCTGGATTGAACATCGCGCCATTTATTACCCTGACGCGCGCCAATCGCCACAAAATCAGCTTCGCCGAAGTGAAGTCTAAACTTGGGTTGCCGCTGTTTGTAAAACCAGCTAATCAGGGTTCCTCTGTTGGCGTCAGCAAAGTGACCAGCGAAGAGCAGTATGCCCTTGCTGTCGATCTGGCGTTCGAATTCGATCACAAAGTGATCGTTGAGCAAGGGATCAAAGGTCGTGAGATCGAATGTGCGGTTCTGGGTAATGACAATCCGCAAGCCAGTACCTGTGGCGAGATCGTACTGACCAGCGATTTCTACGCCTACGACACCAAGTACATTGACGAAGATGGCGCGAAAGTGGTGGTTCCTGCGGACATTGCGCCGGAAATCAACGATAAGATTCGGGCGATTGCCGTTCAGGCTTACCAGGCGTTGGGATGTGCTGGCATGGCGCGTGTAGACGTCTTTTTAACGCCGAAAAACGAGGTGGTGATCAACGAGATCAACACGCTGCCAGGGTTCACTAACATCAGTATGTATCCGAAGCTGTGGCAAGCCAGTGGTCTGGGCTACACCGACCTGATCACACGTTTGATTGAGCTGGCGTTGGAGCGTCACGCAGCGGATAACGCATTGAAAACCACCATGTAATATTCAAACGCCCGGTAATATTTTTATTGGGCGTTTAATACTAATGGCAAACGTAAGATTGCCTGACAGGCCAACCAGATTTTCGTAAGCGGATAAGGCGTTCACGCCGCATCCGGCGCAATTTGTCAGCATTCCCGACCGCCCAATCCACTGTTATTGGGCGTTTTCAGTATCGTCATCGCGACGGCGA
Source organism: Escherichia sp. E4385 (assembly GCF_963883145.1). Lineage (NCBI taxonomy): Bacteria > Pseudomonadati > Pseudomonadota > Gammaproteobacteria > Enterobacterales > Enterobacteriaceae > Escherichia > Escherichia sp. E4385. Next base: position 312,293 of record NZ_CAWOOJ010000014.1, read on the forward strand.
ATAATCAGTCCCGCCAGCCAGAAGCTAATCACCCACGTCACCAGCCCCACCGCGTAGGTCTGCCAGCCTTTTGCTTCAAACCCCAGCAACCCCACCACGCCATTAAGAATGAATATAAGGCCAATGGCGAACGCATAGTAATGCCAGTCGCGGCGGATTTTTACAGGCAGATTCATGGCAGCTCCGTTAACGAAAAACAACATCCTTGCATATTCTGCAACATCCGTCTGTGGTGTAGACAGCATTTCCAGAACCGTTAAGAAATTTAACTTAAGGTTGCAATTTTGTGAGTCATGACGAAGATTCTCGCTTCGGGAATATTCCCAACATCAATTTACCATGATTCTGATATTGACAATCCCAATGACCTGTCAGACTTGCCATAAGCCGCTGGTATCACACCAGAAGAGAAGCAGATGACTTCCGGAGGTTTTTATGGCTGATTTCACCCTGTCAAAATCGCTGTTTAGCGGAAAATATCGCGATGCCTCTTCAACGCCTGGCAACATTGCCTATGCATTGTTTGTGCTGTTTTGCTTTTGGGCTGGGGCGCAATTGCTGAATTTGTTGGTGCATGCGCCAGGTGTCTATGAGCGTTTAATGCAGGTCCAGGAGACAGGCCGCCCACGAGTGGAAATTGGTCTGGGAGTCGGCACCATTTTCGGGCTGATCCCGTTTTTGGTTGGCTGCTTCATCTTTGCGGTGGTTGCGGTGTGGCTGCACTGGCGACATCGCCGCCAGTAAGATTTATTTTGCCAGATGCGACGTAAACATCTGGCCTACGATTACCTATTGGTCACGGCCTCATACAGCGCGCTCGTCTTTCATCGACGCGCTTCGCAAACCATGCGGTGGTAAGGTTACGGGTGATTTTCGGGCTTTCCAGTTGAATACCGGGCAACATTTCTCGCGGTAGCGATTTACCCGTTTTCGCTTCGGCGAGTTGATAAACCTTCTTATACAACGCCGTCTCTTCAAAAGAGAAACTATCCCCTTTCTCGAGCTGACGACGAATTTCGCTGTCGCTCATTCCCAGTTTGCCCGCCAGCTTACGCGTCGCCAGTTCTGTTTTACCCGGCTCTTTACTGTCATAACGAATCAAATCACCATCCAGCGCCAGCTTCACGCCGCTGGCTTTGCTGACCGCATTCTGAAACGCGGCATTACGACTGGCGTACCAACCGGCATTAAAATCGGCGAAACGGAAAATCGGCGCGCTATAGCTGGCAGGATAATTGAGTAAATGGTAAGTCCCGAACCATAATCCGCCGCGACGACTGAAGACCTCCTGACGTACCGTACCGTCCATTTTCCACGGATACCCCCTGGTATGCTGTTCGGCAAAAGCAATGCTGACCTGCATCGGCCCACCGGTGCGCACCGGGTTAAGCGAACCAAACAGCGTCTGCCCCATCGGCACCATGCTGATCAGGTCGTCAAAAATTGCACTCAACTGCTTTTCCGTGCGCACGGAATCTAACCGTTCGCTGTAGCTTTTGCCGTTCGGCGATTTGATTTTTAGCGCGGTATGAACCAGAAAAGCAGGAATGTGCATTCGTTCGGCGCGGCGGTCAATCTCTTGCCAGGCGATTTTACTTAATCCAGGAACGACCGGATCCGCCTGATAATTTGACTCCTGTTGCGCCACCGCCAGCACCGAGCAGACATTTTCCAGTGTCGGTGCCAGCCCCTGGCTTTCAAAAGTGGTGGCAAGATCTTTCGCCCAGGCATCGCGGTCTTTTACGCTGGCGGGTAACTTCTGCCGCACCACGCTCGCCACATCTATCGCTTTTTCGCCCTTTTTCAACGGCTGTGGCGCCTGATTGCTACACCCCGCTAAAACCAGAACCGCCAACAATGAAAGCGAAGACAGATGATTGACTCGCGACATTACCTCTCCTTTTTAACTCAATGTATGGGTTACTTCCTGAATTTTGTCATTATCCAGTTCATGTTCAAAGCTGCGCAGACGTTTGTAGATCGACATCAACTCGACCAGCGTGGTCCATGAGTTAATCAGATACTGGAAAGCGCCGCGAACCTGACCAAAAACGTTGGTGATTTGGGTCATCAGGCCGAGCGTAATCGTACCGGCAACAATCGACGGAAACAGCAAGAACAAACCGAAAACGTTATCGACCTGCAGGTAGAGAATGCGGGCGATGTTGAAATACATATAGTGAAAATAGAGGCGGAAATAGTTCTTCCGTACCGCGCTGAACAACTCGCGCACCGTTGGCGGTGTCGCACGCGTGGCGTCGTCTTCACCATAGACCAGCTCTTTACGGTAAGCTGCTTCTACTCGCTGGTTTTTAAACTCAAGTCCCGGCAGTTTGATCCCCACAACCGCCAGTAATCCGGTCCCCATCAGCGACCAGATAATCGCGGCAATCACCAAACCATACGGAATGTGCCCCACAATCGGCAACTCTGGCACGTGCGCGGAGAGCGTCACCAACACCGGCAAGAAGGCGATCAGCGTCATGATGGCATTAATAAAGCTGACGCCCATATTCTCAAGCGTTGAAGCAAAACGCATGGTGTCTTCCTGCACACGCTGCGCGGCCCCTTCGATATGGCGCAGTTGCTGCCAGTTCGCCATGTAGTATTCGTTCATCGCCGTACGCCAGCGGAACACATAGTGGCTGACAAAGAAATTGTTCAACACACTGATAACCACCGCGATCAGCGCTATCCCCAGAAAGACGCCCACCTCGCGATAAAACTGTTCGATGGTCACTTTATGCGGCGAACTGAGCGCGGTTTGAATCAGGTCATAAAACGGTGCATACCAGGCGTTAACTGCAACCCCAACTTCCACCAGAAACCAGGTCACGAAGATAATTAGCGCAGTGCCGAGTATTGACCAGTATTGCCAACGATGTGGGCTGTAGATAAACCAGAACAGCGCGAAAAGTCCTACGCAAACAATGTAATAAGCGTAAAAAACCAAGAAGTCTAACGACCAGAAACGGGCAGCGCTAATCGGTATCTGCCCAGAAGCCCCGGTGATGTGGGCAACCCAGTCACCGCCTCCGGCTTGCCAGAAGATGACGGCAATCAATGCCCAAACAAAGGCCGAGAGAAAAAAGGCTCCCGGTTTTGGGAAAAAAGACTTAAACATATGCTCTCCTGCTAGCTTCTTATCGTTTTAGCAACTGCTGTGTATTAACCGCATGGCCGCTTCAAAGAATCAGCCAAATGAAACCGCCCATTGTGACCAGCCGCGGGGCGCTTAGTTCGTCCTCCTGACGGGAAGAATTGTTTCGACGGATTTCACAAACAAAGGATTGTTTACATAAGCGCATTAACACGAACAGGATCACAAATGCAGACATTGGTGAGCAGGAAAAAGATCGTGTTTACGCGCCGTTACGTTTTTAACACTATTATTGCACTAATTTGCGCTTTGCAATCCATCAACGAGTAGTATAAATACGCTCAGTTACCTTCATTTAATTTATGGACACCACCGTTGAAACGTAGTCTGCTTTTTTCTGCCGTGCTGTGTGCGGCGTCATTGACCTCTGTCCACGCGGCGCAACCTATCGCCGAACCTGAATTCGCCTCTGATATTGTTGATCGCTATGCCGATCATATTTTTTACGGCAGCGGTGCCACCGGGATGGCGCTGGTCGTTATCGACGGTAATCAGCGTGTCTTTCGCAGTTATGGCGAAACTCGCCCTGGTAATAACGTTCGCCCGCAGTTGGATTCAGTAGTACGTATTGCTTCGCTCACCAAGTTGATGACCAGTGAGATGCTGGTGAAATTGCTGGACCAGGGGACAGTGAAGTTAAACGATCCACTGAGTAAATATGCCCCGCCAGGCGCACGCGTGCCAACTTATAACGGAGCCCCCATCACATTGGTGAATCTGGCAACCCACACCAGCGCCCTGCCCCGTGAACAGCCCGGTGGCGCTGCAAATCGTCCGGTGTTTGTCTGGCCGACGCGAGAGCAACGCTGGAAATATCTTTCTACGGCGAAGCTAAAAGCCGCGCCAGGCAGCCAGGCCGCGTACTCCAACCTTGCGTTCGACCTGCTGGCGGATGCGCTGGCGAATGCTTCCGGCAAGCCTTATACCCAGTTGTTTGAAGAGCAAATTACCCGTCCGCTGGGGATGAAAGACACCACCTACACACCATCGCCGGACCAGTGCCGCCGTTTGATGGTTGCCGAGCGCGGTGCCAGTCCGTGTAACAATACGCTGGCGGCCATTGGCAGCGGCGGCGTTTATTCCACACCTGGCGATATGATGCGCTGGATGCAGCAATATTTGTCTTCTGATTTTTATCAGCGCAGTCACCAGGCGGATCGCATGCAGACGCTGATTTATCAGCGTGCACAGTTTACGAAAGTGATTGGCATGGATGTGCCAGGCAGAGCGGATGCTCTCGGTTTAGGCTGGGTGTATATGGCACCGAAGGATGGACGTCCGGGTATTATTCAGAAGACCGGTGGTGGCGGTGGTTTCATTACCTATATGGCGATGATCCCGCAAAAAAATATCGGTGCGTTTGTGGTCGTGACCCGCTCACCATTAACACGGTTTAAAAATATGAGCGATGGCATCAATGATTTGGTGACCGAACTTAGCGGGAATAAACCGATGGTCATTCCCGCTTCCTGATTAATACTCTGAAGGCAAACGGTTGATAGCGACCAGTTTGCCTTTATTCATTTCGATATAGCCGCCCTTGCGTAAAGCCGCAAGAACTTCTGCCACGACGGAACGTGATATGCGTGTACGTTGATGGATATAATTCATTACGCCAATGCGTGATCGTAATTCATCATTCCAATCAATCATTGATAATAATGTCGCACGGATTTGCTCGTAGGAATTATGCCCAATGAGCTGAACGTCGCGTAATTCCAGGATTTTATTTTGCCAGGCTAACCAGTAAAAAGCGTCACGCCAGAGTTGATTTTGTTCAATAAGAGTAATGGTTTGTTTGGCTGGTAGATGATATCCCGTACAGTTTCCTTCTGATATTAATTTGTATGGTATATCGTTTTTCATTAAACCATCAGTCAGTCCCATAATATAAGGGGCTTGCGTAATACCGATAAGTACGTTTTCTTCTCTACGGAGAGAGATAACACCTTCTAAAATAACGAATGTATCTTCGCTGTTTACATCACTGGAGAATATGACTTGTTTTTCATTATTAAACTCGAAGCGCGTGCCGTATCTGGACAAACATTTATCGAGCTTACCAAATTCCTGAAGAGGTTTAACTACAGATAACATTTGCGCGTCCTTTGCAGTAATGCCCGTCAAATCCTTGACGGGCATTATTTAGATTAAATTACCAGTATTTCTTCAGAGTGAAGAATATTACCAGGTATATTTAACACCCACGTTCGCGGACCAATCTTGATCTACGTCACCACCACCGAGGTAGTTAGCATCGGTATAGGCGCTGAAGTTCTTGGTGAAGCTGAACTGAGCCCCCAGACCAACACGTACCGCAGACCCTTCAGTACCGTTATCGATGGAATCGCCGTTCACATCGTTATCGTTGTTAGAGTCGTCGTAGACGTAAGCCAGTTTGAAGTACGGAGTCAGAGCCTGGTCTTCGCTGTAAGTGAAGGTATAACCTGCATCTACACCCAGTTCATAACGCATGCTGTCGTAAGACTGACCGTCAACTTTCATGTCGTTGCTCAGCTGGTAGTCATCACCAGACTGGAACAGACCAGAAATGCTGCCGTAAGGAGTTACGTAACCAGCATCACCCAGTTTGAAGTCGTAACCGGCTTTCAAACCGAAGCCCCATGCGTCAGAGTTGGTGCTACCGTCAACGTAAGTACCGTTGCTCATGGTTGCAGACAGATCGTTGTTGAAGTGAGAGTAGCTCAAGCTACCATCAACAAAGATGTTGTTCGCGAAGCGAGCAGAAGAGTAGATGTAGGCAGACTGGCTGTCTTGATCCACCTGACCAGAACGGTCATTCATGTCGCCTTTACCGAAGCCTGCAGCCGCACCGACGATCCACTTAGCGTTGTTACCATCAATTTTGGTATCAACACCGACCATGATGCCGTTAACATCCTGATCGTAGTCAATGGTACCGTTGTTGCCGTTGAAGTTACCACCGAAGTAGCTTACCCATGCGCCGCCGTTATCAGCCAGACCATGACGAGAGTTGGTCAAACGAGTACCCACGGTGTCTTGTTCCAGGTTCCAGATATTGGTGTTTGCAGACGGGATGCTCAGCGCCATGTTAGCGTAGTCAGTCAGTTCGGTCTGATGCAGAACAACAGTGTTACCTTCCTGACGAGCTTCGTAGGTGTAAGCACCCAGGTCAGCTTTGTTAGCAGCAGAGAAGGTAGCGTCGCTGTTTTTGTCGTTAACGTAGATCAGCTCGTTGCCGTTGTAGTCAGCGATAGAACCAGCACCAGTAGCGTTGTCGATACGAACTTTGTAGTTACCGGTTGCAGCTGCAACATGGTCACCATTGTTATCAACTTCGTTCTGACCAGCTTCGATAGAAGCAGTGTTATCGTTATCGCCGTTACCGTTAATAGTCAGGTGACCATCAGAGTTCATTGCGATTAAGCCATAACCGTAGTTTGACTTGGTAGTGTCGTTGGTACGGTCGTTGGTCAGGTCTGCATCAAGTACGAAGCGGTTGCTTTCGATGTTGAATACACCAGCGTGAATGTTACCACTGGTATCAGTGGTGCTGGTCAGGTTCAGAGTATCAACCTGAAGAGCATTCGCTGCTGTGTTACCTACATCCAGAATACCGTCGTTAGTCACTTTGATATTGTTCGCATACAGAGCTGCATCACCTACAGCCCAACCAGCAGAAACTTCATCAGAGATGGTTACGGTACTGTTGTCGATAGTCAGTGAATCAGTTGCAACGTGACCATCTTCGTTGATGTTCAGCGCAGAAAGACCTGTCAGAGAGATAGAGTCAGAAATCAGCATTGAATCAGCAACATTAACAGTTGAACCACTGTTGATGCTCAGAGTGTCGATCAGAGAAGTTTTGGTGGTATCCCACTGTGAACCGGTGTTCAAGGTCACATTGAACAGACCGCTCTGGTAAACTTCGTTACCGATGATGTGATCAAATTCGCTGTATGCAGAGTCGCTGTTTTCCACGCCCACTGTTGATAAAGGCCACAGGCTGTTAGCTGCGATGTCGATCAGAGTGGCAGTGGCTTCGGTATTGATATCATAGGTATAAGATTCATTTACACCATCGCCATCAATATCAACACCAACCTGATGTGCAGACATTGCCGCACCAACCCACTTGCTACCATTGTTCAGGGTCAGATCCAAGCGATCGGTACCATCCCAACCGTTAGTATCTACATCACCGTCAGCATCACGATAGCTATCACGACCATGTGGGAAGAAGTTCTCATCAAAGTTACTTGAGAAGAATACATCACCCATCAGTGTGGAATTATCGAATGTTGCAGTGGTCTGCATAGCGTTATCAGCATCAGGATGTGCAATAACGGCTAATGCGATATCATCAGCATTCCAGCCATTACCATTGTAATCACTGGCATTACCGGTATTACCAAACCAACCAGTAGTACCTTCATCAGTCCATGAACCAGAGGTCACGGTAGAATCTTTAACAGTGATGGTATTATTAAATACTTCGCTGCTGTTTACACCAGTGCTGACAGTGTTGTCGTCGATATCTTCCCACTCATAACCCTGAGCCAGTGTAATACCTGCTACGTGAGAGTTATTAGTGATGGACAGATCAACTTCCTGATCCAGAGTGATAGCCGTACCAATGTTATAAACGTCTACAACATGAGTATCAGCGGCATTATTGTAGGTGCCGTTATATGTGTAGTGTTCGTAGTTGTCGTCGATTGTTGAATTATCAACAGTCAGCGCCAAACGATCATGATAGTAATCATTCGCGCGATCTGCACAACCGTCTTTGGTCATGCACTCGGAGTAAATCATACCGTGAATAGTGCTGTTTTTGATTGTCAGACTATTGGCGTTGGTATTGGTAGAAATACCGTCATCCAGATAGTAGGTAGAAATCACGCCGTTAACGGTAGCGTTATTAATGACCGGGTAGATATCGCCGTTGTAATAGCTATCTGTGGCATAGTTATTCCAACCTACATAACCATCATAGTAAACGCCATCAACATAGGTGGCGTCGTTGTAGTGATGAAAAGTATTGTAAGTTTGACCAGAAATATCGTTGGTCGCTGCATTAGCCTGAGAGGTGATAGCCAGAGTGCAAGCCAATGCTAATTGTGATACTACAAGTTTCTTTTTCCAGGAGTGCATTTGTCATCCCTCCTCAGGGACGTAATAAGTTGATCCATCAATTATCAATGCATAGAAAACATCTTATGTTTCGCGTTTACGATTATGCGGCGTTATAGAGGAATGGTTCAATTATTCTTTCCCCTAAGTCCGATTGTGGACATATATAAAAAACATCTACACACGCAAAGAAAAAACTGACAAAAACACAGTTTTTCAACACGTTAATGAAAGCGTTAATTTTGAATTATAGCTTCTAAAAATATCAAACCAACAAACCAGATAAATAATTTATCAATAAACAATGAACTTTAATCCATTCAATTTTTGACAGCTCAACCAAATCAACAAAAACAATAATTGAGGATTATAAATAAAAATTAAAAATATTTGCAGTGAATATAAAATCATTGCTATTTCTATTACAAAGATGTCCTGACCTCTCTTTCGTTCTCTTCTTATCAACATCGCGACAACTTTCGTAAAACACTCCCGCCCAGCATCAGGTATACTGTGCACCTTAATTCCACAAACATCAGGCAGACCATGACAGATTTAATCCAACGCCCTCGTCGCCTGCGCAAATCTCCTGCGCTGCGCGCTATGTTTGAAGAGACAACACTTAGCCTTAACGACCTGGTGTTGCCGATCTTTGTTGAAGAAGAAATTGACGACTACAAAGCCGTTGAAGCCATGCCCGGCGTAATGCGCATTCCAGAGAAACATCTGGCGCGTGAAATCGAACGCATCGCCAACGCCGGTATTCGTTCGGTGATGACTTTCGGCATCTCTCACCATACTGATGAAACCGGCAGTGATGCCTGGCGGGAAGATGGTCTGGTGGCGCGTATGTCGCGCATCTGCAAGCAGACCGTGCCTGAAATGATCGTCATGTCAGACACCTGTTTCTGTGAATACACTTCTCACGGACACTGCGGCGTGTTGTGCGATCACGGTGTCGACAACGACGCAACTCTGGTGAATTTAGGCAAACAAGCGGTGGTTGCAGCTGCTGCCGGTGCTGACTTCATCGCCCCTTCCGCTGCAATGGACGGTCAGGTGCAAGCGATTCGCCAGGCGCTGGACGCTGCGGGCTTTACCGACACCGCGATCATGTCGTATTCGACCAAGTTCGCCTCCTCCTTTTATGGTCCGTTCCGTGAAGCGGCCGGAAGCGCATTAAAAGGCGATCGCAAAAGCTATCAGATGAACCCAATGAACCGTCGTGAGGCGATTCGTGAGTCACTGCTGGATGAAGCCCAGGGCGCAGACTGCCTGATGGTTAAACCAGCTGGCGCGTACCTCGACATCGTGCGTGAGCTGCGTGAACGTACTGAATTGCCGATTGGCGCGTATCAGGTGAGCGGCGAGTACGCGATGATTAAATTCGCCGCGCTGGCAGGTGCTATAGATGAAGAGAAAGTGGTGCTCGAAAGCTTAGGTTCGATTAAGCGTGCGGGTGCGGATCTGATTTTCAGCTACTTTGCGCTGGATCTGGCTGAGAAGAAGATTCTGCGTTAATGATCATTATGCCGGGTTATCCCAACCCGGCATTTCCCCTTCACCCCGCCCGATAAAACGGTTTATCCCCGAGAATCGTCGCGCGATGCATAATACGCCGCTGCGGCAAATAATCGGCATTCGCATAATGCTGAGTCACGCGATTATCCCAAATCGCAATATCATTCGGTTGCCAGCGCCAACGCACCTGAAACTCCGGTTTGGTGATATGGGCAAACAAAAAGCCTAACAAGGCTTCGCTCTCTTTCTCGCTGACATCGACAATTCGCGTAGTAAATCCTTCATTAACAAACAGTGCCTGTTTGCCGCTCACCGGATGCGTACGCACCACTGGATGTAACAACGGCGGATTTTTCGCGGCCGCCTCGCGCCAACGTTGATGTTCCTCTTCAGTTTTGCGGTACTTGTATTCCGGGAACGATTTACGGAAATCATGCTCCGCGCGCAGCCCGCTCAAAAGCTGGCGGAAAGGAACAGAAAGCGCCTCATAGGCCGCAATACCGCTGGTCCAGAGCGTATCGCCACCGGTCGATGGCAACTCTTTCGCTGCGAGAATCGCCCCTGCAGGCGGCGTCTCAATAAATGTCACATCGGTGTGCCAGTTGTCGTTATCCGGCGGATTATCGTTATGGGTGTCCAGTACGATGATCTCGTCAACCCCTTCGGCATGAGGATAAACAGGATGAATATGCAGTTCGCCAAAACGCTGAGCCAGCGCACGTTGCTGCTGTGGCGTTATCGCCTGTTCACGCAGAAAAACCACCTGATGACGCAGCACCGCATGGTAAAGCTGTTCAAACTGATTATCGCTTAACGGGCGCGTCAGGTCGGCACCCGAAATTTGTGCGCCAATATACGGCCCCAGCGGGGTAATGCTCAGACGTTCACTCATTGTACTTCTCCATGCCAGGGCGTCAGGCGGCGTTGTAACGCACGCAGACCCAGTTCTAAAAGAAAGGCGATAATCGCAATCACCGCGATCCCCGCCAGCACCACGTCAGTCGCGAGGAATTCACCTGCTGACTGGACCATAAAACCTAAGCCTCGCGTTGCGGCAATCAACTCCGCCGCCACTAACGTAGACCAGCCCACCCCCAGACCAATGCGTAATCCGGTGAGGATTTCCGGCAGCGCGCCAGGCAAAATGACAAACCACAGCACCTGTATACGGCTGGCCCCCAGCGACTGCGCGGCACGAATGCGAACCTGCTGCGCGCTTTTCACCCCCGCCAGCGCCGACATCGCCACCGGTGCAAAAATCGCTAAATAGATCAGTAAGATCTTCGACGTTTCGCCAATACCAAACCAGATCACCATCAGCGGCAAATAGGCCAGCGGCGGCACCGGACGATAAAGCTCGATTACCGGATCCAAAATGCCGCGTACCGTAGGGCTAAGTCCCATCGCGATCCCGACCGGAATACCGATCAACACCGCTGCAAATAGCGCCAGCATAATGCGCGTCAGGCTGGCAGCCAGATGCTGCCACAGCGTGGCGTCCATAAAGCCTTGCGGTCCGGCAATGGTGAGCAGTTTTTCCAGTACCTGTTGCGGCGGCGGCAAAAACAGCGGGCTAATCAGTTGCAGCGTCGCCACCGTCCACCATATGGTGAGTAAAACCGCTAACGTACCAATGCTTAAGGTCACTTGCCGTGAGAGCGGCCAGCGCCATTTCAACCGACTCGAATGCAGTTTTTCGTTAATGAGCACACTCATGAGAACGCCTCCCGTTGCTCAAATACGCGGCTTAAAACATATTCGCGAATGGCAATAAACTGCGGATCGGACTTGATGCTGCGACTCGATTCTCCCGCAACAAAACGGCGAGCGAAGTCGAGCGGAAGACGCTCCAGCACACGCCCTGGCCCTGGCGAAAGCAGAACCAGCTCGGTCGCCATAAACACCGCTTCCTCTATATCGTGAGTAATCAACAGTACCTGCTTGCCAGTCTCCTGCCAGAGTTTCAGCAACAAGGTTTGCATCTGGTCGCGGGTAAAGGCGTCCAGCGCGCCAAACGGCTCGTCGAGTAATAACAGTTGGGGATTTGCCGCCAGCGCGCGGGCAATCCCCACTCGCTGACGCTGGCCTCCAGAAAGCTGCCAGATGAAGCGTTTTTCTGCGCCTTCCAGACCTACTTTTTTCAGCATCTGGAGAGCAATTTCCAGACGCTGCATTTTCTCCATCCCCGCCAGTTGCAGACCGAACGCCACGTTATCCTGCACATTGCGCCACGGTAGCAATCCTTCATTCTGAAAAACCACGCCGCGTTCTGCTCCCGGTCCCTGAATGTGTTTGCCCGCCAGTTGAATGCTGCCGTGCTGATAAGGCACAAAACCAGCAATTAAATTCAGCAACGTGGTTTTGCCGCAGCCGGACGGTCCCAGCACAACCAGCAGCTCGCTGCTTTCCAGCGTCAGGTTGATATCTTCCAGTGCTGGTTTACCGCCATAATCGGCGTAAAGATGAGAGATTTGCAGCATCTGCGCCTCCTTTTATTGCACGAAGCGAGAGGTAACGTACTGGCTGTAATCATTCGCCACGGCGGGGACTTTGCCCTGATCTTTCAAAAACTGGGCCGTGTCGATGATCGCTTTGTTCACCGGTCCGGTCAGTTCTGCCGTTTGCTGCTGCGGCGTCAGATAGGTGTTTCCCTTCACCAGCCCCGGCACATCGCCTTCCGGCACGCCGCTTAAGCGCGCCAGTTTGCTGATGTTTTCCGACTGTTTCAGCCAGGCTTCAGGGTTAGCAATATACGGTTGCTGAGCATTGATGGCGCTTTTGGCGAACGCTTTCACTACCTCTGGATGTTTCTCGGCAAAATCTTTCCGCACTACCCAGACGTCCAGCGTCGGCGCGCCCCACTGCCCGACCTGTTCAGAATCGGTCAGCACCTTGCCGTCTTTTTCCAGGGCGTTAACCGCAGGCGCCCAGACATAAGCGCCATCGATATCTCCTCGTTGCCAGGCGGCGATAATCGCGGGCGGCTGCAGGTTCACTATCTCCACTTGCCCAGGTTTAATGCCCCAGTGTTTCAGCGCCGCCAGCAGGCTGTAATGTGTAGTGGAGATAAACGGCACGGCGATACGTTTACCAATCAAGTCTTCCGGTTTGCTGATGGTTTTCTTTACCACCAACGCCTCGGAGTTGCCCAGTTTTGACGCCAGCAAGAAGACTTCAATCGGCACTTGTTGGCTGGCAGCTACCGCCAATGGGCTGGAACCAAGATTACCGATTTGCACATCGCCCGAGGCCAAGGCCCGCACGATGCTGGCCCCGCTGTCAAACTTACGCCAGTCCACCGTCGCCCCGCTCTCTTTGGCAAAGGTGTTATCAGCCTGTGCGACTTTCGCCGGTTCGGCGGAGGTTTGATAGGCCACGGTGACGTTCACCGCCTGCGCCTGAAAAGCGATGAATGCCAGTGCGGCAAGAAGTGTGTTACGCGATGAAATTGCCATGATTGTCTGCTCCCCTGTCTTGTTATGGGAGCAGTATTCGCGGACAAAGACATTTGATAAAAGAATTAGTCGTTATGGTACAGATGATTTTATTCTTAGCAAAAAAACAGCAAAGGAAAGGTTAATTATGCAATTAGCATCATCCCACAACTCGGGGAAATTGCTGTACTGCATTTTATTGATGCATAAAAAGTCAGATTACGAGATTTACTATCTTCTGATTTTTATTAAAACCAAAATATATGACAAAGTTATTATATTCGCATTAAATATACTACTGTATTGTTTTTCACCCACCGCATATTACATTCACAACATGTATATAAACAATATCCGTTCATTGAACATATTTTTTAAATGCAATTAATTGACAAACTAATTCACATCTAAATACAATGCGCAAAAGAAAATAACTATACATAGCAAACACACAAAAAACCAACATATGAACTACGTAAAAAAAACTTTACCCTGTCGATTTTCAGGCCCTCATAGCATCCTGGCACTAAGTTATTAGCAACTTTCACTACGTATAAATTTTAACGTCTGTTTGCGCCAGAGATTACGTCTCTGCGCGTATCGCTGCGCTTGTAGTATAATAATTAAAAATGGAGTGTCATTAAGTGGATAAGGTTTTAAATTCTGCTCTCCTTTCTTCAAAAAATAAAAAGAAAGGTATTCTTGCTATTGGCGCACACCCTGACGATATAGAATTAGGCTGCGGCGCATCGCTCGCTCGTCTTGCCCAAAAAGGGATTTATATTGCTGCCGTAGTTATGACTACCGGCAATTCTGGCACAGATGGAATAATCGATCGCCACGCAGAGTCACGCGAAGCCCTAAAGATATTAGGATGCCAGCAGACTATTCATCTTAATTTTGCTGATACCCGTGCTCATTTACATCTCAATGATATGATTACCGCCCTGGAAAATATCATTAAGTCTCAAATTCCGTCTGATGTTGAAATCATTCGTGTCTATACCATGCATGATGCCGACCGCCATCAGGATCATCTGGCCGTTTATCAGGCGTCAATGGTGGCCTGTCGGGCAATTCCTCAAATTCTCGGCTACGAAACGCCAAGTACCTGGCTTTCATTTATGCCCCAGGTTTTTGAATCCGTGGAAGAGAAATATTTTTCTATAAAACTAAACGCGTTACAAAAACATAAAAGTCAGAGTCTGCGTGATTATATGCGCCCAGAACGTTTGCGTGCTGTCGCACAATTTCGCGGACAACAGGTCAATAGCGACCTGGGTGAAGGCTTTGTTATTCATAAAATGATTCTTTGAGCAGATTGCATGAAAACCTGGATCTTTATATGTATGGCCGTAGCAATATTACTATGGTTCCTGAGTACGTTAAGGCGTAAGCCCAGCCAAAAAAAAGGCTGTATTGACGCAATTATTCCTGCCTATAACGAAGGCCCTTGTCTGGCACAGTCGCTGGAAAATCTGCTACGCAACCCTTATTTTTGCCGGGTAATTTGCGTTAACGACGGCTCCACTGATAATACCGAAGCAGTCATGGCAGAAGTAAAACGTAAATGGGGCGACCGCTTTGTTGCCGTCACGCAAAAAAATACCGGTAAAGGCGGTGCGCTAATGAATGGCCTCAACTACGCCACCTGCGACCTGGTTTTTTTAAGCGATGCCGATACTTACGTCCCGCCCGATAAAAACGGCATGGGCTATATGTTGGCGGAAATTGAGCGCGGCGCTGACGCCGTAGGCGGCATTCCCTCCACCGCGTTAAAAGGCGCTGGCCTGTTGCCGCACATCCGCGCGACGGTGAAGTTGCCAATGATTGTTATGAAGCGCACGCTACAACAACTATTGGGCGGTGCGCCGTTTATTGTCAGCGGAGCCTGCGGGATGTTTCGCACCGATGTGCTGCGTAAATTTGGTTTCTCTGATCGTACCAAAGTCGAAGACCTCGACCTTACCTGGACGTTGGTGGCTAATGGCTACCGTGTTCGTCAAGCGAATCGCTGCATCGTTTATCCGCAGGAATGCAATAGTCCGCTTGATGAATGGCGACGCTGGCGGCGCTGGATTGTGGGCTACGCGGTATGTATGCGCCTACATAAAAAACTTTTATTTAGCCGCTTTGGCATATTCAGTATTTTTCCCATGCTGCTGGTTGTGCTTTATGGCGTTGGGATTTATCTCACTACCTGGTTTAATGAATTCATCGCCACCGGGCCACATGGCGTAATATTGGCAATGTTTCCACTTATCTGGGTCGGCGTAGTTTGTGTTATTGGTGCTTTTAGCGCCTGGTTTCATCGTTGCTGGTTATTGGTGCCTTTAGCGCCTTTTTCCGTTGTGTATGTATTATTAGCTTATGCCATCTGGATTATTTATGGACTTATTGCCTTTTTTACTGGACGCGAACCTCAGCGCGACAAACCCACCCGTTATTCCGCACTGGTGGAAGCGCCAACCGCTTATTCCAACTCTTCTGTCGCAGGAACTGAAAAGCTATCTGAAGCTTAATGTTAAAGAGAAAAATATTCAGATTGCAGACCAGGTAATTATTGATGAGAGTGCCGGTGAAGTTATTATTGGCACCAATACCCGTATTTGCCACGGTGCAGTGATTCAAGGACCGGTAGTGATTGGCGCAAATTGCCTGATTGGCAATTATGCTTTTATTCGCCCCAACACGGTAATCAGCAATGGTGTAAAAATTGGTTTTGCCACAGAAATAAAAAATGCGGTTATTGAAGAGGAAGCAACGATTGGTCCGCAATGTTTTATTGCCGACTCGGTGGTAGCAAACGGAGCATATTTAGGCGCGCTGGTGCGTACCAGTAATCATCGTCTGGATGAACAACCAGTATCGGTTCGCACCGCGGAAGGTACTATCGCTACCGGATGCGATAAATTAGGTTGTTATATTGGTCGGCGTTCACGACTTGGTGTGCAGGTTATTATTTTACCGGGGCGAATTATTTCTCCGAATACACAGCTTGGTCCACGCGTTATTGTAGAACGTAATTTACCTACCGGAAATTACTCACTCCGGCAAGAACTTATCCGTACAGGAGATTAAAATGATAAAACGGACGTTATTAGCGGCAGCAGTCTTTAGCGCATTGCCCGCTTATGCCGGGTTAACATCTATTACCGCAGGCTACGATTTTACCGATTATTCTGGCGATCATGGTAACCGTAATTTAGCGTATGCCGAACTGATCGCAAAGGTTGAAAACGCAACACTGCTTTTCAATCTTTCCCAGGGACGTCGAGATTACGAGACTGAAAGTTTCAATGCCACACGCGGCCAGGGTGCTGTCTGGTATAAATGGAATAACTGGCTGACGACCCGAACGGGTATTGCATTTGCAGATAATACGCCGGTCTTTGCCCGCCAGGATTTTCGTCAGGATATTAACCTGGCCCTGCTGCCAAAAACGGTGTTCACGACCGGTTATCGCTACACCAAATATTACGATGACGTTGACGTTAATGCCTGGCAAGGTGGCGTTTCGCTTTATACCGGCCCGGTGATCACCAGCTATCGCTATACCCATTATGACTCAAGCGATGCGGGCGGCAGTTACAGCAATATGATTTCCCTGCGCCTGAACGATACGCGCGGCAGTGGTTATACCCAGCTTTGGCTAACTCGCGGGACCGGAGCTTACACTTATGACTGGTCGCCAGAGACACGACACGGCAGTATGAAGAGCGTCAGTTTACAGCGTATTCAGCCTTTAACAGAGCAACTTAATTTGGGGCTGACGGCAGGTAAAGTGTGGTACGACACCCCAACCGATGATTATGACGGCTTGCAACTCGCAGCTCATCTGACCTGGAAATTTTGATTCCTTCTGCCGCCCGCTATCCAGGGCGGCCTTCCCTGCCGATTAGCGCCCAAACACTTTCCTTTTCGTTTTCCGCCCACATTCATCGGATAAATTTTATTCTCCATTGTTATATACTATAGGGGGGTATG
>NZ_CAWOOJ010000014.1:329534-365800 GCF_963883145.1 Escherichia sp. E4385
CATACCCCCCTATAGTATATTGCGTGCAGATGATGAGGTGCGAAATGCCCAGTACTCCGGAAGAGAAGAAAAAGGTCCTTACTCGAGTTCGTCGTATTCGGGGGCAGATTGATGCTCTGGAACGGTCGCTGGAGGGTGATGCCGAATGCCGTGCCATACTCCAACAGATAGCCGCCGTTCGGGGCGCGGCTAACGGGCTGATGGCAGAAGTGCTTGAAAGCCATATCCGGGAAACGTTTGACCGAAATGACTGCTACAGCCGTGAAGTCAGCCAATCCGTTGACGACACTATTGAACTGGTTCGAGCCTATCTTAAATAGCTGAATCTATTACCATATTGAGGAAGAGCGAAAGATGAAATCACGTGCTGCCGTTGCATTTGCTCCCGGTAAACCGCTGGAAATCGTTGAAATTGACGTTGCACCACCGAAAAAAGGTGAAGTGCTGATCAAAGTTACCCATACCGGCGTTTGCCATACCGACGCATTTACCCTCTCCGGCGATGACCCGGAAGGTGTATTCCCGGTCGTTCTTGGTCACGAAGGGGCTGGCGTTGTGGTTGAAGTCGGTGAAGGCGTAACCAGCGTCAAACCTGGCGACCATGTGATCCCGCTTTATACCGCAGAGTGCGGCGAGTGTGAGTTCTGTCGTTCCGGCAAAACCAACCTCTGTGTCGCGGTTCGCGAAACCCAGGGCAAAGGCCTGATGCCAGACGGCACCACCCGTTTTTCTTACAACGGGCAGCCGCTTTATCACTACATGGGCTGTTCTACATTCAGTGAATACACCGTGGTCGCGGAAGTGTCTCTGGCCAAAATTAATCCAGAAGCAAACCATGAACACGTCTGCCTGCTGGGTTGTGGCGTAACCACTGGCATTGGCGCAGTGCATAACACCGCTAAAGTCCAGCCAGGTGATTCTGTTGCCGTGTTTGGTCTTGGCGCGATTGGTCTGGCAGTGGTTCAGGGCGCACGTCAGGCGAAGGCGGGACGGATTATCGCTATTGATACGAACCCGAAGAAATTCGATCTGGCGCGTCGCTTCGGTGCCACCGACTGCATTAACCCGAATGACTACGACAAACCGATTAAAGATGTCCTGCTGGATATCAACAAATGGGGTATCGACCATACCTTCGAGTGCATCGGTAACGTCAATGTGATGCGTGCGGCGCTGGAAAGTGCTCACCGCGGCTGGGGTCAGTCGGTGATCATCGGGGTAGCAGGTTCTGGTCAGGAAATCTCCACCCGTCCATTCCAGTTGGTCACCGGTCGCGTATGGAAAGGTTCCGCGTTTGGCGGCGTGAAAGGTCGCTCCCAGTTACCGGGGATGGTTGAAGATGCAATGAAAGGTGATATCGACCTGGAACCGTTTGTGACGCATACCATGAGCCTGGATGAAATTAATGACGCCTTTGATCTGATGCATGAAGGCAAATCCATTCGAACCGTAATTCGTTACTGATTTCCCGCAGGTTTACCCCGTCCAGTTTAGACGAGGTTCTTAATACCGTCCCCGGGCAGCCGTCCGGGGAATTAACCATGAGATAATGGCTGATGGAACTCATTGAAAAACATGTCAGCTTTGGCGGCTGGCAAAATGTGTATCGGCATTATTCCCAATCACTGAATTGTGAAATGAATGTCGGCGTCTATCTCCCACCAAAAGCTGCGAGTGAAAAATTGCCGGTGCTTTACTGGCTTTCGGGCCTGACCTGCAACGAGCAGAATTTCATTACCAAATCGGGAATGCAGCGTTACGCGGCTGAACACAACATTATTGTTGTTGTGCCGGACACCAGTCCGCGAGGCAGTCATGTCGCAGATGCCGACCGTTACGATCTCGGGCAAGGTGCTGGTTTTTACCTGAACGCGACGCAAGCGCCGTGGAAAGAGCATTACAAAATGTATGACTATATCCGCAGCGAGCTGCCGGATTTAGTGATGCAACATTTTCCGGCAACGGCCAGAAAGTCTATCTCAGGTCATTCTATGGGCGGGCTGGGCGCGCTGGTACTGGCGCTGCGTAACCCAGATGAGTATGTCAGCGTCTCGGCGTTTTCGCCCATTGTTTCCCCTTCGCAAGTACCGTGGGGCCAGCAAGCCTTTGCCGCGTATCTTGGTGAAAATAAAGAAACCTGGTTGGATTACGATCCGGTGAGCCTTATTTCACAAGGTCAACACGTTGCAGAAATAATGGTTGATCAGGGATTGAGTGATGATTTTTACGTGGAACAGCTGCGGACTCAAAATCTTGAAAAGGTCTGTCAGGAGATGAATATCAAGGCGGTAATCCGGTATCACGAAGGTTACGACCACAGCTATTATTTTGTCTCCAGTTTTATTGGCGAGCATATTGCGTACCACGCCAATAAATTGAATATGCGTTGAGCATCTGCGCACGCCTGCCGGATGCGGCGCAAACGCCTTATCCGGCCTACATTTCGCCCATAAACCGTAGGCCTGATAAGACGCGCAAAGCGTCGCATCAGGCATCTGCGCACGGCTTATCTATGTTTACCACATCAAATCATCAGGCACTTTGAAGTCGGCATACGGATCATCTTCATTCTGCTCTTCGGCGCTGAGTGCACTATGCAACACAATACTGCTGGCATCGCGCTGAGCAATTTTATCGGCAACGCTGGCGGGAATAATGGCGTATTCACCTTCGCTATTGTTATCGACCAACAAGCGGGCAATCGCCAGACGACCATTAATCAACTGCGCTTGCGTGAGCTTATCGACAAAAATCTTCTTAATCAGATTACCATCGGTAAAGTTAAAACCAATATCGCCATTGGCAATGGTGATTCGGTTCATTTCAATAAGCTGCTTCACTTGGGCTTTATATTCTTTCGCCAACGCCGCTTGTTTTTGTTGCTCGCTAAGCTGTTTATCACGCTCAAGCTGTGCCTTTTTATTTTCTTCTACCGCCGCCCGAGCTTCACGCGCCTGAACGCGCGATTTTTTCGCCGTTCTCTCGACCTTCGCCGCTTTTTTGCTGGTGACTAATCCTGCTTTGAGCAACTGCTCTTGTAAGGTAAGTTTTGCCATCTTTGTTTCCAAACCCGCTGAATAATTTTTAGCGAGTATACCTGTAAACGCCGTAGGTGTATTGAGGGCAAGTCCCTTTCGCCCCTGCTTAATAAGGTGCGTCAGGCATCGGCGCACGGCTGCATTCGTGATCTCCGGCTCATCAAAATAAACACCGCCACCCCTGCAACAAGAATACCCGGCGCAGAAGCGGCCATTACCCCAACCGTGCCAGTGCCTAATGCCAGCATTTTCCCGGCCAGCAATGGGCCGCTCATAGCCCCCAGACGCCCAACCGCCACGGCTGTTCCCACACCTGTTGCGCGGATCTGCGAACTGTAAAACAACGGTGCCAGGGCATACAAAACGCTTTGCCCACCTGTCGCAAACAACCCCGCGACAAATCCCGCCAGCAACATACCGTTAAATGACGACACCGTTCCCAGCGCCAGCAGCGAAGCTAACATGCCGCTATAAATCAGTAGCGACATGGTTACTGGGCGCAGCTTATCCATCAATGCGCCCAACATTAACGTCCCGCTCGCCGCCCCCATTTGCAGTGCAAACATCACCCCTGCCGCCTGCGATGGCTGGAATCCTTGCTCCACCAAAAGCAGCGGCAGCCAGTTGATCAACATGTAGACCACCAGCAGAGTGAAGAAATAACACAACCACAGCAGCAGCGTCGCGGTGGCCGTTTCTGGCGCAAATAACGCACGCAGTGGTGGCGCAGCCTGTTTTTCGCCAGCGAAAACCGCCGACTCCGGCAGCCAGCGCATTAATAGCGGCACCAGAATCAACGGCACCACACCACCTACCCAAAACACCGTTTGCCAGGCTAAGTTTGCCCCCGCGAAACCCAGCGTCGCCGCCAGCGCCGCACCAATGGGAACACCGCAATACATCAGGCTCACTGCCGTCCCACGAAAACGTGGACCCGCGGCTTCAGACGTCAGGGCGATAAGATTCGGCAACGCTGCCCCCAGCCCGACACCGGTCATCAGCCGCGCAAAGACCAGTGAGGGGAAATCCCAGGCAATCGCCGTTGCCAGTGAGAACAAACCAAACAGCGCAACTGAGCCAAGCAAAATGCGCTTGCGACCATAACGGTCCGCCAGCATTCCGCCAACCAACGCGCCGGGTAGCAAACCGAGTATTCCGGCGCTGAATATCCAACCCATTTGCATTTTATCGAGTGCGAAAGCCTGGGCGATGCCACCCGCCGCAATGCCAGCCGCCTGAAGATCCAGTCCTTCCATCAGAGCGACCAAAAAACAAAGCCCGATGGTCAGCATAAGGCGGGATGAAGATGATGAAGGGAGACGAGTCGACATAAGATGAACCTCGTTGTGAGTACAGGTGAATCGCGGCTGATACATTGCCAGCCGCGTAATCAGAACCATTTAATGACTGCCTACGGGCGAAATGTAAGCCGGATAAGGCATTTACGCCGCATCCGGCAGTCGTGCGCAGACGCCTGATGCGACGCTGGCGCGTCTTATCAGGCCTGGGATGGGCATACAAAATGCACGTTCTCGGCAGTCATCATTATTTGTTGTTGCGCAGATCCAGCGCCACGTCGATGATCATATCCTCCTGGCCGCCAACCATCCGGCGTTTGCCCAGCTCAACGAGAATATCCACCGCGCTTAAGCCATAACGCGCCGCCGCCGTTTCACAGTGACGCAGGAAGCTGGAGTAAACACCAGCGTATCCCAGCGCCAGCGTTTCGCGATCGACTCGTACCGGACGATCCTGCAACGGACGCACCAGGTCATCAGCGGCATCCATTAACGCATAGAGATCGGTCCCATGCTGCCAGCCCAGTTTATCCGCGGCGGCAATAAACACTTCCAGCGGCGCGTTACCTGCGCCCGCCCCCATTCCCGCGAGACTGGCATCGATTCGGTCACAGCCCTCTTCCACCGCCGCGATAGAGTTCGCCACGCCAAGACTCAGGTTATGGTGAGCGTGCATGCCGGTTTGCGTTTCTGGTTTCAGCACTGCTTTCAGGGCGCGGAAACGGTCGCGGATATCGCTCATGTTCATCGCACCGCCAGAATCCACCACATAAATACAGGTCGCACCGTAGCCTTCCATCAGCTTTGCCTGCTTCGCGAGATTTTCCGGCGTGGTCATATGGCTCATCATCAGAAAACCAACGGTGTCCATTCCGAGCTCGCGGGCATACTGAATATGCTGGGCAGAAACATCTGCTTCGGTACAGTGCGTTGCCACACGAACCACCCGCGCGCCAGCCTGCCAGGCATTTTTCAGATCGTGAATAGTGCCGATTCCTGGCAGCAACAACGTCGCGATTTTGGCGTGCTTCACCACATCCGCCGCCGCTTCAATCCATTCAAGGTCGCTATGTGCGCCGAAACCATAGTTAAAGCTGGAACCCTGCAAACCGTCGCCGTGGGCCACTTCAATCGAATCCACGCGGGCATCATCCAGTGCTTTGGCAATCTGGCGAACATTTTCCAGCGAATACTGATGACGAATGGCGTGCATACCGTCACGCAACGTGACGTCCGAGATATAAAGTTTTTTACCGTTCATGCCGCTTCTCCTGCCTTGCGCGCCAGTGACTGGGCCATTTTTTCCGCTGTCGCCAGCGCACTGGAAGTCATAATATCGAGGTTGCCCGCATAGGCAGGCAGATAATGCGCTGCGCCTTCGACTTCCAGCCAGACCGCCGTTTTCAGCCCGGAGAACTGCCCCACGCCTGGCAAATTAACCGGTTTATCCTGCGGGATAACTTCAAACTGCACGCGCTGTTTCAGGCGATATCCCGGTACGTAAGCCTGCACCGCCTCAGCCATTTCATTGATTGAGGCTTCGATATCATCTTGTGAAGCTTCGTCGCTCAATACATACACCGTGTCACGCATCATCAACGGTGGCTCTGCTGGGTTAAGCACGATAATCGCCTTCCCTTTTGCCGCGCCGCCCACCACTTCAATGGCGCGCGAAGTGGTTTCCGTAAATTCATCGATATTGGCACGCGTGCCAGGTCCGGCAGATTTACTGGCGATAGAAGCGATAATTTCGGCGTAATGAACACGCGCCACGCGTGAAACCGCCGCCACCATTGGAATGGTGGCCTGGCCGCCGCAGGTGACCATGTTGACGTTCAGTTGATCGACGTTCGCCTCGAGGTTAACCACCGGCACGCAGTAAGGGCCGATGGCAGCAGGCGTCAGGTCAATTAAGCGAATATCCGGTTTCGCTTCGCGCAAAGCGGCATCGTTTTTCACATGCGCACCCGCGCTGGTCGCATCAAATACAATGTCGATATCAGCAAATTCAGGCATGTTCATCAGCCCGATCACCCCTTCATGGGTGGTGGCGACGCCCATACGTCTGGCACGCGCCAGACCGTCGGACTGAGGATCAATGCCGACCATCACCGCCATCTCCAGATGCTGACCGTGACGCAAAATTTTAATCATCAGATCGGTGCCAATGTTGCCAGAACCGATAATAGCGACTTTACGCTTACTCATGACAGACTTCCTTTTGGGGCTGCGCTTGAAAATGTCGCAGCAACTGAACCTATGCCTTCAATATGGGCTTCAAAACGATCGCCCGCATTCACCGCCACCATCGGACCTAATGCCCCGGTAAGAATGATATCTCCGGCGCGCAGCGGTTGACCCAGGCTGGCCATTTTGCGTGCCAGCCAGACAGCGGCATTAAGCGGATGTCCCAGGCATTCGCTGCCGCGCCCACTGGAAACCTCTTCGTTATTACGCGTCATCTTCATGGCGCAGTTTTTCAGGTCTAACCCCGCCGGACGTTGCGCCGGACCGCCGATGACATACACCCCGCAGGAGGCGTTATCTGCCACGGTATCGACAAACTGAATCGACCAGTCGCGGATGCGGCTACCCACCACTTCCAGCGCCGGAAGTACCCATTCAATGGCGTTATACAGTTCGTTAAACGTGGTATCGGTCGCGGGCAAATCGCGGTTCAAAACCAGTGCGATCTCCGCTTCAATGCGGGGTTGCAAGACGCGGGAAAAAGGAATGGTTTCATTATCGCCATAACACATATCGGCAAATAACGTCCCAAAATCCGGTTGATCAACGCCCAGTTGTTGTTGCACTTTCGGATGCGTCAGCCCCACTTTGCGCCCCACCACTCGCCGTCCCTGAGCGACGTCATGTTGCACATTGATGCGCTGAATGGCGTAGGCGGCTTTCGCGTTTTCAATACCAATCAGATCGCGCAGCGGCGCAATCGCTTCGCCCTGCTCTGCGGCACGGCGTAAATCCGCCGCCAGTTGCTCAAGAGTATGCTTCGTCATGACCATTCCTTAAGGGCGCGCGAGGAAATTCAGCACCAGTTGATTGAAAGCGTCGGCATGTTCCCACTGCGCCCAGTGACCACAGTCGCGGAAGATATGCAGTTCAGAACCAGCAATGCCGGAAAGCAGACGCAGACCCGCATCCATCGGCACAAAACGGTCGTTGCGCCCCCAGACAATCAGGGTTTGTGCTTTGATTTCCGCCAGGCGTGGACCAAAATCCGGGAACTGTTTCGGATTGGCTTCCAGGCTCTTAACGAAGTTTTCCAGGTGATCGCGACGCGACAGCATATTATTCAGGCGCGCTTCAAACAGGGCGTCGGTCAAATCGCTGGTATCAAAAACGAAGATATCCATCATCAGCTTCAGGTTTTCGATAGTAGGCTGGCGATAAAGCTGATTCAGTCGCTTAATACCTTCGGTTGGCATTGGCGTAAACAAACTCATTCCGCCCGTACCGCCGCCCATCAGCACCAGTTTACCGACGCGCTCCGGCCAGTTAAGGGTGAACGCCACAGAACTGTGGCCGCCCATCGAGTTGCCCAGCAAGTGGATTTTGGCGATATCCAGTTGATCCACCACGCTTTTCAGGATGCGTGCATTAAGATCCGATCGCGAACCACTATTAACGATCGAGTCGCTCTTACCCCAGCCCGGAGAATCCAACAGGATCACTCGATAGCCCGCCTCTACCAGCGGATCGATATTGCGGCTGAAGTTCGCCCAGCCCGTAGCCCCCGGGCCGGAACCGTGCAGCAGAACTACGGTTTCGTCGCCTTGTCCGCAGTCATTAAAATGGATGCGCAGCGTTTTACCCGCTTCTTCTACATTCAGAAAACGGCTGGTGGCGGCTTCGGTTTGTGGCTGATAACTCATCATCTTCTCCTGCATATTCAGTTCTCTGTTCTGGCGCTTAACGAGCCAAATCCGGCAATCCACTCCGGGATTGGGCGGTAATAACGCCCTTCGCTACGCCAGTTGCCAAACGCAGAAATAGCGGCAAAAGCGGCGACCCAGGTTTTGATTTCATGTGTCGACTTTCCGGCAATGGCGGAAAGCTCTTCGTTACTGACGGCATCCAGTTCCTGTATGCGTCCCTGCTCCAGCAAAGTCATGAACTGGTTATCCCAAATCGGGTTGAGCGGATGCAGAGTTCTCTGATCCTCAACAAACTTCTCAGCGGCGCTGATCACCCGTTGCTGACGCAATTCACGCTCACTGGCGGGTAAATCTTTCCCGCTACCCAACAGACGATCGCGCATATGGGCATCGGCTTTCGCCAGTTCGGGCACCGGCGGCTGATGGGAAAGCCCACCGGACCCAAGGAACAGCACGCGTTTATTGAGAGTGCTGGTGAAACGTCCAATGGCTTCACCCAACATGCGGGTACGCTGAAAACCAGGCAGCGGCGTGGCGACACCGTTGATGAACACAGGCAGAACCGGCACCTTATCCAGCCCACCGAGCAGGAACTCCAGCGGCTGGGCAAAACCGTGATCCACCTGCATACAGTAAGAAACGGCAAGATCGATCCCGCTCTTCATGACGGCATGCGCACAAGCCTCCGCCAGCTCCACAGGCACGGGCAGCTCTCCTGCCGCACTGCCGAAATCACCAATTGCCGTCGCCCCAACGCCTAAACAGAACGGCGGCATCACGTCATAGAAAAAACCGTTGTAGTGATCTGGCGCAAACAGCACCACCAGTTCAGGGGAGAAAGCCGCAATACGCTCGCGGGCGCTGGCAATCACACCATTGACCTCATCGAGCACCTCTTGCGCCGGGTCGACATACCCCACCAGCGGCGAGTGGGAAAGACAGTGAAGATAAGCGTGCATATCAGGCTACCTTTTCGACAGAAACGTCGGCATCAGGGCGGGTCAGCGTCATCACCGACGCCAGTTTATTCAGGGCCTTGCCCAGGGTTTGCGGAATGGCGATGGCGGCAACAAAGCGATCCGGGCGCATCACCACCAGCGAAGCATTGTGTTGCGCAAACCAGCTACGCAGACGACCTTGCGTATCGCCCACGCGTAGCACGCCGTCGTGATTATCCTGTGCGGTATGAATTTGCACTTCCGGCACCACCTGAATGAAGCGTGTGCCCAACGCACGCCACTGCTGGATTTGCTCGTTGCTCATTCCCCACAGTGGATTGCATCCCCAGCCAATTACCGCGAAGTTCGCGCCGATCGCGTTATCGAGCAGCGTCACGTCGCCGTTTTCCAGCGTGACTTTCGGCTGAATAAACATCTTGCCGACCGGAGAGTGCTTCGCTTCGCCCTCACGCACCAGCGCACCGGCGTAGTATTGCGGCATCGGCTTGAAGCGCATTTCGAGGAAGTAGCGTTTTACTGGCGGCAGATAATTCAGTAGCCAGGAAACGCCGTCACGTAACGTACCCTGCCAGCGTTTCGGCGGAGCCAGCACGTTGCCCGCGGTCACGGACAGGTCAATCATCGCTTTGGCGTGATCGCGACGTTCTTGTTGATAGGTATCGAGCAGCGCATCGCGGGCTTTCCCCTGGATAACCAACGCCAGCTTCCAGGCGAGGTTAAAGGCGTCGCGCATACCGCTGTTATAGCCCTGCCCCTGCCACACCGGCATGATGTGCGCGGCATCGCCCGCCAGCAGTACGCGATCGATACGAAAACGTTGCGCCAGTCGCGCGTTGTGGGTGTAGACACGCTGGCGAATCAATTCAACATTGTCTGGATTAGGCAGCACTTTGCTTAACAGCTTGCGCATATTTTGCGGCTCACGCAGCTGTTCCTCGGTTTCTCCCGGCATCACCATAAATTCAAAGCGACGTACCGCATGAGGCAGCGCGGCAGAAACATACGGGCGCACCGGATCGCAACACAAATAGATATGCGGCGTACTTAACGGATCGTTGGCGATATCTACCACAATCCACTGATTTGGCGCGGTTTTACCTTCAAACGGCACATTCAGGGTGCGACGGACAAAACTTGCCCCACCATCACAGGCCACCAGCCACTGGGCTTTGACTGTTTCCCGCTGCCCTTCAGCCGTTTTCAGGTGCAAGGTCACTTCGTCATCTTGCTGGCTGAAGGCCTCCAGCTCGCGGGAAAACAAGCAGCGCACATTCGGAAAACGCGACACCCCTTCCAGCATCACCGCATCGACCTGCGGCTGAATAAAAGCGTTACGGCGCGGCCAGCCAAATTCATCGGTCATTGGCTGAATATCAGCAAAACAGCGGCCTTTTGGGGTGAGAAAACGCATCGCATGCCACGGCGTAGTGTGCGGCAGAACATTATCGACCAGGCCAACCGACTGCATGGTGCGCAGCGCCTCGTCATCAATACCAATCGCACGCGGGTAGTCGATCAACTTATCGAGTTTCTCCACCACCAGCACGTCAATGCCCATCTGGCCGAGATAGTTCGCCATCATCAGCCCGACCGGACCGGCACCAGCGATCGCCACCTGAACGCTATGGTTAACAGCAGGCTGGATGTCAGGGTGTTGTATTGCCATTTCAGTACCTCACGACTCGGACAAAATGCCGTTGCGCGCACAGTACAGCGCAACTTATTTTGTTAAAAACATGTAAATGATTTTTTATTGTTCGCTCAGTATAGGAAGGGTGTTTTCGGCTACAATCAAAACATGCCCGAATGTGCACCAGGTGCACAACGTTGTTTTAACTATAGAAATGTCAATTAATATGCAGAACGATGAGCAGACGGAATACAAAACCGTGCGCGGATTAACCCGCGGTCTAATGTTATTAAATATGTTAAATAAACTTGACGGCGGTGCCAGCGTCGGGCTGCTGGCGGAACTCAGCGGTCTGCATCGCACCACTGTGCGGCGACTGCTGGAGACGTTACTGGAAGAGGGATATGTCCGGCGCAGTACCTCCGATGACAGTTTTCGTCTGACCATCAAAGTGCGGCAATTAAGCGAAGGGTTTCGTGACGAACAGTGGATTTCTGCGCTGGCGGCCCCGCTGCTGGGCGATCTATTGCGCGAAGTGGTGTGGCCGACAGATGTTTCCACGCTGGATGTTGATGCAATGGTGGTACGCGAAACCACTCACCGTTTCAGTCGATTATCCTTTCACCGGGCAATGGTCGGGCGGCGTTTACCGCTCCTGAAAACCGCCTCGGGCCTGACCTGGCTGGCCTTTTGCCCGGAACAAGAACGCCAGGCGTTAATCGAAATGTTAGCCGCCCGCCCCGGTGATGACTATCAACTGGCACGGGAACCGTTAAAGCTGGAAGCCATTCTGGCGCGCGCACGCAAAGAGGGGTACGGGCAGAACTACCGCGGCTGGGATCAAGAAGAAAAGATCGCCTCCATTGCCGTACCGCTGCGCAGTGAACAACGGGTGATTGGCTGTTTGAATCTGGTGTATATGGCCAGTGCGATGACCATTGAACAGGCGGCAGAAAAACATCTTCCGGCGCTGCAACGGGTAGCAAAACAGATTGAAGAAGGGGTGGAATCGCAGGCTATTCTGGTGGCCGGACGGCGAAGTGGCGTGCATTTGCGCTAGCGACGTCAATGTGTAATTTGGCCCATTCTCATCGTTATTCGCCCATTTGCCCACATGCACAGTACGGGCTGCACGCTACGCTAATGACATCAATACTGTGATGTGGAGCAAATCATGAAAATTACTCAAATTCGTAATGCCACCCAAATTATCCAATACGCTGGCAAAACATTTCTTATCGACCCGTTACTCGCGCCTAAAGGAAGTTATCCGGGTTTTGCCGGAACTGCACGCGCAGAAATCCGCAATCCAACGGTAGAATTACCGTGCGATTTAACAACGTTACTCAACGTTGACGCCCTAATCGTGACTCATTTGCATGAAGATCACTGGGACGAAACAGCCTCCCGCGTCGTCCCCAAAGATAAACTGATTTATGTGCAAAATGAGCAAGATGCTGAATCACTGCATAAACAAGGATTTACGCATCTTACCGTACTTACCGACGAGACTAAATTTGGTGATATAACTCTGCATAAAACGACAGGGCAGCACGGCTCCGATCGCACCTATGCCGACCCGGCTATGGCGAAGCGTTTAGGCGCAGCCTGCGGCGTTGTTTTCCAGCACCCGACAGAGAAAACGCTCTATCTGGCTGGCGATACCCTCTGGCGTGACGACGTCGAGTCTACAATGCTAACTTTCCAACCAGAAGTGGTTGTGTTGAATGCCGGATTTGCGCATGTTCTGGGGCATGGCGCGATAATTATGGGAGCAGAAGATATTCTCAAAGCACATTTTACCCTGCCAGAAGCGCAAATTGTCGCGACACATATGGAGGCCGTAAACCACTGTTTGCTGACGCGTGATGCGCTCAAGGAATACGCCAGAGATAATCAAATTATCGAATTTGTGAACGTACCAGAAGATGGTGAAACGTTGACATTCTAATTCGGAGATAAAGAGTGTTATGCGCCCGCTAACTGTTGCCATTATCGCCGTTGCCGGTTTTAGCCCTTTTCACCTTTCCGTACCGTTTATCGTGTTTAGCGAAAAAATGGCGGAGAAAAAACGCTTTCACGTAATTATCTGCGCTGAAAATCTGGGAAACGTGGACTCTGCCGATGGGTTTTCCGTAACCGCCACCCATGACTATACCGCAGTCATCCAGGCGGATATTGTGATAATTCCTTACTGGGGAACAATTACACAAAAACCGCCACAAAAGCTGCTGGAAGCCTTAACGACCGCACGGGATAACGGGGCACAGATTGTCGGGCTTTGCCTGGGCACGTTTGTGCTCGGCTATGCAGGTTTACTGAACAATAAGCGTGCTGCCACGCACTGGGAGTTCGAGCGTGAATTTCAGGCACGTTTTCCACAAACATATCTGGATATTAACGCGTTGTATGTAGACGATGACGGTATTATTACCTCTGCCGGTACTGCCGCGGCGCTGGATTGCTGTTTGTATATTGTTCGGCAACATTTTGGCAGCGACTATGCTAACCATATTGCCCGACGGATGGTCGTACCGCCATATCGCACCGGCGGTCAGGCGCAGTTTATAGAGCAACCGGTGCCGAAAAATACCCATGATGAACGCATTAACCTCCTGCTGGATTACCTGCGGCAAAACATTGCGCAACAGCATGATCTCGACTCGCTGGCGCAGCGAGTAATGATGAGTCGCCGCACGCTAACCCGTCATTTTATGAAAGCGACCGGTTCGAGTATCGCCGAATGGCTCATCACTGAACGCTTACGCCGTAGCCAGGAACTGTTGGAAACCAGTCAGTTGCCCGTTGAGAGGATAGCGGCTGAGGTGGGTTTTCTCTCACCTGTGACCTGGCGTCAGCATTTTAAATCTCACTTCGGCGTCAGCCCCGCCGAATGGCGAAAAACCTTCCGTGGTATGGCATGATAGCGCCCGGAAGAAAGTGAATTCAGGGTGGTGAATGTGAAACCAGTAACGCTATACGATGTCGCAGAGTATGCCGGTGTCTCTTATCAGACCGTTTCCCGCGTGGTAAATCAGGCCAGCCACGTTTCTGCGAAAACGCGGGAAAAAGTGGAAGCGGCAATGGCGGAGCTGAATTACATTCCCAACCGCGTGGCACAACAACTGGCGGGCAAACAGTCGTTGCTGATTGGCGTTGCCACCTCCAGTCTGGCCCTGCACGCGCCGTCACAAATTGTCGCGGCGATAAAATCTCGCGCCGACCAACTGGGTGCCAGCGTGGTGGTGTCGATGGTAGAACGAAGCGGCGTCGATGCCTGTAAAGCGGCGGTACACAACCTTCTCGCGCAACGCGTTAGCGGTCTGATCATCAACTATCCGCTGGATGAACAAGATGCCATTGCGGTGGGAGCCGCCTGTGGTAACGTGCCAGCGTTATTCCTTGATGTCTCTGACCAGGCCCCCATCAACAGTATTATTTTTTCCCATGAAGACGGTACGCGGCTTGGCGTGGATCATCTGGTCGCATTAGGTCACCAGCAAATCGCGCTGTTAGCAGGCCCATTAAGTTCTGTCTCCGCGCGTCTGCGTCTGGCGGGCTGGCACAAATATCTCAAACACCATCAAATTCAGCCAATAGCGGAACTGGAAGGCGACTGGAGCGCCATGTCCGGTTTTCAACAAACCATGCAGATGCTGAATGAGGGCGTTATTCCCACCGCGATACTGGTTGCCAACGATCAGATGGCGTTGGGCGCAATGCGCGCCATTACCGAGTTCGGGCTGCGCGTCGGCGCGGATATCTCGGTAGTGGGATACGACGATACCGAGGACAGCTCGTGTTATATCCCGCCGTTAACCACCATCAAACAGGATTTTCGTCTGCTGGGGCAAACCAGCGTAGATCGCTTGCTGCAACTCTCTCAGGGGCAGGCGGTGAAGGGAAATCAGCTACTGCCCGTCTCACTGGTGAAAAGAAAAACCACCCTGCCACCCAATACGCAAACCGCCTCTCCCCGCGCGTTGGCCGATTCATTAATGCAGCTGGCAAGGCAAATTTCCCGTCTGGAAAGCGGACAGTGAGCGCAACGCAATTAATGTGAGTCAGCTCACTCATTAGGCCCCCCAGGCTTTACACTCTATGCGTCAGGCTCGTATGTTGTGTGAAATTGTGAGCGGATAACAATTTCACACAGGATACAGCTATGACCATGATTACGGATTCACTGGCCGTCGTATTACAACGTCGTGACTGGGAAAACCCTGGCGTTACCCAACTTAATCGCCTTGCGGCGCATCCCCCTTTCGCCAGCTGGCGTAATAGCGAAGAAGCCCGCGCCGATCGCCCTTCCCGACAGTTGCGCAGCCTGAATGGTGAGTGGCAATTTGCCTGGTTTCCGGCACCAGAAGCGGTGCCGGAAAGCTGGCTCGAGAGCGATCTTCCTGACGCCGATACTGTCGTCGTCCCCTCAAACTGGCAGATGCACGGTTACGACGCGCCCATCTACACCAACGTGACCTATCCCATTGCGGTCAATCCGCCATTTGTTCCCGCAGAAAATCCGACAGGCTGTTACTCGCTCACATTTAATGTTGATGAAAGCTGGCTACAGGAAGGCCAGACGCGAATTATTTTTGATGGCGTTAACTCGGCGTTTCATCTGTGGTGCAACGGGCGCTGGGTCGGTTACGGCCAGGACAGTCGTTTGCCGTCTGAATTTGACCTGAGCGAATTTTTACGCGCCGGAGAAAACCGCCTCGCGGTGATGGTGCTGCGCTGGAGTGACGGTAGCTATCTGGAAGATCAGGACATGTGGCGGATGAGCGGCATTTTCCGTGACGTCTCGTTGCTGCACAAACCGACCACACAAATCAGCGATTTCCATGTTGCCACTCGCTTTAATGATGATTTCAGCCGCGCTGTACTGGAGGCTGAAGTTCAGATGTACGGCGTGCTGCGCGATGAGCTGCGGATAACAGTTTCTTTATGGCAGGGTGAAACGCAGGTCGCCAGCGGCACCGCGCCTTTCGGCGGTGAAATTATCGATGAGCGTGGTGGTTATAGCGATCGCGTCACGCTACGTCTGAACGTCGAAAACCCGGCGCTGTGGAGCGCCGAAATCCCGAATCTCTATCGTGCGGTGGTTGAACTGCACACCGCCGACGGCACGCTGATTGAAGCAGAAGCCTGCGATGTCGGTTTCCGCGAGGTGCGGATTGAAAATGGCCTGCTGCTGCTGAACGGCAAGCCGTTGCTGATTCGCGGCGTTAACCGTCACGAGCATCATCCTCTGCATGGTCAGGTCATGGATGAGCAGACGATGGTGCAGGATATCCAGCTGATGAAGCAGAACAACTTTAACGCCGTGCGCTGTTCGCATTATCCGAACCATCCGCTGTGGTACACGCTGTGCGACCGCTATGGCCTGTATGTGGTGGATGAAGCCAATATTGAAACCCACGGCATGGTGCCGATGAATCGACTGACGGATGATCCGCGCTGGTTACCTGCGATGAGCGAACGCGTAACGCGGATGGTGCAGCGCGATCGTAATCACCCGAGCGTAATCATCTGGTCGCTGGGGAATGAATCAGGCCACGGCGCTAATCACGACGCGCTGTATCGCTGGATCAAATCTGTCGATCCTTCCCGCCCGGTACAGTATGAAGGCGGCGGAGCCGACACCATGGCCACCGATATTATTTGCCCGATGTACGCGCGCGTGGATGAAGACCAGCCCTTCCCGGCTGTGCCGAAATGGTCCATCAAAAAATGGCTTTCGCTGCCTGGAGAGACGCGCCCGCTGATCCTTTGCGAATATGCCCACGCGATGGGTAACAGTCTTGGCGGCTTCGCTAAATACTGGCAGGCGTTTCGTCAGTACCCCCGTTTACAGGGCGGCTTTGTCTGGGACTGGGTGGATCAGTCGCTGATTAAATATGATGAAAACGGAAACCCGTGGTCGGCTTACGGCGGTGATTTTGGCGATACACCTAACGATCGCCAGTTCTGCATGAACGGTCTGGTCTTTGCCGACCGCACGCCGCATCCGACGCTGACGGAAGCAAAACACCAACAGCAGTTTTTCCAGTTCCGTTTATCCGGGCGGACCATCGAAGTGACCAGCGAATACCTGTTCCGTCATAGCGATAACGAGATCCTGCACTGGTCGGTGGCGCTAGATGGCAAGCCGCTGGCAAGCGGTGAAGTGCCTCTGGATGTCGCCCCACAAGGGAAACAGTTGATTGAACTGCCTGAACTACCGCAGCCGGAGAGCGCCGGGCAACTCTGGCTCACTGTACGCGTAGTGCAACCGAACGCGACCGCATGGTCAGAAGCCGGACACATCAGCGCCTGGCAACAATGGCGACTGGCGGAAAACCTCAGCGTGACACTCCCCTACGCGTCCCACGCCATCCCGCAACTGACCACCAGCGAAACGGATTTTTGCATCGAGCTGGGTAATAAGCGTTGGCAATTTAACCGCCAGTCAGGCTTTCTTTCACAGATGTGGATTGGCGATGAAAAACAACTGCTGACGCCGCTGCGCGATCAGTTCACCCGTGCGCCGCTGGATAACGACATTGGCGTAAGTGAAGCAACGCGTATTGATCCGAACGCCTGGGTCGAACGCTGGAAGGCGGCGGGCCATTACCAGGCCGAAGCGGCGTTGTTGCAGTGCTCGGCAGATACACTTGCCGACGCGGTGCTGATTACGACCGCCCACGCGTGGCAGCATCAGGGGAAAACCTTATTTATCAGCCGGAAAACTTACCGGATTGATGGACACGGTGAGATGGTCATCAGTGTGGATGTTGAAGTGGCGAGCGATACGCCGCATCCGGCGCGGATTGGCCTGACCTGCCAGCTGGCGCAGGTAGCAGAGCGGGTAAACTGGCTCGGATTAGGGCCGCAAGAAAACTATCCCGACCGCCTTACTGCAGCCTGTTTTGACCGCTGGGATCTGCCATTGTCAGACATGTATACCCCGTACGTTTTCCCGAGCGAAAACGGTCTGCGCTGCGGGACGCGCGAATTGAATTATGGCCCACACCAGTGGCGCGGCGACTTCCAGTTCAACATCAGCCGCTACAGCCAACAACAACTGATGGCAACCAGTCATCGCCATCTGCTGCACGCGGAAGAAGGCACCTGGCTGAATATCGACGGTTTCCATATGGGGATTGGTGGCGACGACTCCTGGAGCCCGTCAGTGTCGGCAGAATTTCAACTGAGCGCAGGTCGCTATCATTACCAGTTGATCTGGTGCCAAAAATAATAATAACCGGGCAGGCTATGTCTGCCCGTATTTAGCGTAAGGAAATCCATTATGTTCTATTTAAAAAACACAAACTTTTGGATGTTCGGCTTATTCTTTTTCTTTTACTTTTTTATCATGGGTGCCTATTTCCCGTTTTTCCCGATTTGGCTACATGACATCAACCATATCAGCAAAAGTGATACCGGAATAATTTTTGCCGCTATTTCTCTGTTCTCCCTGTTATTTCAACCACTGTTTGGTCTGCTTTCTGACAAACTCGGGCTGCGCAAATACCTGCTATGGATTATTACCGGCATGTTAGTGATGTTTGCGCCGTTCTTTATTTTTATCTTCGGCCCGCTGTTACAGTACAACATTTTAGTAGGGTCGATTGTTGGTGGTATTTATCTTGGCTTTTGTTTTAACGCCGGTGCGCCAGCAGTAGAGGCATTTATCGAGAAAGTCAGCCGTCGCAGTAATTTCGAATTTGGTCGCGCGCGGATGTTTGGCTGTGTTGGCTGGGCGCTGTGTGCCTCGATTGTCGGCATCATGTTCACCATCAATAACCAGTTTGTTTTCTGGCTGGGTTCTGGCTGTGCGCTCATCCTCGCCGTTTTGCTCTTTTTTGCCAGAACGGATGCCCCTTCTTCCGCCACGGTTGCCAATGCCGTAGGCGCCAACCATTCGGCTTTTAGCCTTAAGCTGGCACTGGAATTGTTCAGACAGCCCAAACTGTGGTCTTTGTCGCTCTATGTTATTGGCGTTTCCTGTACCTACGATGTTTTTGACCAACAGTTTGCTAATTTCTTTACTTCGTTTTTTACCTCCAGTGAACAGGGTACGCGGGTATTTGGCTACGTAACGACAATGGGCGAATTACTTAACGCCTCGATTATGTTCTTTGCGCCGCTGATTATTAATCGCATCGGTGGGAAAAACGCCCTGCTGCTGGCTGGCACTATTATGTCTGTACGCATTATTGGCTCATCGTTCGCCACTTCAGCGCTGGAAGTGGTCATTCTGAAAACGCTGCATATGTTTGAAGTACCGTTCCTGCTGGTGGGCTGCTTTAAATATATTACCAGCCAGTTTGAAGTGCGTTTTTCAGCGACGATTTATCTGGTCTGTTTCTGCTTCTTTAAGCAGCTGGCGATGATTTTTATGTCTGTACTGGCGGGCAATATGTATGAAAGCATCGGTTTCCAGGGTGCTTATCTGGTGCTGGGTCTGGTGGCGCTGGGCTTCACCTTGATTTCCGTGTTCACACTTAGCGGCCCCGGCCCGCTTTCTCTACTGCGTCGCCAGGTGAATGAAGTCGCTTAAGCAATTAATGTCGGATGGGGCGCGAGCGCCTTATCCGACCAACATATCAGGACGGAATGATCGTAATGAACATGCCAATGACCGAAAGAATAAAAGCAGGCAAGCTATTTACCGATATGTGCGAAGGCTTACCTGAAAAAAGACTTCGTGGGAAAACGTTAATGTATGAGTTTAATCACTCGCATCCATCAGAAGTTGAAAAAAGGGAAAGCCTGATTAAAGAAATGTTTGCCACAGTAGGGGAAAACGCCTGGATAGAACCACCAGTCTATTTCTCTTACGGTTCCAACATCCATATAGGCCGCAATTTTTACGCAAATTTCAATTTAACCATTGTCGATGACTACACGGTAACAATCGGTGATAACGTACTGATTGCACCCAACGTTACTCTTTCCGTTACGGGACACCCTGTACACCATAAATTGAGAAAAAACGGAGAGATGTACTCTTTTCCGATAACGATTGGCAATAATGTCTGGATCGGGAGTCATGTGGTCATTAATCCAGGCGTCACCATCGGGGATAATTCTGTTATTGGCGCGGGTAGTGTCGTCACAAAAGACATTCCACCAAACGTCGTGGCTGCTGGCGTTCCTTGTCGGGTTATTCGCGAAATAAACGACCGGGATAAGCAATATTATTACAAAGATTACAAAGTTGAATCGTCACTTTAAATTATAAAAATTGCCTGATGCGCTTCGCTTATCAGGCCTACAAATTCAGTGATCTACGTAGGCCGCATCCGGCATGAACAAAGCGCAGGAACAAGCGTCTCATCATGCCTCTTTGACCCACAGCTGCGGAAAACGTGCTGGTGCAAAGCGCAGGGTTATGATCATCAGCCCAACGACGCATAGCGCATGAAACGCCCAGTCCATCAGGTAATTGCCACTGATACTACGCAGCACGCCAGAAAACCAGGGGGCAAGCCCGGCAATGACAAAACCAATCCCCTGCATAAACGCCACTAACTTGCCAGCAATAGCCGGTTGCACAGAGTGGTCGAGCGCCAGCAGCAAACAGAGCGGAAACGCGCCGCCCAGACCTAAACCACACACCATCGCCCACAATACCGGCAATTGCAGCGGCAGCCAGATAAAGCCGCAGAAACCCACCAGTTGTAACACCAGCGCCAGCATTAACAGTTTGCGTCGGTCCTGATGGCGAGCCATAGCAGGCATTAGCAATGCTCCTGCGGCTTGCCCAAGCGTCATCAACGCCAGCAAAGAACCGCTGTACTGCGCGCTGGCACCAATCTCAATATAGAAAGCGGGTAACCAGGCAATCAGGCTAGCGTAACCACCGTTAATCAGACCGAAGTAAAGGCCCAGCGTCCACGCGCGGGGAGTGAATACCACGCGAACCGGAGTGGTTGTTGTCTTGTGAGAAGAGGCGACCTCGCGGGCGCTTTGCCACCACCAGGCAAAGAGCGCAACAACGGCAGGCAGCGCCCACCAGGCGAGTGTTTGATACCAGGTTTCGCTGTGATGAACTAACCAGGGCGTCACGGCGGCACCAAGTCCACCGCCGCCCATCAGAGCCGCGGACCACAGCCCCATCACCAGTGGCGTGCGCTGCTGAAACCGCCGTTTAATCACCGAAGGCATCACCGCCTGAATGATACCGATCCCCACCCCACCAAGCAGTGCGCTGCTAAGCAGCAGCGCACTTTGGGGGTAAAGCTCACGCATCAATGCACCGACGGCTATCAGCAACAAACTGATGGCGACGCTGCGACGTTCACTGACATGCTGATGAAGCCAGCTTCCGGCCAGTGCCAGCCCGCCCATGGTGACCACCGGCAGAGCGGTCAACAGGGCAGCCACGCTAAAGCTCATTCCGCTCGCCTGGCGCAATTGCGGTAGCAGTGGCCCGACGGAGGTGAGCAGTGGTCGCATATTAAGACCAATCAGCACCAGAACCAGCAGCATCGTGAAC
Source organism: Escherichia sp. E4385 (assembly GCF_963883145.1). Classification (NCBI taxonomy): domain Bacteria; kingdom Pseudomonadati; phylum Pseudomonadota; class Gammaproteobacteria; order Enterobacterales; family Enterobacteriaceae; genus Escherichia; species Escherichia sp. E4385. Next base: position 350,839 of record NZ_CAWOOJ010000014.1, read on the forward strand.
GTCTTTTGATGGTCGCGCATGACTGTCAGAACGGTTTGGTCGGCAGATATTTACCATCTAAGGTGATGACCGCACGTTCGCCACCCTCCGGGTCCGCCACTTTCTTAACGTCGAGTTTGAAGTTAATCGCGCTGATAATGCCATCGCCAAACTTCTCATGAACCAACGCTTTCAGGGTTGTGCCGTACACCTGCAACATTTCATAGAAACGATACATCGTTGGGTCGGTTGGAATACGGTCATCAATGCAGCCACGCAGTGGCACCGTCTGTAATAACAGAATGGCGTCTTCGTCGAGATCCAGTTTCGCCCCGACCAGGCGGGCGGCGTCGGCAGGAAGCGCCTGCTGACCCAGCAAAGCCGCGGTTACGAAGGCTTCTGCCAGACCGGTGCCATCGGCAATCTCGGCAAATGAGAGATCTTTTTTAGCTTTGCTGAGCAAAATGGCATCGGCAAGATCAAGACGAATATTGCGGTTAATTTGCGACTGAATCATGGTGGATCTCCTGATGGTTTAAAAATAAGGTTACGCTGCGGTCGGTTGGCGTAGCGGTATGGCACAAACGCGAGGATTAGCTGCCAGTGGCACAAACTGGCGGGTTGCGCCGTCAAAAGCTGCGATGCTGCCGCTTTCAATGTCGTAGACCCAGCCGTGCAGGGCGATCCGCCCCTCTTCGAGCGCCAGGCGCACCGATGGATGAGTTTGCAAATTAGCCAACTGAGCAATGACGTTTTCACGTACCATCGCCGCAGCTTTTGACGGTAAATCGGGATGCGGGCGCGCCTCATTAACGACGCGGGCAGAATCGGCATAACGCAGCCAGTGGGAGACGGCAGGCATATGGTCCATGCACTGACAGCTGGCAATGGCGGTCATCGCGCCACAGTTGGAATGACCACAAATCACAATGTCAGATACCCGAAGCGCAGCGACGGCATACTCCACCGAAGCAGAAACGCCACCGGGTTCCGGCCCGTAGGAAGGGACGATATTGCCCGCGTTGCGAATAACGAACAGATCGCCGGGTTCACGTTGCGTCACCAGCTCAGGGACCAGACGGCTATCGGAGCATGAGATAAAAAGTGTGCGCGGGCTTTGCTGTGTCGCCAGCTGTTTAAACAAGGCTTCCCGCTCAGGAAATGCCTCGCGCTGGAATTTAAGGAATCCATCAATAATCTCTTTCACCGTTAACCTCTGTCTGTCTCTGGAATGAGAGGCAGACTACTCGCCGATTGTCATAAGGTAAAAGACTCATTTATGATGAGTTCTATTGGATTTACTTATAGGTTGGCGAATGCTCTCTCGACATATCAATTACTTTCTTGCCGTGGCTGAACATGGCAGCTTCACCCGTGCCGCCAGTGCGTTGCACGTCTCCCAGCCTGCGCTTTCCCAGCAGATTCGCCAGTTAGAGGAGAGTTTAGGCGTGCCGCTGTTTGACCGTAGCGGGCGAACGATTCGTCTCACTGATGCGGGGGAAGTCTGGCGACAGTACGCCAGCCGGGCGTTACAGGAACTGGGGGCGGGTAAACGGGCGATTCATGATGTTGCCGATCTGACGCGAGGATCGCTGCGTATCGCCGTCACCCCCACCTTTACGAGCTACTTTATCGGCCCCTTAATGGCGGATTTCTATGCGCGCTACCCCGGCGTCACGCTCCAGCTACAGGAAATGTCGCAGGAGAAAATCGAAGATATGCTTTGTCGCGACGAGCTGGACGTTGGGATTGCCTTCGCGCCTGTGCATTCGCCGGAGCTGGAGGCAATTCCTTTACTGACAGAAAGTTTAGCGTTGGTGGTGGCGAAACATCATCCGCTGGCTGACCAGGAACAGGTGGCATTGAGTCGCTTGCATGATGAAAAACTGGTGCTGCTCAGCGCGGAATTTGCCACCAGAGAGCAAATTGACCACTACTGCGAGAAAGCGGGGCTGCATCCACAGGTGGTGATAGAGGCGAACTCAATTAGCGCGGTTCTGGAGCTGATTCGCCGCACTTCTCTTTCCACCTTGCTGCCTGCGGCGATTGCCACACAACATGATGGGCTTAAAGCGATTTCTCTTGCCCCGCCACTACTGGAGAGAACGGCGGTTTTGTTGCGGCGGAAAAATAGCTGGCAGACAGCCGCTGCGAAGGCATTTTTGCACATGGCGTTGGAAGAATACGCGGATGTTGGCGGGAATGAATCACGGTAGCCACTGACACAGGTCAGCGGCTGGAATTGCCTGATGCGCTACGCTTATCAGGCCTACGAGTTCAGTGCAAGGCGTTCACGCCGCATCCGGGCATAAACTACAGCTGGCAGACAGCCGCCGCGAAGGCATTTTTGCACATGGCATTGGAGAAATGTGCGGATGTTGGCGGGAATGAATCACGGTAGCCGCTGACACAGGTCAGCGGCTGGAATTGCCTGATGCGCTACGCTTATCAGGCCTACGAGTTCAGTGCAAGGCGTTCACGCCGCATCCTGCATAAACTACGCTCGCTGTAACCCAGTCGATTATCGTTTGTAATCGATGGCTTCTGGCTGCTCCAGATACACGGTGGTTTGTGCCGGTTGTGTACTGGCGATCACTTTACCGCCACGTACCGAATAACGTACCGGAACCTGACGGCGCAGCGCGTCAAACCCATTTTCAGCCGGCAGGATAATCAGGTTAGCGCTGTTTCCGGCGGCAATGCCGTAATCCTGCAAATTCAACGTCCTGGCGCTGTGGTGGGTGATTAAATTCAGGCCATCATTAATTTGCCCGTAGCCCATCAACTGACAAACATGCAGCCCCATATGCAGCACTTGCAGCATATTCGCCGTTCCCAGCGGATACCACGGATCGAAGACATCATCGTGACCAAAGCAGACGTTAATGCCAGACTCCAGCATCTCTTTAACGCGCGTGATGCCGCGACGTTTTGGATACGTATCGAAACGCCCTTGCAGATGAATATTGACCAGCGGATTGGCGACAAAGTTAATACCGGACATTTTCAGCAAGCGGAACAGGCGTGAGGTATACGCCCCGTTATAGGAGTGCATTGCCGTGGTGTGACTGGCAGTGACTCGCGCGCCCATGCCTTCACGGTGCGCCAGGGCGGCAACGGTTTCGACAAAGCGTGACTGTTCGTCATCGATCTCATCACAGTGAACATCGATGAGACGGTCGTATTTTTGCGCCAGAGCGAAGGTTTTATGCAGCGACTCCACGCCGTATTCACGGGTAAATTCAAAATGCGGAATCGCCCCAACAACGTCTGCCCCTAAGCGTAACGCCTCTTCCAGCAACGCTTCACCGTTGGGATACGACAAAATCCCTTCCTGCGGGAAAGCGACGATTTGCAGATCAATCCACGGCGCGACTTCCTGCTTCACTTCCAGCATTGCTTTCAGCGCAGTCAGGGTTGCATCCGAAACATCGACATGGGTACGCACATGCTGAATACCGTTGGCAATCTGCCATTTCAGCGTTTGCCAGGCGCGTTGTTTCACATCGTCATGAGTTAATAACGCTTTGCGCTCGGCCCAGCGTTCAATGCCTTCAAACAGCGTGCCGGACTGATTCCAGTTCGGTTGCCCGGCGGTTTGCGTGGTGTCCAGGTGAATATGCGGCTCCACAAACGGCGGTAAAACTAAACCTTGTTCGGCATCCAGGCTGTTTTCAGTTATGGGCATCACACCGGATTGCGCGTCAATGGCGCTGATTTTTCCGTCCTGCAGATGAATCTGCCACAGCCCCTCTTTGCCGGGTAACCGGGCGTTACTAATTGTTTGTAAAGCGTTATTCGACACTGTTAGCCTCCACATGCGTCATTGCAGCTGTCGTTTTACGATTCAAAATCGGGTTAAGGATCAGATAGCTCAGCGCGCCACCTAATACCGCGTTGACCGGAACAATTCCCGGTAACCAGTGGCCTGCGGCAATCCCCAGCGCGACCGCCAGAATCGCCACCCAATTGACACTCATCATACGCGTGGTCGCAAAGTGCTCATAGCGGCGACGGTTCATCAGATAGTCAGCGATAATCACGCCGCCCACTGGAGGAATAGCTGCCGAAAGGAAGGTCAGCCAGCCGACAAAATTGTTATACAGCCATAATGCGCAGACCGTACCGATAATACCGTTAATCACCGAAAGGGTTTTGCTCGACATACCGGTAATGTTGGCGAAACCTAAACCCGACGCATACAGCGCGTTATCGTTGGTGGTCCAGATATTCAGCCCCAGCACCACAATCGCAGGCAGCAGCAGGCCCTGAGCAATCATCACATCAGAGATATCTGCCATGCCCAGTGCCGCAGCGCCCGCTGCACCGAAAATAAACATCAACGAGTTGCCGAGGAAAAAGGCCACCATCGCCACCAGCACCGCCAGTTTGGCATTGCGACCAAAGCGGACAAAATCAGCGGTGAGCGTACCCGCACTGATAAATGACCCCACAACCAGCGCCAGCGCGACATTGAAATCTAACGGTTGTGCGGGAACGACCGCTTTTAATGCGTCCAGGCCGCCCATGCCGTTAACGGCCAGCCACACGGAATAACCGCCAAGGCAGGCGATAGCCGGAACCGCAATCACCGAAAGAACCGTCAGCGCCGAAATGCCAAAGAAGACGGTGACGGTCATCAGTAAACCGGAGACGGCAATCAGCAAATTAATATCCAGCCCGGTTGCCTTGCCCACCGGAATGGCAAACATCGCCACGCCAACGCCAAACCAGCCAACCTGGGTGCCTCCCAGCAGCAGTGAAGGCAGCCATGAGCCTTTAACACCAAACGAGAAACGAGCAAGAAGATGAGTGGTCAGGCCGGTTTTTGCGCCAATGTAACCAAGAAATGAAGTGTAAATACCGAGGAGAAGATTACCGATGAGGACTGCGAGGAAGAAATCATGATAGCTAAGACCGGTTCCGAGAGTGCCGCCGGTCCACATACTGGCGGAAAAGAAGGTTAATCCCAGCATGACGAACGTCAATGCCAATACCCCTTTCCGCGCCGACTGCGGGACTGGCCCCTGGCTAAAGTTGTTATCTTGCGACACGAAATTCCTCCGTTTGCTGTTTGAAACCCAAAAAATCCGCCGCATTCTATTCATCTGAAGATAAAAAGCAATCGTTTTCGTGGGGAAATATATTTTTTATATGAATGAGTGCGAAAAGGTGGGGGAAAACTTATCTGTGTAAAAACAGTGGGTAGGCATGATAAGACGCGTCAGCGTCGCATCAGGCATCTGCGCACGGTGTCGGATGCGCCACACGACGCATCCGACAATAACTTACTCTTCCATCGCCTGGCGGATCTGATCCAACGACGCAGGATCATCAATGGTCGTCAGATCCCCAGGATCGCGTCCTTCGCAAATCGCCTGGATCGTGCGGCGCAGCATTTTTCCGGATCGCGTTTTCGGCAATTGCGAGACAAACCAGACGTGCGCCGGGCGGCCAAAGTTGCCAATCTGGCTGTCCACCAGCGCCATAATCGCCTTCTCTTGCGAGTGCGCCACCTCGCGATCTTCCAGGCTATCGCTCTCTTTCGGAATGACAAACGCCACCGCTACCTGCCCTTTCAGCGCATCTTTCACCCCAACCACCGCCACTTCGGCAACGCCAGGATGACTGGAGATACTCTCCTCAATCTCACGCGTCCCCAGCCGATGTCCGGCAACGTTAATCACGTCATCAGTGCGCCCGAGAATAAAGTGATAACCGTCAGCATCGCGGATGCCCCAGTCAAAGGTGGCGTACACCGGGCGGGAAAACAACGACCAGTAAGTCTTCACAAAGCGGTCGTCGTCGCCCCAGATGGTTTGAATACAGCCCGGCGGCAGCGGCCCTTCCACCACCAGCATCCCTTTCTCATTGACGCCGCACGGTTCGCCGGTGACTTCATTGAGCAACTGCACGTTGTAGCCATACATCGGCACACCAGGGCTTCCCAGACGCGTCGGCCTGTCATCCAGACCGCGAGCAATCGCCATAATCGGCCAGCCGGATTCGGTCTGCCAGTAGTTGTCGATGACCGGCACATCCAGCGTATTGCTCACCCAACTGGCGGTCGGCTCGTCCAGCGGTTCTCCAGCCAGATAGAGAACTTCCAGCGACGAGAGATCGTGTTTGCGAATTTCGGCGGTAGGGAATTTTTTCAGCACGCGAATAGCGGTCGGCGCTGAGAACATGCGGCTAACCTGATATTTCTCGACGATTTTCCACCACACACCGCAGTCCGGCCAGGTCGGCAATCCTTCGTAAACAATGGTCGCCATCCCCGCCAACAGCGGCGCGTAGACGATATACGAATGCCCAACCACCCAGCCGATATCCGAGGCGCAAAAGAACACGCCGCCCGCTTTGCCGCCAAAAATGGTGTCCATCGAGGTCGCCAGCGCCACCGCATAACCGCCGACGTCACGCTGCACGCCTTTAGGTTTACCGGTCGTGCCGGAGGTGTAGAGAATGCAGGAGATTTCGTTGGATTCCAGCCACGCCACCGGCACCCGCACGCCGATGTGTTGATGGCGCAACGACGCGAAATCGACATCCCGCCCACTAACACGCGGCATTTTCGCCAGCCCGCGATCCACCAGCAAAACGTGGCGCGGCTGATGCTGTGCCTGACTTATCGCATCGTCGAGCAATTTTTTATAGGGAATGATTTTGCCACCGCGCGCTCCGGCATCTGCCGAGACAATCAGCACCGGTTTAGCGTCATCAATTCGCGCCGCCACGCTGTGCGAAGCAAATCCACCAAACACCACCGAGTGAATAGCACCAATGCGCGCGCAGGCCAGCAGGGTAATATGCGCTTCGGCAATCATCGGCATATACACCAGCACCCGATCGCCACGCTGCACGCCCAGCGAGCGCAGCATTGACGCCACCGCGTTCACTTCGTCATGCAACTGGCGAAAGGTAAAGGTGCGCTCTTCTTCTGTTTCCGAAGAGACGGCAATCAATGCCAGCGCCTCTGGCTGTTTCTCCAGCCAGCGGTCGATAGCGTTATGGCACAAGTTGGTTCGGCCTTCACAAAACCAACGGGCAAACGGCGGATTGCTGTGATCGAGCGTTTGCGTAAAGGGCGTCTGCCAGTCAATACGCCGGGCCTGCTCGGCCCAGAACTGCTCCGGTTCGTTAATCGAACGCTGATAAAATTCGCTAAAAGACATAATGCTCTCCTGTTGAACTTACGCCTTACCGCCGTTTACTTAAATGACGTACAGGTCGAGATACTCATTGACCGGCATCTGTTCGAGGCGAGTTCTGTCGAGAGAAACCTCCAGAATGCGCTGCTGCTGGCGAGTCGGGAACTGGCGCGCGAGATTGATTTTGAATTTATCGACCAGTTTCGGAATACCGTCCTGACGGCGACGGGCATGACCAATGGGGTACTCCACCACCACTTCTTCAAAGCGCGTGCCGTCGGTGAACTCAAGGGTTATGGCATTGGCGATGGCGCGTTTTTCCGGGTCGTGGTAGTCAGCGGTAAATGACGGATCTTCAAAGCAATTGATCTTCTCGCGCAGGGCGTCGATGCGTTTATCTTGCGCAACCTTGTCTTCGTAATCTGCCGCCGTTAAGCGCCCGAATAGCAGCGGGATCGCCACCATGTACTGAATGCAGTGATCGCGATCCGCCGGGTTATTGAGCGGCCCTTTTTTGTCGATGATGCGAATACAGGCTTCGTGGGTACGAATGGTCACTTTTTCGATATCCGCCGCCGTTTTGCCTGCTGCCTGCATCTGTTCATAGAGCGTCATCGCTGCTTCAACGGCCGTCTGGGAGTGGAACTCCGCCGGGAAGGAGATTTTGAACAGCACATTTTCCATCACGTAAGAACCGTACGGGCGCTGGAAGCGGAACGACTCGCCTTTAAAGGAGACGTCGTAGAAGCCCCACACCGGCGCGGTCAGGGCTGACGGATAACCCATTTCGCCCGTTTTCGCCATCAGTGCCAGACGTACCGCGCGGGAGGTAGCATCGCCCGCCGCCCAGGATTTACGCGTGCCGGTGTTCGGCGCATGGCGATAGGTGCGCAGTGACTGACCGTCTACCCACGCCAGCGAAACGGCGTTGAGAATTTCCTCGCGGGTCAGGCCGAGCATTTCGGCAACCACGGCGGTGGAAGCCACTTTCACTAACAGAACGTGGTCGAGGCCGACGCGATTAAAGGAGTTTTCCAGCGCAATGCAGCCCTGAATTTCATGGGCCTTAATCATTCCGGTCAGCACCTGTTTCATGGTTAACGGGGCTTTGCCGCTGGCGACCGCGTTACGTGAAAGCCAGTCTGCCGTTGCCAGAATGCCGCCGAGGTTGTCGGAAGGATGGCCCCACTCCGCCGCCAGCCAGGTATCGTTGAAATCGAGCCAACGGATCATCGCGCCGATGTTAAATGCCGCCTGGACGGGGTCGAGCTGGAACTGAGTTCCGGGGACGCGCACGCCGTTAGGTACGACGGTGCCGGGGACAATTGGCCCCAGCAGTTTTTTACAGGCCGGGTATTCGAGAGCTTCCAGACCGCAGCCGAGAGTGTCGAGCAGGCAGTAATGAGCGGTGTCGTAGGCCACTCTGGAGCTGATTTCGTAGTTCATCACGTAATCGACGATATCAACGATTTCACGATCAAATTCCGGGCGGATGTTGTTGATTTGAGCTGACATTGGGTACGTTTCCTTATTGTTATTCGTAGAGGTTTACTGGCGCTTATCCAGCGCGACAAACGGGCGGTCTTCCGGTCCAACATAATTGGCGGAAGGACGGATAATTTTGTTGTCCTGACGTTGTTCGATAATGTGCGCCGCCCAGCCGGTGACGCGGGCGATAACAAACAGTGGTGTGAACATCTCGGTGGGAACGCCCATCATGTTGTAGGAAACAGCGGAGAACCAGTCGAGATTGGGGAACATCTTTTTCGTCTCCCACATCACCGTTTCCAGACGATCGGCGATGTTGTACATCTTCAGCGAGCCGCCTTCCTGCGAGAGCTGCTTCGCCACGCGTTTGATCACCTGATGACGCGGGTCGGCGATGGTATAAACCGGATGACCAAAACCAATGACCACTTCTTTGTTTTCCACCCGCTTGCGGATATCGGCTTCGGCTTCGTCCGGCGTTTCGTAGCGTTGCTGGATCTCCAGCGACACTTCATTCGCTCCGCCGTGTTTCGGCCCGCGCAGTGCGCCAATCGCGCCAATAATCGCGGAATACATATCAGAGCCAGTGCCCGCAATCACCCGACTGGTAAAGGTGGAGGCGTTAAACTCGTGTTCGGCGTACAGCACCAGCGAAATATGCATCGCCTTTTCCCAGCTTTGCGATGGCTTTTCGCCATGCAGCAGATGCAAGAAGTGACCACCGATGGAGTCGTCATCGGTTTCCGGCTGGATACGTTCGCCGTTGTGGCTGTAGTGATACCAGTAGAGAAGAATCGAGCTAAGTGACGCCAGCAGTTTGTCGGCAATATCTCGCGCGCCAGAAACGGTATGTCCCTCTTTTTCCGGCAGTGTGCAGCCGAGCGCGGAAACGCCGGTGCGCATAACATCCATCGGGTGCGACGCCGCTGGTAAGGCTTCCAGCACAGTACGCACGTTAGCCGGTAAACCGCGCAGGGCTTTCAGTTTCGTTTTGTAGGCGGCGAGTTCGTCACGGGTCGGCAGTTTGCCGTGGATCAGCAGATGCGCCACTTCTTCAAATTCGCAATGTTCCGCCAGATCAAGAATATCGTAACCACGGTAATGCAAGTCATTGCCACTTTTACCCACGGTGCAGAGCGCCGTATTGCCCGCCGGAACGCCAGAAAGTGCTACCGATTTTTTCGGTTTAATGACATGGGTACTGTTTTGCAGGATCGTTGTGTCGCTCATATTGTCCTCGTCATTTGTAGGGTCGAGATATTTTTCGTTGTGTTTTATTTCGCCTGATTACGGGCAAACAGGTCGTCGAGCTTCTCTTCGTACTGGTAGTAGTTGATGCTTTCGTACAGCTCGTTGCGGGTCTGCATGGTGTCGATGACGCTTTTCTGCGTGCCTTCCTGGCGCAGGACGTTGTAGACATGTTCAGCGGCGCGGTTCATGGCGCGGAACGCTGAAAGCGGGTACAGCGCCATCGCCACATGGGCGCTGCGTAATTCATCGGTAGTAAACAGCGGCGTGGCGCCAAATTCGGTAATGTTGGCGAGGATCGGCACCTGCACCGCATCGGCAAACTGGCGGTACATGGCGAGTTCGGTAATCGCCTCCGGGAACAACATCTCGGCACCGGCGTCAACGTAGGCCTGCGCGCGTTCGATCGCGGCATCCAGCCCTTCAACCGCCAGCGCATCAGTGCGCGCCATGATCACAAAATCAGGATCGGTTTTCGCATCCACCGCTGCGCGGATCCGATCCACCATCTCTTCTTTCGAGACGATCGCTTTGTTCGGGCGATGGCCGCAGCGTTTCGCACCAACTTGATCTTCAATATGCAATCCCGCCGCGCCCGCTTTAATCATCGATTTCACCGTACGCGCCACGTTAAAAGCCGAAGAGCCAAAACCGATATCCGCATCCACCAGCAGCGGCAGCGAACAAACGTCGGTGATACGACGAATATCGGTCAGCACATCATCAAGGGTAGAAATACCGAGATCGGGCAGCCCCAGTGAACCTGCCGCCACGCCACCGCCGGAGAGATAAATCGCCTGATACCCGGCACGCTGTGCCAGCAGCGCATGGTTAGCGTTAATGGTGCCGACAATTTGCAACGGGGTTTCTTTGCTTAGTGCAGCGCGAAACGCTTTACCTGGAGAGTGTAGAGACATAGCCCATCCTTTGTTATCAACTTGTTATTTGCGTTGATAAAGACAAAGCAAGGGGTGTGCCACAATTGCCTGAATAAAATTAAATGGTTGATTTCAATTTGTTAGAGATAAACTCATGAAATAATCCGCAAATATGCGTTTCAGTTAACGTTTCAGACAATGTTTCACCGCGTTTCATTGCAACAATTATGAAACAAGACTAAACCCAATATTCGGTTTCTTAACTTTGCGGTGCGCTATGGCACATCCACCACGGCTGAATGACGACAAACCGGTTATCTGGACGGTATCTGTAACGCGCTTGTTCGAGCTGTTTCGCGATATCAGCCTCGAGTTTGATCACCTGGCGAATATCACCCCTATCCAGCTTGGCTTTGAAAAAGCGGTGACCTACATCCGCAAGAAACTGGCTAGCGAACGCTGCGACGCCATCATCGCTGCTGGCTCTAACGGCGCGTACCTGAAAAGCCGCCTGTCAGTGCCGGTGATTCTGATTAAGCCGAGCGGCTACGATGTGTTACAGGCACTGGCAAAAGCCGGAAAACTCACCTCTTCTATCGGCGTTGTCACCTATCAGGAAACTATTCCGGCGCTGGTGGCGTTTCAAAAAACCTTTAATTTGCGCCTCGACCAACGTAGCTACATTACCGAAGAAGATGCGCGCGGGCAGATTAACGAGCTGAAAGCCAACGGCACCGAAGCGGTGGTCGGCGCAGGGCTGATTACCGATCTGGCAGAAGAAGCCGGAATGACCGGAATTTTTATCTATTCCGCCGCCACCGTGCGCCAGGCGTTCAGCGATGCGCTGGATATGACGCGCATGTCGTTACGCCATAACACTCACGATGCCACCCGTAACGCCCTGCGTACTCGTTACGTGCTGGGCGATATGCTCGGTCAATCACCACAGATGGAACAGGTACGGCAGACTATTTTGCTGTATGCCCGTTCCAGTGCAGCGGTGTTGATTGAGGGGGAAACGGGAACGGGCAAAGAGTTGGCGGCCCAGGCGATTCATCGGGAATATTTTGCCCGCCACGATGCGCGACAGGGCAAAAAGTCGCATCCGTTTGTTGCCGTCAACTGCGGGGCGATTGCCGAATCGCTGCTGGAAGCGGAGCTGTTTGGCTATGAGGAAGGGGCGTTTACCGGCTCGCGACGCGGAGGTCGCGCCGGGCTGTTTGAAATCGCCCACGGCGGCACGCTGTTTCTGGATGAGATAGGCGAAATGCCGCTGCCGTTGCAGACTCGTCTGTTACGAGTACTGGAAGAAAAAGAGGTCACCCGCGTCGGCGGGCATCAGCCTGTTCCGGTGGATGTGCGGGTCATTAGCGCCACTCACTGCAATCTGGAAGAAGATATGCGGCAAGGGCAGTTTCGCCGTGACCTGTTTTATCGGCTGAGCATTTTACGCCTGCAACTGCCACCACTGCGTGAGCGGGTGGCGGATATTCTGCCACTGGCGGAAAGCTTTCTGAAAGTGTCTCTGGCGGCGCTCTCCGCCCCGTTTTCTGCCGCATTACGCCAGGGATTACAGGCAAGCGAAACTGTGCTGTTGCGCTACGACTGGCCGGGCAATATTCGTGAACTGCGTAATATGATGGAGCGACTGGCGCTGTTTTTAAGTGTGGAACCGACGCCAGATTTAACGCCGCAATTTTTGCAGCAATTATTGCCAGAGCTGACACAAAAATCGGGTAACGTCATCGCCCCACCCTTGCTGACACCACTACAGGCACTGGACAAATTTAATGGTGATAAAACAGCAGCAGCGAATTATTTAGGCATCAGCCGGACGACGTTCTGGCGGCGGCTAAAAAATTAAATTGCCGGATGCGGCGTTAACGCCTTATCCGGCCGACAAAAACATGAATTTCAATATATTCCGTTCACCGATAGACGTGCGCATCGGGTTTGTTTACATGAGCTTCAGAATTACTTCTTCTTATAAAGATCTGCCGTGCCGTGGATCTTATTGTCAGTCTGACCGGAGGTCAGAACCAACACATCCGCACCTTTTTCATCCGCTTTTTTGATCAGATCTTCTTTTGCATCTGCGGTCGACATTTCATTACTGGTTGAAATATCACCTATTTTTTCATATTGCGATTCAACTTTTTCAAATTCCGCTTTGGTCATCAATTCAGCGGCATAGACATTTGTGACAACAAAAGCTAACGCACCAACTAAGAGCTTAGTTCCAGTTTTCATCGATGAACTCCATAATGTGTGATTGGCCAATGCCCTGAAGCTAACAGTCATCATCAGGGTTGATTAATAAGTAGTTCAGCGGTTAGGAAAAATCTATAGGAAAAGAGAATATATTTGTATTTTTCTCAACGATAGCCACATTCTCCCTGTTGTTTAATAACGCTTACTACAATTATCGCAGGTGTTCCTTAAATTAATTTTCATAAAAATCTCAAATTCCTTCATTCGCTAAAATCCAATATAAAATTCACATGAGCCACATTACTTTTCTGAACAAGAAACCACCAACCATATATTGATGTGATTTCCATACTTTTTCTTTATTTCACTTACATAAAGTTTAGGATTATTAGATTTATTTTTTCTAAACGACATAAAAAAACCCGCATTAACACAACTTACAAACCACTAAAACCAATCAATGCAATGAACAACTAACACTTTAATAAATTTATTACACCTAATATTACATATATTCTTATTTAGTAACTTGCATGTTTGTGCCTGACAAGGCGTCAGGAAGAAAACAGTGCAATAAAAAACATCTTGCCATTTAATTTTTAAGGATAAAAGTGAGTGATATGAAATCAGCAAAAAAAAGCTTATCAACACGGGCGATAGCCATTTCCACCATATTATTTACGCCAGTATCCTTGGCTATCACCCCACCTACAAATTCAGATAGTAATGTTATCATTAATAATAATGAAGAGATAAAACTCATTGCGTCAGAAGGCTACGATCCCGGATGGGAGCATTTTAACTCATTAAAAGTAGGTGAAGACTCTAATGGTTCATTACTCATTGATAATCTTTCACTTACCACTTCATCAGCCAGCATTGGTAATAATGCTGAAGGCTCCATTACTTTAACAAACCATACCAACTGGCAGTTCGACACCCCTGCCTCCAATATTTTTTTAGGCACTAACGAAGGCTCCGGTACGTTATACGTGTTAGAAGGTAGTAAGATAAGTGGCCTGCAATCAATAAGAGTTGGTGAGTTTTATGGTGACGCCAGGGGGACGTTGGTTATTGATGGGGAAAGCTCATCAGTCACCTCTAACATTGCTATTGTTGGCGATCAGGGAACAGGGAAAGTATCTGTTACTAACGGCGGTACACTCACTTCCCTGACTCAACTGAATATTGGGTATGTTGACGCCCATTCTTCTCTGTCAGCTAACCAGAGTAGTTATGGAGAAGTTCAGGTCGCCGATAAAAATTCAACAGTGAATGCCCCAAATATACTTCTTGGCGGATATAACACATCTTCTACTTCTGATACTACCGGAGTTCTCACTGTCAGCAACGATGGTGTAATCAATGCGAATTCATATATCTGGGTTGGTGTCTCCTCTAACGGAACAGGAATATTAAATATTGGAGGTGCGCAAGGTGAGTCTGCGCAACCTGCTGGTTCAATTAATACTCCCCGAATTTATTTAGGGGGGACAAATGCGTCAACCACTTCAATATTAAACTTTAATCACACCAACGCTGATTTTGTTCTGACCTCATACATAGACGGTAAAGGCCAGGTTAACCAGGTAGGTTCCGGGACAACCACATTATCCGGCGCGAATATCTATACCGGTAATACTTATATTAGCAACGGAAGTCTGCGCGCTGGCACGGTTGATACCTTCAGCCCAAACTCCGATTATATCGTCGACAGTGAAGGCCATCTCGATTTAAACACTTATTCGCAAACATTAAATACTCTGGCGCTGGCTGGAACAGCAACGTTGTCTTCGTATGAACAGGGTCACGAGTTCACGCCGACCACGCTGACCATTAACGGCAACTATGCTGCCAATGATGGCCTGCTAGTCATGCATACTGTATTAGGCGATGATAATTCCATAACGGATAAACTCATCGTAAAAGGTGATACTTCCGGTAGTACCCGCGTCATGGTCAACAATGCGGGCGGTCTGGGCGCGGCTACTCTGGAAGGAATAAAAA